>JADCEF010000079.1 GCA_020250445.1 Rhodobacter sp.
CCTCACCGCTTCAATGGCAGGGGCCATCGCCCCTGACACTGCGCCACAGTGGGATCAGGACCAGCCGGGGGCCCAAAGCCCCCGGCCAGCGCCCGCCCCGCCCCCGGCGGGCGCTTCGCCCCTGCCGGGTCGGGCGCTGGCCTGCGTTCCTCTCGGACCTGTCGGTCCGGTTGGCACCGTGCCGCGCGGGTGGGGAAACGCGCTGCGTTCCCTGATCCCGCCCAAAGGGGCAATCCCTGTCCCCGGATCACGCAGAGTTTCCCGGCGGCCCAGCGGCCAAATTGCTGTTTCGGCACCGGGCCAAAGCCGATGGCGGGGGCGGGCGCGCGGCCCCTGCCGCACCCGACCGCCCCGGCACCACCCCGCCTGACGGCAGGGGCCGCTTGCCCGCACCAAAGCCAATGCGGACGCGCCCTTTGCGCAACGCGGTTGCAACACCCCTGCCAAGGGTCATCCGGACGGGGCCAAAGCGCAGCCGGGGCGCGGCGAAACCCAAGGCGGGCATGTCCGCGCCCCGGCACCGGCAGGGCTGCAGGATCATGCGGTTTCGGGCGAGGCCCCGATCAAGGCAATCACCTGCGCCACCCGGGCTTGCAGTTCGGCCTCTTGCCCCCTTGCCTCGACATTCAGGCGCAGCAGCGGCTCGGTATTCGACCGGCGCAGGTTCAGCCGCCAGTCGTCGAACACAAGGCTCAGACCATCGGTTTCGTCCCGCGCGGGCGCCTTTGCGGCAAAGGCCGCCTCGATGCGCGCGATGGCGGCAGCCGGATCATCGAGGCGGAAGTTGATCTCGCCGGACGATGGAAAGGCCGCCATGCGGTCCGACACCAGCCTTGACAGGGATTGTCCCGAACGCCCGACCAGCTCGGCCACCAGCAGCCAGGGGATCATCCCGCTGTCGCAGCACATGAAGTCGCGGAAATAGTGATGGGCCGACATCTCGCCACCATAGACGGCACCGGTGTCGCGCAGCGCCTGCTTGAAAAAGGCATGCCCGGTGCGGGCCTGCACGGCGCGGCCGCCCGCCTGTGCCACGACATCCTGCGTGTTCCAGATCACGCGCGGGTCGTGGATGATCGTGGCACCCGGCTGTCTGGCCAGAAAGGCCTGCGCCAGCAGACCCACGATATATTCCCCCGCAATGAAGCGCCCGGTGTGATCGAACAGAAAGCAGCGGTCGAAATCGCCGTCCCAGGCAACGCCCATATCCGCCCCGGCAGCAACCACCGCCGCAGCGGTGACAGGCCGGTTTTCGGGCAGCAGCGGGTTGGGAATGCCGTTGGGAAAGGACCCGTCCGGGTCGTGATGCATCCGCACGAAGCCAAGCGGTGCCCCGGCCACCTTCAGTGCGGCGGCAATCGCGTCAAAGGTGGGGCCGGCCGCGCCGTTGCCGCCGTTGACAAGGATGGTCATGGGGCGCAACGCCGCCGGATCGACAAAGGACAGCACGCGCGCGACATAGGCCGCGCGCGCACCCTCGCCCGGTCGGACCCGGCCACCCGGTACCGCAGGCAGCGCGTCTGCTTCGGCAAGGGCCTTGATCAGCGCCAGTCCCGTTGCCGCATCAAGGGGGGCCGACCCCTTGCGCACCAGTTTCATGCCGTTGTAGTCGATGGGATTGTGCGATGCTGTCACTTCGATCCCGCCGTCAGCGGCGAAATGGGTGACGGCAAAGTACATCTCTTCGGTCCCGCACAGGCCAAGGTCGATCACCTCGGCCCCGCCCGCCACCAGCCCGTCGATGCACGATTGCAGCAGACCCTGCGAAGAGGCCCGGCAATCGCGCCCCACAACGACACGGCGGGCACCCAGCGCCGCCACAAAGGCACGGCCGATGCGCCGCGCGATGTCTTCGGTCAACTCTGTGCCCAGACGGCCCCGGATGTCATAGGCCTTGAAGCATGTCAGATCGGTCACGGTCTGGTCCAGCCCTTGCATGGGGTTGAAGATCAGCCTGCACAAACACGAAAGACCCGTCAGGTCAACCGCGCCGCCTGCCAGCCCGTTTTCTGGCCGCACCTCCGGGGCACCCCCCCGGAAAGACGCAGGGTTTGGCTGCGCGGGTGGCCCGGATGTGCCGACGCGGCGACAGCCCTGCGCCGTCCGGCCAGGGGCAGGATGCCGTAACCACCGCATGACAGGGCGCACCCCGCCCGCCCCCGGGGGCCGTCATGACCGCACAAGCAATTCCGGGCGATCTGCCCGCTTCAAGCGATATGGTGGAGCCGAGGAGGATCGAACTCCTGACCTCGTCATTGCGAACGACGCGCTCTCCCAACTGAGCTACGACCCCATTGCGGCGTTATCTGGCGGATGGGGCGGGGGTTGTCAAGGCGGGCGCAGGCGCTCAGGCGGGCTGCGGCAGGGACTGGCGAACAAAGGCGGCAATCCCGGCAGCGGGGCGCGCACCGGCAAGGCGGGCCACTTCGCGTCCCCGATGATACAGGATCAGCAGCGGAATGCCCCGGATGCCGAGGCGGCCCGAAACCTCCGGATGGTCCTGCGTATTGATCCTGGCCAGACGGGCCATCGGCGCAAGGCTGGCGGCGGCACGCGCAAACTCGGGCGCCATCGCGCGGCAGGGGCCGCACCAGGGGGCCCAGTAATCGACCAGCAGCGGCAGATCATCGTCGCGCGTCGCCTTGTCATGGATGCGCAAGTCCAGTTCGGCCACCGTCCCGGTCACCAACAGGTCACCGCAATGGCCGCATTTCGGTTTGTCGGCCAGACGGGCCAGTGGAACGCGGTTCGACTGGCCGCAGGTGGTGCAGGTGAGCCTGATGGCCTCTGACATGGCACCCCCCTACATTTGTATTTACAAATGTAATATATGGGCAAAGCCCCGGCGTTCAAGACGCGAAGCGCCCCAACCTTTGCCGCGTTGGGGACGAATTTTCTGCGAAAATTCCGGGGCGTAAATCTTCGCAGAAGATTTGCCGTCAGAGGCTGCGCGCGACCCTATTCCGCCGCATCCATATAGCTTTCCACGGGCGGGCAGATGCAGACCAGGTTGCGGTCGCCATAGACATTATCCACCCGGCCCACGGGTGGCCAGTATTTGTCCACCCGGAAGCTGGCCGGCGGGAAGCAGCCCTGTTCGCGGCTGTAGGGCCGGTCCCAGTCCGCCACCAGATCGTTGACCGTATGGGGGGCGTGCTTCAGAGGATTGTTGTCGCGGTCGATCGCGCCCGTCTCGATCGCGCGGATTTCCTCGCGGATCGACAGCAGCGCCAGGATGAAGCGGTCGATCTCGGCCTTGGTTTCAGACTCGGTGGGTTCCACCATCAGCGTGCCCGCCACGGGCCAGCTCATGGTCGGCGCGTGAAAGCCGTTGTCGATCAGGCGTTTGGCAATGTCATCCACCGTCACCCCCGCTGCGGCAAAGGGGCGGGTGTCCAGGATGCATTCATGGGCGACGCGGCCCCTGTTGCCCATGAACAGAACGACATAGGCCCCGCGCAGCCGGGCGGCGATGTAATTGGCATTCAGGATCGCCACCTTGGTCGCCTGCGTCAGGCCCGGCCCGCCCATCATCAGGCAATAGGCCCAGGAGATCAGCAGGATCGAAGCCGATCCAAAGGGTGCCGCACTGACAGGCCCTTCGCCCCCGCCGGTTTCAGGATGCCCCGGCAGGAAGGGCGCAAGATGGGCCTTGACCCCGATGGGCCCCATGCCGGGGCCGCCGCCGCCATGGGGGATGGCAAAGGTCTTGTGCAGGTTGAGGTGGCTGACATCGCCGCCGATGGCACCAGGCTGCACCAGGCCGACCATCGCGTTCATGTTCGCCCCGTCGATATAGACCTGCCCGCCATGGTCATGGGTGATCCGGCAAAGCTCGCGCACCGTTTCCTCGAATACGCCGTGGGTCGAGGGATAGGTGATCATGCAGGCGGCAAGGGCCCCGCCCGCCCCGGCGGCCTTGGCGCGGAAATCGTCCAGATCGACATCGCCGTTCGGGGCCGATTTCACCACCACCACCTTCATGCCGGCCATCTGGGCGCTGGCCGGATTGGTGCCATGCGCAGAGACCGGAATCAGGCAGACATCGCGGTGATGATCGCCGCGCGACCGGTGATAGGCCTGAATGGTCAGCAACCCCGCATATTCGCCCTGGGCACCGGAATTGGGCTGCATCGACATGGCGTCATAGCCGGTGATCACGCACAGCCTGTCGGCCAGATCGGCAATAGCCTGGTGATAGCCCTGCGCCTGATCGCGCGGCGCAAAAGGATGGAGCGAGCCGAATTCGGGCCAGGTTACGGGCATCATTTCGGCCGCCGCGTTCAGCTTCATCGTGCAGGACCCCAGCGGGATCATCGCGCGGTCCAGCGCCAGATCGCGGTCCGACAGACGCCGCATGTAGCGCATCATCTCGGATTCCGCCCGGTTCATGTGAAAGACCGGGTGGGTCAGATAGTCGGTCTGGCGCAGCATCGCCTCGGGGAAGCCCAGCATGGCGCGGTGCGGCGGCACCCCATCGATGCCGAAGGCGCGCAGCACACGGATCAGAACCTTCTCGTCGGTCGTCTCGTCCAGCGTGATGCCAACCCGGTCGGTGCCGATCTTGCGGAAGTTCAGCCCTTCGTGCCGGGCGGCGGCCAGGATGCCGGCCTGGCCCACGCCCACCTCGACCGTCAGCGTGTCGAAGAAGGCCCTGGGCGCAACCTTTGCCCCGGCGGCCCGCAGCGCGCGCGACAGTCGGTTGGTCAGGAAATGCACACGCTCGGCAATGGCGCGTAGTCCCTTCGGCCCGTGAAACACCGCGTAGAAGCCGGCCATCACCGCCAGCAGCGCCTGGGCGGTGCAGACGTTGGACGTGGCCTTTTCGCGCCGGATATGCTGCTCGCGCGTCTGCAGCGACAGCCGGTACGCCCGCCCGCCGCGCGCATCAACCGACACGCCCACGATGCGGCCCGGCATGGCGCGCTTCAGTTCGTCGCGGCAGGACATGAAGGCGGCATGCGGGCCGCCATAGCCCATCGGCACGCCAAAGCGCTGGGACGATCCCACGGCAATATCGGCCCCCATGGCACCCGGTTCCTTCAGCAGGCACAGCGCCAGCAGGTCGGTGGCGACAATGGCAATCGCCTTGGCCGCGTGAAGCGCCGCAATCTGTGCGGTGAAATCCTGCACATGGCCATAGGTGCCGGGGTACTGGAAGATGGCGCCGAAAACCGCCGCAGCGTCGATCTTTTCAGGGTCGCCGACGATGGTTTCGATCCCCAGCGGGCGCGCGCGGGTCTGGATCACGGCGATGGTCTGCGGGTGGCAGTTGCGGTCGATGAAAAAGGCGCGCGCTGCGGTTCTGGCGCTGCGTTCGGCCATGGTCATGGCTTCGGCGGCGGCCGTCGCCTCGTCCAGCAGGCTGGCATTGGCGACGGGCAGGCCGGTTAGGTCGGCGACCATGGTCTGGTAGTTCAGCAGCGCCTCGAGCCGCCCCTGGGCGATTTCCGGCTGGTAGGGGGTATAGGCGGTGTACCAGGCGGGGTTTTCCAGGATGTTGCGCTGGATCGCGGGCGGCGTGACGGTGCCGTAATAGCCCTGCCCGATCAGGCTGGTCATCACCCGGTTCTGTGCCGCCACCTCGCGCATTTTCGCCAGCAACTCGTGCTCGGCCAGCGGTGCCCAGGGCAGCGCATCTGTCTGGCGGATCGAGTCCGGAACGGTCTGCGCAATCAGCGCATCAAGGCTGGGCGCGCCCACCACCTTCAGCATGTCGGACATCTCTTCGGGCGAGGGGCCGATGTGGCGGCGGTTGGCGAAATCATACGGGTTATAGCCGGTGGGGGTGAAGGTCATCTCTAGAACTGTGCCTTTGCTGCTTCGGGTCGGCATGACGTTCGCTCAGGGCCAGTTTATGCCCGTGCCCGCAATCGATGAGAAGGTCCTTGAAACGGAACGCTCCCACATGTGCATGAAGGGCCAGTGAAACGGTGTCCCGTTCCCTTTAACAGGCTGCTGAAAACGTGCCAACCGCATGGACCGCTGGCTGGACGGCAGGAAACCCTTCCGCAGGCCCCGTGCGGTCTGGCCAGGGGCCATCGCCCCGGCCCTGCGGTGCGCATGCAGCACGCCCGACCCGCCCCCGGCGGACGCTGGCCTCGTGTTACGCGGGTGGAGACGGCCCTTGTGGCATTGTCCCGCGCGGGCGGAGAACCGCAGGGCGTTTCCTTGTCCGCCCGGAGCGGCACCCCCTCTTTCTTGCGGATCGGGAAGATTGCCCCGCCCGGCAGACGACCGGGATGCTGTTTCAGCACCCTGTCAGAGCTGCAACGCGTCAGCGCTATTTCTGCGGTGCGGAAGATGCGGCCCCCCTGCCGTCGCCCGAACGCCTTGTGGGCTTGATCGCCTGCCGTGTCAGCTTGTACGACCGCGCGGATCAACCCGGCTGACCTGCCATGACCCGTGCCGCCGGATTTCCGCGTCACCTTATCCGTTGTCCGGCCT
This sequence comes from Rhodobacter sp., assembly GCA_020250445.1. Taxonomy (GTDB): domain Bacteria; phylum Pseudomonadota; class Alphaproteobacteria; order Rhodobacterales; family Rhodobacteraceae; genus Aliitabrizicola. Next base: position 6,448 of record JADCEF010000079.1, read on the forward strand.
GATCGAAAAAAAGCAGGTCTTCTGTCCTGAAGCGGGCTTCGAACCTATGGCCAGAGGCCAGTTCCCGTCCGTTGTCCACAAGGGCCGTCAGCAGCCGTGTGGACCCGGCGGGGCGGGCGTGGACCAGAGAATCAGAACCGAAATGCTCAACGATCTCGATCATCCCTTCCAGTGACTGGTCCCCGGTACGCCCCAGGACCTGCGGTCGCAGGCCGACGGTCACCCCGGCCCCGTCGGCAAGGGCCAATCCAGGCTCCGGACATCTGATCTTTTGCCCGTCGCATTCGGAGAGACTCAGATACCCGCCCTGCAGACGGGCGGTCAGAAAGTTCATCTTCGGGCTGCCGATGAAGCCTGCAACAAAAAGGGTGTCGGGATCGTCGTAAAGCTGCAGCGGGCTGCCCATCTGTTCGATCCTGCCGTCGCGCAGGACGACGATCTTTGTGGCAAGCGTCATCGCCTCGACCTGGTCATGGGTTACATAGACGATTGTCGCGCCCAGGTCCTTGTGCAACCGGGCAATCTCCAGCCGCATGTGGACACGCAGGTCAGCGTCAAGGTTGGACAGGGGTTCGTCGAAGAGAAACAGCTTCGGGGCTTTCACGATGGCCCGCCCGATGGCGACGCGCTGGCGCTGGCCACCGGACAGCGTTGCGGGTTTCCGGTCAAGATAGGGTTCAAGCTGCAGGATGCGGGCTGCTTCGGCCACTTTGGCGGCGACCTCCGGCTCGGGCCGCTTGGCAGTGCGCAGGGCGAAGGCAATGTTGTCGCGCACCGACATATGCGGATAAAGCGCATAGGTCTGAAAGACCATCGCCAGATCACGGTCATAGGCCGGGGCATCGGTCACATCCCGGCCATCGACGAAGATGCGGCCTGAATCTGCGGATTCCAACCCGGCGATCAACCGCAGAAGGGTGGATTTTCCGCAGCCCGACGGTCCGACGAACACGCAGAATGCGCCGTCATCGACCACCAGCGACACGTCGCGCGTCACGATCTGTCCGGAAAAGCGCTTGGTCAGGTTTTCGATGCGAAGCTGCGCCATGTTCTATCCCTTGACCGCCCCTGCAACCATCGAGCCGCTGATCCGTCGGAACATCACAAGGCCCAGTACCAGCGGGGGCAGCGCGGCCACAACCATCACAGCCGCTGCGGTACCCCATTGGACTCCGCCGCCAGAGGTCGCAAAGAAGAACGAGGCCCCGACCGTCATCGGCACGGCATCGCGGGTGGTCAGCATCAGGCCGAACAGAAACTCGTTCCATGCCGTGATGAAACCGAAAACGAAGGTGGTGATCAGCGCCGGGCGACACAGCGGCAGGACGACCTTGATCAAAAGCCGCGGCACTCGGGCACCGTCCATATGTGCCGCCTCTTCGATCTCGGCCGGAATTTCGGCCACGGCGTTGACCAGCATCAGCAGCGCAAGAGGCAGATTGACAACGGCCAGGATCAGGCCCAGCCCCAGTCTGGTATCCAGCAGGCCGATCACCGAGTACATCATGTAAAGCGGGATGGCAAAGATGATCAGCGGCAGCGCGCGCAGGTTCACCACCAGCGGAAACAGCACGCTGCGACCCGTGCCGCGCCGCACCATCGCCCAGGCCAGCGGAAAGGCCACGATCATCGGCAGCAGGGCCCCGATCAGGGCGGCGACGGCGGAATTCCACAGGTAGTGGTAGACATTCAAACGGTCGCTGACCGTCAGGACCGTGGCAAAGTTCTCCAGCGTCGGCGCCTTGATCCACAGCGAGGGGTTCCGCGACACCTCGCCCGGCGGCTTGAAGGCGGTGATCAGGGTGGCCAGCACGGGGAAGTTCATCGCGAAAGCTGCGATGGCAAAGACGATCCAGCGCAGGGTCAGGCGCGGCTTCATGGTGCCCGCCCCCGCAGCAGCCGCTGCGCAACGGAAAGAAGCACAAAGGCCGTGGCAAAAAGAAGGATGGCGGCCGCCAGTGCCTTGCCAATCTCGCCCCGGCGCAGAAAGGTCTCATAGATATAGATCGATATCGAGGTGGTGGACCCGCCCGGACCCGCGCCGACAAGGGTGTAGATGTTGTCGAAAACCCGGAACCCGTCGATGAATCTGATGAAAAGCGCCACGAAGACCGTGGGCATCATCAGCGGCAGTTCGATCTTCCAGAACAGCCGCCAGGGCCGGGTGCCGTCAACCGCCGCCGCCTCTCGCAGGTCTTGCGGGATTGACTGGTAGGCGGTCAGGAACAGCAGGAAAGCAAACGGCGTCCATTGCAGCGTCTCGGCCACGACAACGGTCTTGAACACGTTTGCCGGGCCAAGGAACGACGGGGACCAGCCAAACCAGCTGTAAAGGTAATGGGGAACAGGACCTGCGAATTCGTGCAGGACCAGCCGATACATCAGACCCATCATCGCCGGGGCCACAATCATCGGGATGATCAGGATGGCAACCGTCCAGCCATGCGCCCGGGCCAAGGGTGCCAGATAGACCGCAAGGGCCAGGCCCAGCCCGCATTGCAAAAGCGCCGTGATCGCCCCGAAGCGCAGGGAAAACCAGGCCGCCTGCCAGAAAGTCGGGTCGGCAGTAACATCCCGGAAGTTCTTCAACCCCGAGAATTCTGGTGCGGTCAGCGTCTGAAAGCCGGTTTCGGAAAAGCCGTAGACCAGGCTCAGCACGGTCGGAAAACCAAGAACTGCCAGCAGGAACAGCACCAAGGGCCCGGCAAGCAGGGCGTTTTCGACAGATCGTCCCGGCGTCATGTCCACTCCTCGGGTCAGGCACGGGCAGATCATGCCGCCCGTGCCCGCTGCTGTCACTTCAGCAGATCCGTCATCGCTGCGGCGGTGTTCTTCAGCGCCGTGTCCAGATCCTGGGTACCCGCCCAGTAGCCGGTGAACTCCTTGGCCTGCGCTTCGTAGACCGACAGCGCATTTTCCGAAGTGCCGCCGTTCATCACAAAGCCGTAGGTCGAGGCATATTCACCGACCTGAACCAGATCGGGCCGGTCAGCCGCCAGCTTGGCCGCCGTTTCTGACGCAAGGCCCGGCGCACCGCCCGCCTTGGCGTAGGCAAGGGCGGCCTCTTCGGTTGACAGCCACTGCAGGAAGGCAATCGCGCCATCCTTGTTTTCAGCCGCCTTGTTCAGACCAAGGCCCAGCCCATGAATATGGGTAAAGCGCCCGTCCGGACCGGCAGGCGGCGCGGTGGTTCCCGTCGCGGCCTGGGCCGCAGTCAACTCGCCCGCCGCCGCGTTCCATTGCACCATGGCCGCCACCTGGCCCGATGCATAGGCCGCATTCGCCTCGGCATATTCATAGGATGTGGAATCGGGCGGGGTCGCGCCAAGGTCAAACAGCATCTTGGCCTGCGACAGCGCGGTGCGGAAGGCCTCGCTGTCGACGGTGATCGCGCCCGTGTCAGCCATCCAGTTGCCGCCATAGCTGCGCGGCCAGGAATGGAACACCATCATGTTGAACAACAGGTTCTTGGCCTGGATCACCGTGCCATAGCGGGTGGGGCTTTCGGGGTTGATCGACTGGGTGAAGTAAAGCGCGTTGGCAACGAAATCCTCCCAGGTCCAGTCGGCGGGGGCTTTGGGTTCCATCGCCTTGCCGAGATGTTTCATCGCAATTTCCGAATACTTCGCCTTTGCGGCGTCATCGGCCAGAAGCGCGTCGATCAGGTCGGTGCGATAGTAAAGGAAGTGCAGCGACAGGTCGGTCGGGACGCCATACTGCTGACCGTCGAACTGCATGGTCTTGAGGACCGTATCGCCAAAGACGGCCCCGGCCTGGTCAGACAGGGTGACCGGGTCCATGAACGGCGCATAGCGGCCGATCGAATAGGTGGCGATCAGGTTGATGTCAAAGGCGGTGCTGCCTGCGGCAAGGTCGACCTGCAGCTTGTCGAAAAAACCGTCGCGCGAGGTGAACAGCAGCTCCACCTTGTTTTCCTCTGCCAGATCGGCCCTGGCGTTGTAAAGCTCGGTCACGGCACGCAGGGCCGCTTCTTCGGGGCCGCCGGGCCAGCCGAGTACGGTTACTTCGGCATTGGCGGCACCGCTTGCAACAAGTGCCAGCGCTGCGGCACCGGCGCGGAGACAGGTCCTGAAGGTCATGGGTTTTCCTCTCTGTTTGGGTGTCTTTGTCTTGAAAGATCGGCAATTCCGATGACGCCGGCATCCCTGCCAAGCGCTGCGGAACGTAGTGTGGGGCGCACCAACGGCTGCAAATGCGCCACCGCCCTGGCCACACGGTCGATGTAGCCAGAAGCCAACCCGACCCCACCGCCGATCACGGTGAAGCGCGGATCGAACATCAGTTGAAGGTCGTGGGCCAGCCGGGCAACACGGCGCGCCGACGTCTCGATCACGGCATCGGCGGCGGCATTGCCGGCGGCGGCCGCCGCAAAGACCGCGCGCGCATCCGGCGCCAGACCAAGCCGCGCCCCTTCGGCAGCAATCCAGCGGCCCGAGGCACCATCTTCGAACCTGGTCCCGTCGCCCTCCGGCAGGGGCATGACCTGCCCGAAATGGCCCGCCACCCCGCCGCGCCCCTGCAGCAGACGGCCATTGGCAACAACCCCGCCGCCGACCCCGGTCGAGACGGTCAGGAAGACGACATCCTTACCCTCGCCCGCGCCATGGGCGAATTCACCCCAGGCCGCAGCCTGCGCGTCATTGGCCAGCGCCACCGGCACGCCCAAAGCCGCGCTCGCCGCCCTGTGCAAAGGAAAGCGTCCTTCGAAGGCCAGGGTCCCCGGATTCAGGGCGCGCCAGTGGTTGTCCTTGATCAGGCCCGTGACCGTCACGCCCGCGCTGGCGAAGCGCCCGGTCCAGGGCCGGGCAAGGTCGGCCATCTGGCGCACCCAGGCCTCGGGTCCGGCATCACGGTCGGTTGCAGCTTCGATCCGGTCAAGCACTGTCGCCCCCTGAACCAGGGCCACCAGCAGCTTGGATCCACCCAGGTCAACGGCCAGCGACGGCGCATCCTGCGTTCCTTTCGGCGCTGCACCGGCTGCCGCCAGGGCATCGGCGAACCATCCGGTCACATGTTCGGTGCGGGTAATGGCGGACCCCACGACAACGGCGTCCGCACCCGCCAGAAGCGCCCGCGCCGCCATGGCGGGGCTGTGATAGCGCCCTTCGGCAATCACGAAACCACCGGTCTTGCGCAGGGCTGTCACCAGATGCAGGTCCGGTGCCTCTGGAACCGGCCCGCCGGTATAGCCGGACAGGGTGGAGCCAAGCACCGCAACCCCCAGCCCATGGGCAGCGACGCCATCCTCGGGAAACGCGCAATCGGCCATTGCAAGGCATCCCGCGCCGTGGATCGCCGCCACAAGGCCGGCCCGGGGCACCGGACGATCACGGTCCGTCGCGTCAAAGGCGATAATGTCTGCGCCCGCCTCAGCCAGGGTCCGGACATCTTCCTGCAAAGGCGTGATCCGCACGAAACTGCCCGGCACATCACGCTTTACCAGGCCGATGATGGGCACCGGGGTCAGCTTTCGCACCGCCCGCAGGTTTTCGGTACCTTCGATGCGCAACCCGGCAGCCCCGCCGGCCAAAGCGGCAAGAGCGAATGCGGCGACAATCTCGGGCCGGTCCATCGGCCCTCCGGGCACCGGCTGGCACGAGACGACAAGCCCGCCGCGCAATCTGTCAAGAAGTCCCGGCATGATTCCCTCCGCTTGTGCGAGGGTGCTGTCCGGCTGGCCGTTATGCAACAGAAACCCAACGGGTATGCCCCGCTTTATGCCAACTGTCCGTTGATCTGACTCTGGGGATTCCCAAGAGCGGATTTTTGTGAATCGATGTCCTTCCATTGTGGGGGGTAGGGATGTCTGGGATCGAGATCACGCGACGTGAGTTTACGGCGTCGGACTTGCGGATGGCGGCGGGGAAGAGCCGCGACGCCAGGGCAGCCCGCCGCATGCTGGCTCTGGCGCTTGTGCTGGAGGGGGTGGATCGGACGCGCGCGGCCCAGACCTGCGGGATGGACCGGCAGACCCTTCGCGATTGGGTTCACCGCTACAACGCGGAAGGCCTGGCGGGGCTGTCGGACCGCCGCAAAGGCGTGCGGGTTCCGCGTCTGGTGCCTGCACAGATGGCGGACCTCGCTGCCTGGGTCGAGGCCGGGCCGGACCCTGAGAAGGACGGGGTGGTCCGCTGGCGACGGCAGGATTTGCAGCGTCGGATTGCCGAGGCGTTCGGGGCAGGGGTGCATGAGCGCACGGTCGGCAAGTATCTGGCGGCGCTTGGGTATCGCAGGCTGTCGGTTCGCCCGCAGCATCCCAGGACCGATCCCGGCGCGCAGGAAACGTTCAAAAAAACTTCCGCGAGGCCGTAGCGGCGGCGACCCCCGAGGCCGCGCAAGGCCGGCCCCTCGAAATCTGGTTCCAGGAGTTCGTCATGGTGCCGCCACGGGTCCGAGGCCCATGGCGGACGCGCGTGTTGGTCAACAGGGCACGCTCACCCGTATCTGGGCCAAGCGCGGGACCAGACCCCGTGCGCCCCGCGATACCCGCTATCAATGGGCGTATCTGTTTGGCGCGGTCTGCCCGGCGCGTGGTGCGGCAGTGGGCCTCGTGCTGCCCTTTGTCAGCACTGAAGCCATGAATGCCCACCTGGCGGAAATCTCGCGCAACGTCGCAGCGTTCGTCGGGAAAACCATCCCCCGGATGGTTTTATTCCCCTCCTCACCCCATGCCGTGATCATCCCCGACGGCGCGGGCTGGCATGGCGCGAACGCCCCCGTCGTCCCCGACAATCTCTCCCTGCTGACCTTGCCATCCTACAGCCCGGAACTGAACCCGGTCGAAAACATCTGGCAATATCTGCGCGCCAACTGGCTCGCCATCAGCGTCTTCGACAGCTACGACGCCATCGTCGACGCCTGCTGTGCCGCATGGAACCGCTTCGCCAACGATCCCAAAACCGTCACCTCAATCACCTCGCGCGCCTGGGCACAGGTCAGCTGAAAGGGCCGTTGGTATTATGTGCCTGATGGCGGTCTGCCAGAAACCCGACACCGGCAAACCCGCACAGGGGCGCAGGAGCTGCCCCTGGCTGCTGGACGGGCTGCGGATCGACCGGCCCAGTCAGGTCTTGCGCGCCGACATCACCTGTCTGCCGATGCGCAAGGGCTTTCTCTGTCTGGCCGCCACCATGGACCGGTTCACCCGCAAGGTGCTGGCAAGGCGGATATCACAAGCGTTGGGGGCCCGGTTCTGCCTTAAGGCACTGATCGGGCCATCCACAGCTTCGGCCCGCCTGAACTCATGACCACCGATCAGGGGTCGCAGTTCACATCCTTCGACCGGACCGAACGGCCAAAACGGGCCGGAAGCGAAATCTCCATGAACGGCAATGCCCGATACCTTCACAACATCTTTACAAAGCACCTGTGGCGGCCCCTGAAACAGGAGTGCGCCTGCTTGCGCGCCCGGGAAACCGGCTTACGGGCCAGGGCAGGCGTCGGGCACCGGATCACTTTCTGCAACCACCTGCGGCCCCGCGCCGCCCATGGCGCGCAGCCGCCCGCCGTGGTCTACTCCGACGCAATCGTACCCGGTCAGCAAAGGCCGACAGCAGACTGAATCAGCCGGAAACCTGTCCAGGGATCAAGGAGCCCTTCATACAGAAATCCGCCCGAGGCATAACCGGATTCCGCCAAGACACCGGTCGCCGCAGAGCACCGCAAGCGCGAGCAGTCTCATCGTGTCGAGCCGCGTCTTGCGCACACCGACCGCCTCCGCCTAGCGCGCGATCCCGGCCGGCATTCGCGCGCTGACGCGATACTGCGCCGGAAAGGGGCCGTCTGCCACCCTGACGTCCCCACCCCTTGCCCGGGTCTCAGCCCTGCCGGGCCAGCATGCCGCGAAAGCGCGCGAGTGCCACGGCGAACGCGATCGTGCCGAAAGCCGCGAGCGCCAGGAATTGCGGCCAGACCACACCGATCCCGGCACCGCGAAACAGGACGGCGTTCGTGATATCGACGAAATGCACGGTGGGCGAGCCCTGCATCAGCAATTGCAGCGGGGGCGGCATCGACTCGATCGGCGAGTTCGCACCGGAAAGCATGATCAGCACCAGGAACACCGGCGTCGCGAGGAGTCCGAATTGCGGCATCGAATTGGCGATCGTCGCAAGCAGGATACCAAGCGAATTCATGGCGAAGAGGTAAAGCAGCACGCCAGACAGGAACAGCGGCACGGACCCGGCAATCGGCACCGTCAGGACGCCGCGCACGACAAGCATGAGCGACAGCGCGGTGGCGACAAGCACCACAAGCCCGTTCGCCGCGACCTTGGCCATGGCGATTTCAGAGGCGCGTACCGGCATCACCAGAAGATGCTCGATCGTGCCGTGCTCGCGCTCGCGGATCACGGCGGCCCCGACGAGCAGAATCGACAGGAGCGTGATCTGCTCGACCACCGACATCAACGAATTCTGCCAGATGCTGTCGAGATTCGGGTTGAACCAGGCGCGGACGACGATCCCGATCGGCAGATCAGCCTCGATGCCGCGGCTCTTCAGAAAGGCGAGGACCTCGTCAAGAACGATGCGCTGGATGTAGGAATCGCCGATTCCGGCCTGCGACATGGCGGTTGCGTCGACGTCAAGCCGCAATTCCGGCCGAAGACCACGCAGCAGGTCAGCCTCAAAGCCGGGGGGAATCTCAAGCGCAAAGCTGAAACGGCCCGAATCCATCGCCTGGTCGAGATCGGCGCGGTCGATCAACACCGGCGGGCGAAACCAGGGCGGCCGCAGCGCCGCGCTGATCGAGCGTGAAAGCGTTGAATGGTCGCCGTCGACGATGGCGATGCTGGCGTCGCGCACCTCGATGTCGATGCCCGTCGCTTCGGAATACACGGTGAAGGTGAAAGAATAGACAAGGAACAGGAACAGCACGGTATCGCGCGCCAGGCTGGCGATCTCCTTGCGGCCAAGATGCCAGACATTGCGCAGCCAGCGCATTCTCATCGCTCCTGCTTCTTCAGGACAAGGCTTGCGACGGCAAGAAAGACAAAGCCGAAGAGCGACAGGATGGCGAGATCCTGCGCCAGCGCCGCAAGGCTTCTGCCTTTGGCGAAGACGCCAAGGCTGATGTTCTGAAACCACAGCGAGGGAAACAGATGCCCCATCCAGTAGCCTGTGCCATCAAGCGCGGCTGCCGGGGAAAGGTAGCCCGAAAACTGCAGCGCGGGCACAACGACGATCACCGCGGTCGCGACCAGCGCGGCAACCTGGGTGCGCGCGAAGCTTGAGACAAGAAGGCCAAGCCCGGACGTGGCGAAGACATAGAGAAGACCGCCAAGTAGCAGCGCCGGTATCGACCCCTTCAAAGTCAGGCCGAATTGCAGCACCGCCAGCGCGATCAGTGACAGAAAGCTCAGGAAGCAAACCGCGACATAGGGAATCTGCTTGCCGATCAGGAATTCGGCAACACTGGCCGGCGAGACCCGGAAATTGCTGATCGAACCGATCTCGCGTTCGCGCACGACGGCAAGCGCCGTCAGCATCGCCGGAATCAGGGCAAGAATCAGCATGATGCTGCCGGGCACGATGGCGAAGACGCTGCGGAAGTCCTGATTGTAGCGATAGCGCGACTCGATCCGGAACGGCAGGACCTCGTCGGGGCGGGCCGGCGTTTCGGCTATCGAGCGCGCCATCAGGTCGAGCATCACATTCTCGAAATAGCTGCGCGCGGTCTCGGCCTGGAAGGGTTTCGCACCGTCCTGCAGAAAGGCGACCTCCGGCCTGTGGCCGCGTGCAAGGTCACGCCCGAAGCCCGGCGGGATGTCGATGACAAGCGCGACCCTGCCCGAAGCCAGAGCCAGTCCGACATCGGCCTCGCCGGTAAGCGGCGGGTGCGCCTCGAACCAGGGCGAGCTGCGGAATTCCTCGATCAGCTCGCGGCTCGCGGCGGTCCGGTCGCGGTCAAGCGCGGCGAAGGCGACGCGGTCGACGTCGAAGACGATGCCATAGCCGAAGACGAACAGAAGCAGCATCGGGCTTGCAAGGGCGAAGACAAGCCGGATCGGATCGCGCAGCAATTCAACCGTCTCGCGCCGCGCGAAGGCCGCAATCCGGACAAGCGGCGCGACAAGGCCGGGCCGCTGCGGCGGGCCGGGCGACGGGAGATCGGCGGTTTCGGCCGGCACCCCGGCCGGTTCTTCGCCGGCCTCGATCGCGGCCTTCTCCAGATAGCCCGTGAAGGCATCTTCGAGCGAGGCCGCGCCGGACCGTTCGATCAGTTCGGCCGGCGCGCCGATGGCGATCACCTTGCCGGCATGCATCAGCGAGATGCGGTCACAGCGTTCGGCCTCGTTCATGAAATGCGTCGAGACAAAGATCGTCACGCCGCCGTCGCGTGACAATTCGACCATTCTGCGCCAGAACAGGTCGCGCGCCGCAGGATCGACACCCGACGTCGGCTCGTCAAGGATCAGCACTTCGGGCTCGTGCAGGCAGGCGGCCGCAAGTTGCAGGCGCTGGCGGATGCCGAGCGGCAGCGATTTCGGCAGCACATCGGCAAAGTCCGCAAGGTCGAATCTGGCAAGCGCCGCCTCGACCCGCTGGCCGATCCCGTCGGCCGGTATCTGGTAGAGCTTGCCGTGCAATTCGAGATTGGCGCGCACGCTCAGTTCCTCGTAAAGCGAGAAACCCTGCGACATGTAGCCGATGCGCAGCCTCTGTTCGAGACGGGGTTGTGTGATCGGCTCGCCAAGAAGTTCGGCCCGCCCCGCGGTCGCCGGCAAGAGGCCGGTCAGCATCTTCATCGTCGTCGTCTTGCCGCAGCCGTTCGAGCCGAGAAAGCCGAAGATCTCGCCCCGCGCGATGGTGAAGCTGACATGGTCCACCGCGACGAAATCGCCGAAGCTCCGCGTCAGCCCTTCTGCGACGATCGCAGGCCCGTCGCGCCGTTCGATCCGCGGCGGTATGACAAGGGGCTCGCCGCGCCACTGCGGATCGGACAGCGTGCGGAACGCCGCCTCAAGGCTTGCCTGGCCGGTCCCTGCGATGACCTCGCGCGTCGGCCCGGCGGCAAGGACCCGTCCACGATCCATCACGACCAGGCGTTCGAAGCGCTCCGCCTCTTCCATATACGCGGTCGAGACAAGCACGGTCATCGATGGCCGGCTGGCGTGAAGCGCGCCGATCAGCGCCCAGAACCGGCGGCGCGACAGCGGATCAACGCCGGTGGTCGGCTCGTCAAGGATCAGCAGATCAGGATCATGGATCAGCGCGGCGCAGAGCGACAGTTTCTGCTTCATGCCGCCCGAAAGCTTTCCGGCCGGCCGGTCGAGAAAGGGCGAAAGGCCGGTCGCCTGCGTCAGCCGCGCGATGCGCGCCGCGCGATCCGCGTCGTCAAGCCCGTGCAGCCGCCCGATGAAGTCGATATTCTCCATAACGGACAACGTCGGGTACAGGTTCCGGCCCAGCCCCTGGGGCATGAAGGCGATGCGTCCGAACACGGCCTCGCGCTCGCGCTTGTCGCCCATGCGCGCGCCAAGCACCGTGAGTTCGCCCGACTGAAGGGCGCGCGCGCCCGCGATCAGGCCAAGCATCGTCGACTTGCCGACGCCGTCCGGGCCGACGACGGCGGTGAAGGAGGCGGTCGGGATCGTCAGCGAGACCTGGTCGAGCGCAGTCGTTGCGCCATAGCGATGCGAAAGCGATGAGGCGACGACACATGTCGATGCGTCAAGGGGCATCCGGCAGTCTCACGGCAAGCTTCTCCGGCCAGGCTGCGGCAGGATCAATCTGGACCCATGCGTCGCCTGTCAATCCGGCCTTGATCTGGTCGCGATAGGTCGCGAGAAGCTTGGGATCGGCGGAAAGCTTGACACGATAGACAAGCTTCTGACGCTCGTCGCTCGTCTCGACCGTCTTCGGCGTGAACTGGGCTTCCGACGCGACGAAGGCGACGCGGGCAGGAAAGACATAGCCCGGCGCGGCGTCAAGCACGATGCGCGCCTCCGCGCCGATCACGAGCGGCCCGGCCTCGCCGGTCGGCAGGAACACGGTCATGTGCACGTCCGACAGGTCGAGCACGGTCGCAACCCTATCGCCCGCGCCGATCACCGTACCCGGCTGGCCAAGGCGGTATTCGACCCGGCCCGACACCGGCGAGACCAGAGTCATTTCGGCAATCGTCACCTCAAGCGCGGCGACGCGCGCCTCGGCCGCCTCCTTCGCCGCCTCGGCGTCGCCGACGGCGGCTTTCGCCGAATCGACTGCGGCGACCGCGACGTCGCGCTCTGCGGTGCGCCGGTCAACATCGGCGACTGTGCCGGCGTCGCGGCTTTCAAGCGCGCGCGCGCGCTTCAGTTCAACCTCGGCGAGGCGGGCGTCGGCCACGCGCTGCGCGACTTCCGCCTCGGCGCGGCGAACAGCCTGCGCCGCCTGCCGGGCCAGCGCCCTGGCCTCTGCGAGCCGGGCTTCGATCTCGTTGGTGTCCATTTGGGCGACGACCATTCCCGCCGTCACGGGGTCGCCTTCGTGGACACGGATGGTGGCGATGCGGCCATCATATTTCGACGCGATGTCGACGCGCTCGACCTCGATGCGACCGTTCGACCGGGCAAAGCCCGCCAGCGTCTCGCCACCGAACCAGCCGGAAAACCACGCCCAGGCACCAAGCGCGGCGACCAGCGCGGCGGCGGCGAGGATCGCAAGAATTCGGGGTTTCACGCTATCGCCTCCGTCCGCACTGCACCGGTGCGGACCCGCTTTCCGGCGATATGCGGCGATCATGCCAGCGCCCGACCCCTCCGGTCAAGACAGTGTACCGGCCCGCTCGGGGCAATCGGGTGAAGAATTTGGTGACAGGCCAGGGGAACGCCGGATCGGTCGTGATCTGCGGATACCCGCAGCCCTTCCCACGGACCTTTGCCCATTCGCGTGAGGTGATGGATGCGACGCCCTTTGGGGACCGCTGGCGGACAAGGCCCGCGCGTTGCAGCAGGCCTAGCAGGGTGCTGAAACAGCAATCCGACCGCCTGCCTGCCGAGAGACTCTTCTCGGTCCGGGGAAAGGGACTGTCCCTGCGGGCGCTGGCCGGGGGCTTTAGGCCCCGGCTGGCCTGGGTTAAGCCTGGCGCTGTGGCAGGGGCGATGGCCCCTGCCAGGATGCACAAGGCGCGCACAGGCGCAAGAGGTTCCCGCATTTCGGTCAGGCACCCCCTGCGGCCGGTACTTTTTTTTCAGCACCCTGTTAGGCGATGGCCTTACAGGTGTCGGCGACCGTGATGGTGCGCTTACCTTCCCGACGGGGTTCAACCCACTGCGGCAGGGCGGCAGGTGTACAGGGCAAATCTTGCCGGGGACGGCAATGGCTTTGGCACCGTGTCGGCCTGCGCCGCCGAGGACGGGGACGGCACAGGATGAGGTGTAAGGCAAGACCGTCCGGGAAATGGCTTTCCCGACCAAAGCTGCGACAGGGCGTGCGGTCCGGGCCAGATGGGCGGTCATTGCCCCGGTGCTGACGAGGGGCGCAACAAGGCCCGCCGCCGCACCACGCGCCGTGCAGACCGCGCCGGGAAGGATGCCCGCTGACAGCGGGTATCGCGAGGCGCAAGGGGCTTTGTGCCATACCAGACCCGGACAGGGGTGAACCTGCCCTGCCGTCCCGCGCGCACGTCCTGTTCCGCAGATCAGGGCAGGCGGTCTGTCCTGCCCCGGTCACGGACCCTGTGTTCTGGGTGTCGCTTGCGCCGGAAGGTACGTTGAAATCAGGCGGCCGGACGGGAATCACAGGCGGCTTCGGATGCCGGCTTGGGGGACTGGCTCTGTCTGTGGAGTGACACCACCTGCGTGAGGGTCCGTCGCGGCGGGTGCGCGGCCATCTTGCGGGCTGTGGCAGGTTTACGGGCAAAGGTCACGTCTTCGGGCCCCTGCAACCTGGCGCGATGGTCGGGGTCATTTGCAAGGGGCCCCGGAAGACAAGATTGCCGACCGATAAGCGCAGAACCCCGGCGACCGGAATGGCCCGCCAACACGGCGGTCCGGCCGTATCCGATCCGTCCTGCCGCAGCGCACTACTGCCGCGATGACGGGACGCCCGATGCAACGCAAACGGCCTATGCAGCATAGAGGGGCCAATTCCGGCGCTGCCGGTCAGGCAAGGTAGGCGCGGAACGATGCAACGACCTTTTCATAGACTGCCCGCTTGAACGGCACGATCCCCGTCACCAGGGCATCGACGTCGATCCACCGCCAGGCCCTGAATTCCGGATGCTCCGTCTCGATTCTGATCTGGCTGTCTTGGCCGGTGAACCGGTACAGAAACCATTTCTGGCGCTGGCCGCAGTACTTGCCGCCCCAGACCTTTCCGATCAGCTCGGGCGGCAGATCATAGGTGATCCAGTGATGGGTCTTGGCAACCGGCTGCACCAGATCGGCAGTGATTCCGGTTTCTTCCCGCAGCTCCCGCAAGGCGGCGGTCCGGGGCGACTCACCGTCATCAATGCCACCCTGGGGCATCTGCCAGGCCTCTTCGACATTGTCCAGGCGCTGGCCGGCGAAGACCAGACCTTCGGCATTGATCAGCACGATGCCGACACAGGGGCGATAGGGAAGGTTTTCAGGCTTGACCATGATGATGCAGGGGGGGGCGGTTGGCCGCCCCCCGGTTCCCTATTCCCGGGCTGCAGGGGCCAGGGTGAACAGGCCTTTGAGAATATCCACGGCATAGGCCAGCTGATAATCCTCGTCGCGCAGCTTGGCCGCGTCTTCGGCCTGCTTCTGCTCTTCCTCGTAGACCTTCTGTTCGTCTTCGGTCATCGAGTCGTTCGAGATGATGCCGCGCAGATCGGCCTCTGACCGCACCGGCGCGTCCTCGGCTGCGGGCGGCGTTTCACCTTCTGCCAGTTCCGGCCTCACCGGTTGCTTCACGACGATGTCGGGCGACACGCCCAAGGCCTGGATCGACCGGCCCGAAGGGGTGTAGTAGCGCGCCGTGGTCAGCCGCATCGCCCCGTCGCCGCGCAGCGGAACCAGGGTCTGGACCGATCCCTTGCCGAAGCTTTTTGTGCCCACGACCACGGCCCGGCGATGATCCTGCAGCGCCCCCGCCACGATTTCCGAAGCCGAAGCCGAACCGCCGTTGATCAGCACCACCATCGGCTTGCCCTGTGCCAGATCGCCGCCCGTGGCGTTGAACCGTTCGCCATCCTGCGGATTGCGCCCGCGGGTTGAAACGATCTCTCCCTTTTCAAGGAAGGCGTCCGACACCTTGATCGCCTGGTTGAGCAGACCGCCCGGGTTGTTGCGCAGGTCCAGCACAATGCCGCTGACATTGTCGATGCCGCCCAGTTCCGCGATCGACTTGTTCAACCCCTCTTCCAAGTTCGGATAGGTCTGGTCGTTGAAGGTTGTCACACGCAGGACGATGGCATCGCCCACCACGCGGCTGCGCACGGCAGTCAGCTTGATGGTGTCGCGGATGATCGACACATCGAACGGATCGGCCAGGCCTTCGCGCACGATCGTCAGCACGATCTCAGAGCCGACCGGCCCGCGCATCTTTTCCACGGCCTCGTCCAGCAAAAGACCCATCAGGCTTTCGCCGTTCACATGGGTGATGAAATCGCCAGACTGGATTCCGGCCGCGGCTGCGGGCGTGTCATCCATGGGCGAGACGACTTTGACAAAGCCGTCTTCCTGCGTCACCTCGATGCCCAGCCCGCCGAATTCGCCGCGCGTCTGCACCTGCATGTCATCGAAATCATCGGGGGGCAGATAGCTGGAATGCGGGTCCAGCGATGTCAGCATGCCGTTGATGGCCGCCTCGATCAGGTCTTTCGGCTCGACCTCTTCAACGTATTGTGCGCGAATCCGCTCGAAGATGTCGCCGAACAGGTCCAGCTGCTCATAGACCGAACCGGATTTCCCGGCTTCCTGCGCAATCAGGGGTCCGGCAATCTGCGTTGTCAGGATTGCACCGGCGACCGTACCGCCAAGGGCGGCTATCACGAATTTCCTCATCGAACGTCCTGTTCCATTGTCCCGGCGAACCATCCGGTCGGATCGACCGGATCTGCGCCTTGCCTTAGTTCCATATACATCGTTTCAGAACCACCCGCATCACCGCCGTCTTGCGCCGATACGAGAAACTCTGTCGCCAGTGCTTCCGGTCCGCCCATCAGGCCAAGCGCGGCACCGGCGGGCACGACCTCTCCGACCTCTCCATAGACCGTATCCAGTCCCGCCAGTACCAGCAGATAGCCGCGTCCGAGTTCAAGGATCATCACATTTCCGTAGTCCAGCAACGGGCCGCGATAGCGGATCGTCGCGGGCCAGGGCGCGGTGACAAGGGCACGCGCCCGCGTGGCAACCAGAAGTCCGGGGCGGCGCACGCCTGCTGCATCCGCCTCGTCGGGGCGGCGCAGGATTGTTCCCAGGACCGGCATGGGCAAGGTGCCCCGGGCCGTGGTGATGTCCGGCAACAGGTCATCAGCCGCAGTGTCCGATCCCAGACCTGCCGCAAAGGCATCCAGCGTGTCTGCGCTGTCAAGAAGGATCTTCATGGCGGCCGGATCGTCGATGAACCGGACCGGCAGGTCAGCCCGGTCGGAAATGGCCTGGCTCAGCGCCGCGCGCGCCTTTTGCGCCGCGCCAAGCCCCTCGGCCAGTGTTGCCGATGCCGCTTCCTGCACCGCGCGCAGATTGCGCACTTCGGTCAATTCGCTGCGCAGCCGTTCCGCCCGGGCCTGCAGGGCAGGCGTCACATCGGCCAGCAGCATGCCCGACCGGGCCGTGCCCAGCGGCCCGGCGGGATGCAGAAGCAGCAAGGGCCCGGGATCTGTGGGCAGGCTTTCCAGCACGCCGACCAGCCGGGCGATCTGATCACGCTGGGACTCGAACTGCAGCGTCAGCGCGCTTTCCCGGATCGTGACCTGACGCAGGCCTTCGCGCACCGCATCCAGCCCCTGTTCATAGGCCCGGATCGTTTGGGTCAGGGCGGCAACACGGTCGCGCGCGCCGGTGGCCGCCTGCATCGCAGCGATGGCCGCCTGCAGGTCGGCGGCTGCCGCAGCGGCGATGGATGCCGCGCCCGAAGGCCGGTCCTGCGCGCTGCCGACACCGGAAGACAGCAGGCAAAGACAAAAGGCCAGGCCAAAGGCCAGACGGGGTGCCGCACGCAGACTCATCTGTCGATCAGGCTGTGCCCGGTCATTTCGGGCGGCTGCGGCAATCCCATCAGGTCAAGCAGCGTCGGGGCAAGATCGGCCAGGCGCCCGCCCGGCCGCAGCCTTGCCCCGGCGGGGCCGCCGACAAGGATGACGGGAACAGGGTTGGTCGTATGGGCTGTGTGCGGCGCACCCGTGACGGGATCGACCATGGTTTCGCAATTCCCGTGATCCGCCGTCACGATCATCGCCGCCCCCGCCGCCTCCAGCGCGGCCAGGGCGCGCCCCAGCGCCTTGTCGACAGCCTCGCAGGCGGCGATGGCGGCGGCAAGATCGCCGGTATGGCCGACCATGTCCGGGTTGGCGAAATTGACCACGATCAGGTCGTAGCCCGCGCGGATGCCGGCCACCAGATGGTCGGCCACCTCGGGCGCGGACATTTCGGGCTGCAGCTCATATGTCGCCACCTTGGGAGAGGCGGCCATGTAACGGTCTTCGCCTGTGGAAAGTTCCTCTCGCCCGCCGTTCAGAAAGAAGGTGACGTGCGGATATTTCTCGGTCTCGGCCAGACGCAGCTGGGTCCTGCCTTGGGCTGCAACCCATTCGCCCAGCGTGTTGCGGATATCCTGCTTGGGAAAGGCCGTGGCCATGAAATCGCTGTGCGCGGAGGAATAATCGACCATTCCCAGCATCGCGGCCCACCTCGGGCGCGGGCCGGTGTCAAAGCCGTCAAAGTCCGGTGCGCCGATGGCAGACAGGATCTCGCGCGCCCGGTCTGACCGGAAATTCAGGCAGAAGACACCGTCGCCGTCGCGCGCGCCGCTGTATCCGGCAATCACGGTCGGCAGGATGAATTCATCGGTTTCACCGCGGGAAAAGGCGGCCTGCACCGCCTCGGCCGCGCTGGCCGCATTTGCCCCTGTGCCGCCGACAATGGCGGCATAGGCGCGCGCCACCCGGTCCCAGCGGTGATCGCGGTCCATCGCATAATACCGGCCGCTCAGGGTGCCGATCCGCGCACCCGCAGGCAGGCCTGCCAGCAGCTGGTCCACGAACCCCGCAGCAGACAAGGGCGGCACATCACGCCCATCCGTGATCGCGTGGACCACAACCGGCAGACCGGCCCCGGTCAGCGCCCGGATGGCGGCAAGAAGATGCAGGATGTGGCCGTGAACACCCCCGTCTGAAACGACGCCCAACAGATGCGCGGTGCCGCCCGAATCCTTCAGTTTGCCGATGAACTCCAGCAGCGCGGGGTTACGAAAGAAGGTTCCGGTTTCGATGGCAAGATCGATTGCCCCCAGGTCCATCGCAACCACGCGGCCCGCACCGATGTTCGTGTGCCCGACCTCGGAGTTTCCCATCTGTCCGGTCGGCAGACCGACATCGGGACCATGGGTGATCAGCGTCTGATGCGGGCAATCGGCCCAGATGCGGTTGAAGTTTGGCACATGCGCCAGCGCCGGGGCGTTCGCCGTCCGGTCTTCGCGCAGCCCCCAGCCATCAAGGATGCAAAGCACGACGGGTTTGGGGACGCTCATCAGGGGGCCTTTCACTGCGCTGCCCCGTTTTACGCCGCCGAATCCGGGGGGGCAACCATGCGTTCGCCGCCCGTCAGACCCGGTGATAGGGGCTGCCGGACAGAATGGTGGCGCTGCGGTAGATCTGTTCGGCCAGCATGACCCGCACCAGCAGGTGCGGCCAGACCATATGCCCCAAGGACAGGGCAAGATCGGCCCTGTCGCGCCATGCCGGCGCAAGCCCGTCCGCCCCGCCGATGACAAAGGCCAGGTCCTGCCGCCCGGCATCGCGCCAGTCGGCGATCCGCCGCGCCAGTTCTGGCGAAGACAGCATCTGGCCGCGTTCATCCAGCACCACGACCACCGCCCCCGCAGGAACGGCCCGCGCCAGCAGATCGGCCTCGGCGGCGATGCCGCCGCCCTTGCGGTCTTCAACCTCGTGCTCTGTCAGGGGGCCAAGGCCCAGCGGGCGGGCGGTGCGGTTGAACCGCTGCATGTAGTCATCCGCCAGAATGCGTTCGGGACCGGTGCGCAACCGGCCCACCGCGCAAAGGTGCAGCCGCATCAGCGCCCCTGCGGCGAGCGAGAGCCTGTGGGCATCCACATCTTTTCAAGCTGATAGAATTCGCGCACCTCGGGACGGAAGACGTGGACGATCACATCCCCCGTGTCGATCAGCACCCAGTCGCCGGTTTCCTTGCCTTCGATCCTGCAGGCGCGCCGGTGGTCCTGCTTCAGCCGGTCCACAAGCTTTTCGGAAATGGCGGCAACCTGACGTGACGACCGGCCCGAGCAGATCACCATGTAATCCGCCATGTCCGACCTGCCGCGCAGATCGATGGTCACAACCTCTTCGGCCTTGTCGTCGTCAAGCGAGGCAAGGATCACGGCAAGAAGCGCGTCGCTGGAAAGCTGGCCGGGTGCAGCGGCTGCCTGGGCGGTCATGCGGGCCGCCCGGGTCCCGACCGGAAGGCCGGTCGCGGGATCAGAATGAGACAGGACATCGTCCTCCGGAATGGCGCGCCGCTTGGCCCCGACACCAGGCTGGGGCAAATCTAACACTTCAAGGGGCAAACCTCAACGCTGCTGGCCAGCTTAAGAAAAGGTGCCGCGACATGTCGGCCGCGCGGACTGTTGCGCGTTAAGCAGGACACTCTTTCGCGCGCGACGCTCGCCCGCCGGGGCCAAATCGCCCGGCCGGTGTCCGGCCCCGCCCCATAGTGGTCACTTCACGCCCGCCGGGTCGGGCGCTGGCCTGCGTTGCGCCTGCTTGACGGGTCCTTGCGGGACCGTGGTCCCTCACCGGGCGGCAAAACGCGCTGCGCTTCGGGGTCCGCCCGGAATGGCAAGCCGCCTGTCCGGCGGATCAGGATGATCTTCCCGCCCGGCATGGGGCGGGGCGGCAAGTTCCGGCACCCTGGCAAAGCCACCCGTCCTGATCAGCCGTACAGCGGTCCACATGCGTTCCCGGCCCCATGACCAGACGGACCCCGGGCGGCGCCGGTCATGCCCGGATCGCCCCCCTACAGCATGACCGTGGCGAAGCGGCCCGGAAGCGAGACCTCCAGCAGTTCCAGATCATCGGTGGTGGCGCTGTAGCGGGTTGCCAGCCCCGGCGGGATCACAAAGGCATCGCCCGGCGACAGCCGGAAGGGTTCCTTGCCCTCGCCCTCCAGCGTCATTTCCCCAGACATCACGAAGGTGAACAGGATATCCCCCTCATGCCGCGTCCAGGGGGCGGGCGGGCCTGCGGGGCGCGCGACCATGACCGAGGCGACCCCTTTGGTATTGGCGCTGATGGTGGTGTCGCGCGCCACAAATCCGGGAATGCGGAATGGCTGCCACGGCGCGTCTTGCCGCCGATTGTGGACAAAGCGCTGCCCCTGCCATTCGCGGTCGCGGCGCAGCTGCGGCGTGGGCAGGGTCATGTCATGGTCAATCTGGGTGACATGCTCTGCCGGAACGCCGATTTCGATCACCTCAATCCCGTCGCTGGCTTCCAGCACGCGGTGGCGGATTTCGGGCGGCTGGATGAAACAGTCACCCGCCGTCAGGCGGATCGGGCCGCCCTGGTCTTCATAGATCACATCAACCCAGCCCTTGATGCAGAAGATCAGCTGAAATCCCACCTTGTGGAAATGCACCATATCGGGCACCGGGCCGCCATCGGGGATGCGGATATGGCTGGCGATCATCGCCCCGCCCAGCCGCGAGGGGACCAGATCACGGTACTGCATCCCGGCCCGGCCGATCACCCAGGGGGCCTGATCGGCCAGGCGGCGCACCACGAAGGCGTGCTCTGTGGCGGGCAGCACCAGGGGCGGGTTCAATTCGCCGATCTCGACCATCGTGCCGTTCGGGGCGGTCAGGCGTCGCTGCCCGCTGGCGAAACCATCGGGATCATCGGTCAGGATGCGGATGGTGCCGGGTGCCTCCGGTGCGCCTTTTTCGATGCGCAGGCGCAGGCCGTGGCCGGACAGCACCGCCACCTCCGGGTTGTCGGCCGGATAGATCATGTCCAGCCGCATCCCCAGCGTCCCGGTGTAGAAGGGCAGGTCGGCCCGCAGCTCGGTCGTGGGCAGGCGGACTTCGGCGCGTGTTTCGGTCATGGCATTCCTGCGGCTTTACAAGGGCCGACTCTGTATCCGTCATCGCGGATTTGCAAGTTGCGGCGAAAGCCCGTAGCAAAGAAGACAGACGTGAGTGGATAAGGGTAGTTTAACGTTAAACTATTCGGGGGGGGTCCGATGGACGAGGCGCGCAACGACAGTTTCCGGCAGGCGGCGCTGGATTATCACGAATTCCCCAAGCCCGGTAAGCTGGAAATCCGGGCCACGAAGCCCTTGGCGAATGGCCGTGACCTGAGCCGCGCCTATTCCCCCGGCGTGGCCGAGGCCTGCCTTGAAATCAGGACAGATCCCGCCACCGCCAGCCGCTACACCGCGCGCGGCAACCTTGTTGCCGTGGTCACCAATGGCACGGCCGTGCTGGGGCTGGGCAATATCGGCGCGCTGGCCTCCAAGCCGGTGATGGAAGGCAAGGCGGTTCTGTTCAAGAAATTCGCCGGAATCGACTGTTTCGACATCGAACTGAACGAACCTGATCCTGTGAAGCTGGCGGACATCGTCTGCGCGCTGGAACCCACCTTCGGCGCGATCAACCTGGAAGACATCAAGGCCCCCGATTGCTTCATCGTTGAAAAGCTGTGCCGCGCGCGGATGAATATTCCGGTCTTTCACGATGACCAGCATGGTACGGCCATCGTGGTGGGGGCGGCGGCGACCAATGCGCTGCATGTCGCCGGCAAGCGCTTTGACCGGATCAAGGTCGTCTCGACCGGCGGCGGGGCGGCGGGCATCGCCTGCCTGAACATGCTGCTGAAGCTGGGCGTGCGGCGCGAGAATGTCTGGCTGTGCGATCTGGCGGGCCTTGTTCATCATGGCCGCGAAGCCGAGATGACCGCGCAAAAGGCCGAATATGCGCAAGGTGACCAGCCGCGCACATTGGACGAGGTGATCGCAGGGGCTGACCTGTTCCTGGGCCTGTCCGGCCCCGGCGTGCTGACGCCCCGGATGGTTGCAAAGATGGCACCGCGCCCCATCATCTTTGCGCTGGCCAACCCCAACCCCGAAATCATGCCCGATGCCGCCCGCGCCGTCTCGTCCGATGCCATCATCGCCACCGGGCGGTCGGACTTTCCCAATCAGGTCAACAATGTGCTGTGCTTTCCCTTCATCTTCCGGGGTGCGCTGGATGTCGGGGCCACGCAGATCAACGACGCGATGCAACTGGCCTGCATCGAGGGTATCGCGCACCTGGCCCGCGCCACCACAAGCGCCGAGGCGGCGGCCGCCTATCAGGGCGAACAGATGACCTTCGGTGCCGATTATCTGATCCCCAAGCCCTTCGATCCGCGCCTGATGGGTGTGGTCGCCCATGCGGTTGCCAAGGCCGCGATGGACAGTGGCGTCGCCACGCGCCCCCTGACGGACCTGAACGCCTACAGGCAAAAACTGGATGGCTCGGTGTTCCGGTCTGCCATGATCATGCGCCCGATCTTCGAGGCCTCTGCCACGGCGGCGCGGCGCATCGTCTTTGCCGAGGGCGAGGATGAGCGTGTGCTGCGCACCGCCCATGCGATGATCGAGGATACCACCGATGTGCCGATCCTGATCGGCCGCCCCGATGTCGTGACCATGCGCTGTGACCGCGCCGGCCTGCCGATCCGGCCCGAGCGCGATTTCCAGCTGGTGAACCCGGAAAACGATCCCCGCTACCGCGACTACTGGGGCACCTACCACGAGCTGATGTCCCGGCGCGGCGTGACACCGGATATCGCCCGCGCCGTCATGCGCACCAACACCACGGCGATTGCCGCCGTCATGGTGCACCGGGGCGAAGCCGACAGCCTGATCTGCGGCACCTTTGGCCAGTACCTGTGGCATCTGAACTATGTGCGACAGATTCTGGCCCGGAACGGCCACCACCCGGTCGCGGCGCTCAGCCTGATGATCCTGGAGGATGGGCCGCTCTTCATCGCCGACACGCATGTGCATCCCGAACCGACGCCGCATCAGATCATGGAAACCGTCATCGGGGCCGCGCGCCATGTCCGGCGCTTTGGAATGGTGCCGAAAGTGGCGCTGTGTTCGCAATCGCAATTCGGCAATCTTGACTGCGCCTCGGGCCGCCGGATGCGCGAGGCGCTGGAACTGCTGGACCTGCGCGAACCCGACTTTGCCTATGAGGGCGAAATGCACATCGATGCCGCCCTTGATCAGTCCATCCGGGACCGCATCTATCCGGGCGCGCGCTTTGACGGGGCGGCCAATGTGCTGGTTTTTGCCAATGCCGATGCCGCTTCGGGCGTGCGCAACATTCTCAAGATGAAGGCCGGCGGGCTGGAAGTGGGCCCGATCCTGATGGGCATGGGCAACCGCGCCCATATCGTGACCCCCTCGATCACCGCGCGGGGCCTGCTGAACATGTCGGCGCTGGCCGGAACACCCGTGGCGCATTATGGGTAGGTCTGCGCGGGTCGCCGGGCACGGGCTGATTGTGGTTCTTCTGACCCTGGTCACCCAGGTTGGCGGCCTGGCATGGCTGCTGTCGCTGGCGTTTCCGCGGCGGTGGCTTGGGTTCTTGCTTTCATACGCCGCGCTTTTCGGCGTGGCACATCTTGCGGCCCCGGCCCTTGGCCGCCAGGCCGTGCCTTGTTTTGGCGAACCCCTGCAGATGCAATCGGTGGCCTATTGCCTGACACTGCGGAATTTTGTGACACCTGAAATGGCACAGGTTGCCGGGGCTGCCGCAGAAGCGGTCGCACGGGATTACCCGGGCACCGTCACACTGGCGCTTGACGGAAGCTTCCCGTTTCTTGACGGAATGCCCCTGCTGCCGCACCTGTCCCATGATGACGGACAGAAGTTGGACTTCGCCTTTTACTACATGAAAGACGGAACCTATGCCCCCGGCGTCACCCGGTCACCTTTCGGATACTGGGCGTTTGAACTGGATAATGAAACAGACTGTCCGCCCGTCCGGCTGACAACCCGCTGGAACATGACATGGCTGCAAGGGCTTTGGCCTGACCGGCCGCTGGAACCGGAACGGACGGCAGCCCTGGCGCGTGCGCTGCTGGCCGATCCGATGGTGGGCAAGGTGTTTCTGGAACCGCCCCTTGCCCGGCAGCTTGGCCTGAAGGATGCGAAGCTGCGGTTTCAGGGCTGCCGGGCCGCCCGGCATGACGATCATATCCACGCGCAGCTGTAGCCGGGCGCCGAAAAGCATACCCGCCGCCTGCCGGACGGGAAGATCATGCTGACCCGCAGCAAAGGCGGCTTCCGGTCAGGGCGGATCAGGAAACGCAGCGCGGTTCCCTGCCAGGTCATGGACCAAGGTCCAATAGGGACCGTTCCCGCAAATGCGGGCCAGCGCCCGCCGGGGCGGGGCGGGCGCAAGACGGGGGCTTTGGTCCCCGGCGGGCGTTGCAGCTTGCGCAGCGCAGGGCCGGGGGGATGGCCCCGGCCAGAACGCGCAGGGCGCGCAGGCGAAAGAGTTTCCTGTCTTCCAGCCAGCGGTCCGTGCGGTTGGAACGGTTTCAGCAGCCTGTCAGGGGCAGGCACCGCCCCGGAACCGTCTTGCCCCCCTGTGTCACCGCACCCGGACCGGTCAGGGCCCGCCCCCCCGCCATGCATCCCGCTTGCGATACAGCGTCGAGGCAGAGACATCCAGAACACGGGCGGCTTTCGGCACCGAACCGCCACAGCGCGCGATCGTCGCCTCGATCACGATCTGCTCAATCTCGGCCAGGGTCCGCCCGACCAGCTGGTCAGGCCCCGGCGGGGCCACAGCCGCCGGGCCGGCGGCCTTGGCACCGGCACCGGCCTGCACCAGATCGGGCGGCAGCATGTCGGGCGTCACAGGACCGCCCGCATTCAGAACGACGATATTGCGGATGACGTTCAGCAACTGGCGCACATTTCCGGGCCAGGGCAGGCGCAGAAACAGCGCGCGCACCGCAGGGTCCAGTCCGTCAAACATGCGGCTCTCCTCTGCCGAAAAGCGGGCCAGGGCCGCTTCGGCAATTTCGATCACATCCGTGCCCCGGTCGCGCAGGGGCGGCATGTGTATGGGAACCACATAAAGGCGATAGTAAAGGTCTTCGCGGAATTGTCCCCGGCGCACAGCCTCCAGCGGATCGCGATTGGTGGCGCAGATGATCCGCACGTTCACCTTGCGCGGCCTTGTGGCCCCGACCGGCTGCACCGTCGAGGTCTGCAGGAAGCGCAAGAGCTTGGTTTGCAGCGCCACGTCCATCTCGCAGATCTCGTCCAGAAACAGCGTGCCGCCATCCGCCGCCGCCGCCGCCCCGGGCTTGTCCGAAATCGCCCCGGTAAAGCTGCCCTTCATGTGCCCGAACACCTCGGATTCCAGCAGATCGGGGGGAATGGCGCCGCAGTTCAAGGCGATGAACGGGCCTGACGCCCGGGCGGACCCGTCATGGATCGCCTGGGCGCAAAGCTCCTTGCCGGTGCCGCTTTCGCCGGTGATGAAGACGGTCGCCATCGAGGCCGCGACAGACCGGATCTTGGCATAGATCTGCACCATCGCCTCGCTGGACCCCAGAAACAGGCCCCCGGGGGAAAGCTGGGCCGGGTCCGGCGGCCGGGCCGGTTTGCGGCGCGGCGGATTTGCCGCAGACCTGACCGCAGCCAGCAAACGCGCCTCATCAAACGGCCTGACCAGAAAATCATGTGCGCCTGCACGCATCGCCTCGACCGCCTGGGGGATCGACCCGGTGGCACTCATCACGATGATCCGCGTCTGCGGACGCTGCCGCAGCAGATCCTGCATCAGATTGATGCCATTGCCATCCGGCAAGGCAAGGTCCAGAAGCACCACCTGCGGCGGGCTTTCGGCAAACGCCAGACGCCCTTCCGCCGCGCTTGCTGCCACGCGCACCCGAAATCCCGCCCGCGTCAGCGCCGGGCGGTGGACCGCCTGCGGCGCGGCGACATCCCCGACCAGCAGCACAGGCGGCATAGGGCGCATCGTCATCCGCCGTACCGCGCAGTGCGGGCAAAGCTTCGCTGTCCGGGCCCTGCGGCCGTCACCATTTCCCTCCCATGCTCAAGGATCGAAGGCATTTCTGCACCGTCACACGAATTGTTCGCGGATCAGGCGTTCGTCAAGGCCGTGCCCCGGATCGAACAGAATGCGGTGGCGGATACCCGGATGAGAGCGGATTTCAACCGACAGCACATCGCGCACCGACCGGCTGTCGGCATCGGCCATGACCGGGCGTTTCGCCGCCTCCAGCACGTCAAACCGCACCACGGCCGATTTCGGCAGAAGCGCGCCGCGCCAGCGGCGCGGCCGGAAGGCGGCCATCGCGGTCAGCGCCAGCACGTCCGACCCGATCGGCAGGATCGGGCCGTGCGCGGAATAGTTATAGGCGGTGGACCCCGCCGGGGTGCAGACCAGCGCCCCGTCGCAGACCAGTTCCGCAAGGCGCACCTTGCCGTCCACGCTGATCCTGAGCTTGGCCGCCTGCGGCCCCGCGCGCAGCAGCGATACCTCGTTGATCGCAAGACCCTCTTCGAAGCGACCCGATACTGTCTCGGCGCGCATTGCCAGCGGGTTGATCACCGCTTCTTCTGCCGCCTGCAGCCGCACCGGCAGGTCATGAGGCGAAAAGGCATTCATCAGAAAGCCGATGGTGCCGCAATTCATGCCGTAAACCGGCAGGTCCAGCGCCCGCGTGTCATGAAGGGTCTGAAGCATGAATCCGTCGCCGCCCAGGGCCACGATCACCTCGGCGTGCTCCAGCGGGCATTGGCCATAGGTCTTTGTCAGACGGGCCAGCGCCGATTGCGCCTCGGGCGTGGGGCTGGCCGTAAATCCGATGCGGCGCTGCACGGTGCTTTCCCCTCTTTCCGGGTCCTGCGGCCAGTCTTGGCGGGGCCGTCGCGCAAACTCAACCCCGCTTGTGGCGCAATGATTTCGCACGGCGCGCCGCTGATGTCGCTTTCCGCTCTTTCTGAATGGATCGGCATGCTCTAAATGGGCATTCGCCCCATGCGCCACAGGAGCCGCCCATGAACGCCCCGCACCGCGACGCCGGTTTCTTCACCGAAAGCCTTGCCTCACGCGACCCCGCCCTTTTCGCCGCAGTCACTGATGAGCTTGGCCGCCAGCGCGACGAAATCGAACTGATCGCGTCAGAGAACATCGTCAGCCGCGCGGTGATGGAAGCCCAGGGTTCGGTGATGACCAACAAATATGCCGAAGGCTATCCGGGCAAGCGGTACTATGGCGGCTGCCAGTTTGTCGATGTCGCCGAAAATCTGGCCATCGACCGCGCCTGCGCCCTGTTTGGCGTGGCTTATGCCAATGTGCAGCCGAACTCGGGCAGCCAGGCGAACCAGGGCGTGTTCCAGGCGCTGATCAAGCCGGGCGATACCATTCTGGGGATGAGCCTGGATGCCGGCGGGCACCTGACCCATGGCGCGGCTCCGAACCAGTCCGGCAAATGGTTCAATGCGGTGCAATACGGCGTGCGGCGGGATACACTGCTGCCCGACTATGACCAGATCGAGACGCTGGCACTGGAACACAGGCCCGCGCTGATCATCGCGGGCGGGTCTGCCATTCCGCGCATCCTCGACTTTGCGCGCATGCGGGCCATTGCCGACAAGGTCGGGGCCTGTCTTCTGGTGGACATGGCGCATTTCGCGGGCCTTGTTGCGGCGGGTCTGTACCCGTCGCCCTTCCCGCACGCCCATGTGGCGACCACGACCACCCACAAGACGCTGCGCGGTCCGCGCGGCGGGATGATCCTGACCAATGACGAGGCCATCGCGAAAAAGGTCAATTCGGCGATTTTCCCAGGCATTCAGGGCGGGCCGCTGATGCATGTGATCGCGGCCAAGGCCGTCGCCTTTGGCGAGGCGCTGCGCCCTGATTTCAGGATCTATCAGGCCCAGGTGATCCGCAATGCGCAGGCGCTGGCGGATCAGCTGATGAAGGGCGGCCTTGGCACCGTGACGGGCGGCACCGACACGCACCTGATGCTGGTTGATCTGCGTCCCAAGGGTGTCAAGGGCAACGCCACTGAAAAGGCGCTGGGCCGGGCACATATCACCTGCAACAAGAACGGCATTCCCTTTGATACCGAAAAGCCCACCATCACCTCGGGCATCCGCCTTGGAACGCCCGCAGGCACCACGCGCGGCTTTGCCGAGGCCGAGTTCCGCCAGATCGGCGACTGGATTGTGCGGGTCGTTGACGGGCTGGCTGCGCATGGCGAAGACGGCAACGGCGCGGTCGAGGCCGCCGTGCGGGCCGAAGTCAGCGCATTGTGCGCGCGCTTCCCGATCTATCCGGGACTGTAAGGGGCCGCGGCAGAGGAGCCGAAGGCGAAGGTCCGGCAGATCTTCGCCGGGTCCGGTTGCCGACAACTGCTGCTCTTGCAGGCAAGCGGCTGGCCACCCGGCCCGCCCGGGACCGGACGTCTCGGGTTTTCTGCCCACGGACTGTGCGTTCCATGATGTTCTAGCCGGACCGGTGACCGCAAATGTGCACTGGCTGACCCGCGCGGTCCCGTCGAATGCGGGTTGTTGCGCGTCCATCCCGGACAGGGTCGGGCAGATCAACGGCCTGGCGGGCCGTTTCATGTCGCGTCTTGCGGGGCCGTCGGCCGTCATACCGTCCGGCGCGGCCAAGCGGCGCACCGACCTTTCCGCTGTTCTGTCACGTTTCGCTTGGGGCACCCCCTTCGAAGCGGTTGCCACGGCGATAATCGCAAGGGGCCTCTTGCATTTCCAGATGCAGGCGGGTGCCGGTGTAGGGATGGGCGCGGGCAAGGTCTTCGTCGAAATCGATTCCCAGGCCGGGGGCTTCGGGCGGCAGGATATAGCCGTCTTCCCATTGGATCGTATGGCGGATCAGCGCCAGGTGAAAGGCGCCGCCGGTCTGGATCGTCTCTGCCATCAGCAGGTTGGGAATCGAGGCAGCCAGATGCACATTCGCTGCCCATTCGACCGGTCCCGCATACAGATGCGGGGCCAGTTCCGCGTTGAAGACCTCGGCCATTGCGGCGATTTTCTTGGCTTCCCAGATGCCGCCCGCGCGCCCCAGCGCGGGCTGCAGAATCTTCACGCCGCCAAGGCGCAAAAGCGCGCCGAATTCGGCCTTGGTCGTCAGCCGCTCGCCCGTGGCCAGCGGGATGCGGACATGGCGCGCCACTTCGGCGAATTCGTGCAGGTTATCCGGCGGGATCGGTTCTTCGTACCAGAGCGGGCTGTAGGGTTCCAAAGCCTGACCCAGGCGGATCGCGCCGGGGGTGTTGAACTGGCCATGTGTTCCGAACAGAAGGTCCGCCTTGTCGCCCACCGCCTCGCGGATCCTGGCGCAGAAGGCGACGGACCGGGTGATGTCGCTCATCGCGGGCTGGTGCCCGCTGCGGATGGTATAGGGGCCGGCCGGGTCGAACTTGACAGCGGTGAAACCCTGGCGCAGGCAAAGGGCGGCAGCTTCGGCGGTCATGTCCGCATTGACCCAGAATTCCGATGCGTCCTGATCCGGCCCCGGGTAAAGATAGGTATAGGAGCGGATACGCTGGTTGATCTTGCCGCCCAGCAGCGCCCAGACCGGGCGGTTGCGCGCCTTGCCCAGAATGTCCCAGCAGGCGATTTCCAGGCCGGAAAATGCGCCGATCACGGTCGGATCAGGCCGCTGGGTAAAGCCAGAGGAATAGACCCGCCGGAACATCAGTTCGATCTCTTCCGGCGAGGTGCCCAGCATGTGGCGTTCGAACACATCCCCGATCACCGCGTTCATCGCCTTGGGCCCCACGGTGGAGGCATAGCATTCCCCGATCCCGGTGATGCCATCCGTTGTCGTCAGCTTGACAAAGGTCCAGTAGCGCCCCCCCCAGCCCGGGGCGGGCGGGGCGACGGTGAAAATCTGCAGGTCTGCAAGGCGCATCGCGCAACCTTTCCGGTTTGGGGCAAGTCCCTGAAAGCAAAGCGGCCTGAAGGGTCAGGGACCTTCGGTTTCACCAAAGCTTAGACGTTTCGGCCCCGGTCTGGCGCGCGGCCGGACGACACCCGGCGGTCTGCAAGCGACCAGGGCAGGCCCGGACGGGTCTTTGGCCATGTCGTCGGCGATGGTGACAGGGCGACGGGATGGTGCGGTCACCGGGGATCGGGTGCGCGTGGCGCGGCAAGCCTTGCAGGGTGCCGCCGGGGGCCTGCGGAACCGATTGCGGCAGGACTGGCGGCCCGGGCTGTGACAGCACCCGGCATGCGGTGCTTGCGGGCAGCCAAGGCGGAACAGTCTGCGCCCGGCTGCCGGGCCAAGCGCACAGGTCAGCCGGACGTCCGGCAGGATAGGTGCGACCCACATCGGCGGGCCCGGCCCGGTGCCGGTGATCACCCATGCCCGGTGGTCAGGCGTGACCCCGTCGGCTGGCGTCGTACCGGCGTCGCTGCCGGGCAGGTCAATCGCCCCAGCCGGAATCGGGAAATTGTCGAAAAAAGACCAGCTATCTCACCAGAACCAAGCCGCCTGACAGGATACGGGGATGGGCAGAAGACGTGAAAAATCAAAAAAAGATTTCAAAATCTTATGATTATGCGGAACCCTGCAAGGCGTTCCGCAGCCGCGCGGCAGGGAATGCTGAAGGCAGATTGTTCGATTTCTTCATGTGCCCCTTTGCCAGCCCGGCAAGGCCGCCGTGAAAACCTTTGGCCGGTCCACCGGATGCAAAGGTCCGCACCCCGGATCAGGTCGGGCCGCATTGCCGCCAGCCGCTGCCCGATCATCCCCCGATGGACAGGCCGGCAAGGATCGCTGCCCTTACACCGGGATGATCCGTCAGCCGTTCGGCATGTCCCGCAGGTGCGTGCGGCGCATCGCGCGGCGTCCCGTCAGACCGGCTGTGGCCGCGCATCTCCAACAGATCAGGCGCAGCGATTGCTGCGCCAGCGGCAAGACTGCGCTCCGCAGGCAAGGGCCTGCTTCTGCCGCATGGTCAAAGACCACGGCAGACCTGCCGGATTGCCCCGTTCCCGGCAACCCGGACGAAGGTCGACTGGACAGACCGGCGGCGCTTTCAGCCCCCAAAGCGCGACAATGCATCGCGAAACAGACCGGCATCGACATTGCCGCCCGAGGCTACGGCAATCACCGCCGGCCCCGACAGCGCGTCCCGCCGGAACAGGGCAGCGGCCAGGGCAACGGCACCGCCCGGCTCCAGCACGATGCCCAGGCGCGAAAAGGCAAGCACCATGGCGTAAAGCGCCTCGTCATCCGTCACGACAAGACCCGGTCCGCACAGGCGCTGCAGGATGGGAAAGGTGATCAGTCCGGGTTCCGGCGTGATGATCGCATCGCAGACCGATCCCGTGGGGGTTGCGTTGCGCAGGCGGCGTCCCGCCTCCAGGCTGCGGGCCGTATCATCAAACCCCGCCGGTTCGACGGGGCGCGCCCGCAGACCGGGGCCGCGCGCCGCAACCGCCAGCGCGATGCCTGCGGTCAATCCGCCGCCGCCGCAACAGACCAGCACCTCGGCCCTGTCGATGCCTTCTTCGCGGGCCTGCTGCGCGATCTCCAGCCCGGTGGTGCCCTGCCCAGCAATGACCAGCGGCTCGTCGAAGGGCCTGATCAGGGTCAGGCCCCGTTCGGCAGCCAGGGCGGCCCCGATGGCATCGCGGTCCTGGATGGCGCGGTCATAAAGCACCACCTCGGCCCCAAGGGCGCGGGTGTTCAGGGTTTTGACGCGCGGTGCGTCCCGGGGCATGACAATGACGGCGGGAATGCCGTGCTGCCGCGCGGCCAGGGCCACGCCCTGCGCGTGATTGCCTGAAGACACGGCGATCACGCCTTTCGCGCGCTGCGCCGGGGACAGGGCCGAGACGGCAGACCAGGCCCCGCGGAACTTGAACGACCCGGTGTGTTGCAGGCATTCCGCCTTTACCAGCACGCGCCGCCCGGCGATCTCGTCCAGGAAAGGCGAGGACAGCAGCGGTGTGCGCCGGGCACGGCCCTGCAGCCGTGCCGCCGCCGCATCGATCATCGCGATATCGGTCATGCGCCGATCCTTTCCAGGACAGCGTGGATCACGTGCAGGCTTTCCGGTTCGTCCAGAAAGGGGATATGGGCGCGGTCGGGCACCTCGGCAAAAAGCATGTCCGGGCGGCGGCGGCGCATCTCTGCCGCCGTCTCTTGCGACAGAAGGTCGGAATTTACGCCCCGGATCAGGCCAAGCGGCAGCCCGTCGCAGGCGTCAAACAGGGGCCAGGCATCGGCGGCGGGGCCGGAGAGTGCGGCCAGAAAGGCATCGCGCAGCGCCGGATCATAGGTGATGCGCAGCCCGTCGGATGTCTCGCGGTAGTGCAGCCGCGCTTCGGCAAGCCAGCGGTCGGCGGGCACGGCAAAGAAACCCGGGCTCAACCGGGGAAGGGACTCTGCCAGTTCGGCATGTGTCCGGGCCGCCGGGTTGCGCCCCAGATAGCCGGAAATGCGGGCCAGACCGGAAGGGTCTATCTGCGGGCCGATGTCGTTCAGGCACAGGCCCAGCACCCTGTCTTTGGCCGTTGCGGCCAGCAGCATGCCGATCAGCCCGCCGCGCGATGTGCCGATGATCGCGGCCTGCGCAACGTCCAGGTGGTCCAGCAGGGCCAGGGCATCGCGCGCCTCAACCGGCACGGTATAGGTGCCCGCCCCGGTCCAATCCGATGCGCCGCGCCCCCTGTAATCCATGCGGATCAGCCGGCACGGGCGAAGGTGCGCTGCCATATAGTCGAAATCGCCCATCGTCCGCGTCAGGCCGGACAGGCACAGCACGGGCAGTCCCCGGCCTTCGTCGCGGTAAGCAAGACGCGCGCCATCGGGGGCATGGAAGAAATCTGTCATCTGCCGTGTCCGAACAGGGGCTGTGGCGGGTACCGTGGCACAGGCGGGCGGCGGCGAAAAGAGCCGTGGCAAGGCGGAACGCGGCAACAGCACCGCTTGCCCGTGCGCGCGCCAGCGCCTAAACCCGTGCGGTATTCGAAGGGCGGGCGATCCATGGCGCAGGGAACAGAGCAGTCGCAAGAGCGGGCCCTTTCAAGAAAGGTCGGCGCGCTTTGGGGGCTGGTGCCGTTCCTGCGGCCCTATCGCCGTCTGCTGATCCTGGCCGCCCTTGCCCTTGTGCTGACCGCATCCGTCAGCCTGATGCTGCCGATCGCGGTCCGCCGCGTGGTGGACGGGTTCAATGCCGACAATGCATCCCTGCTTGACCAGTATTTCACCGCCGCGCTGGGGATTGCGGCCCTGCTCGCCCTGGGAACGGGGCTGCGCTACTATCTGGTCACGCGCCTGGGCGAGCGGGTGGTGGCGGATATCCGGCGGGCCTTGTTCGACCGCGTCGTGGGACTGAGCCCGGCGTTCTTCGAGCGGATCATGACGGGCGAGGTGGTCAGCCGCCTGACCACGGACACAACGCTGATCCTGTCGCTGATCGGGTCGTCGGTTTCGGTTGCGCTGCGCAATGTCCTGATCCTGTTCGGCGGCATCCTTCTGATGTTCTTCTCCAGTGTGAAGCTGACCGGCCTTGTTTTGCTGATCGTGCCGGCCATCATCGTGCCCATCGTGATCCTGGGCCGCCGCCTGCGCCAGCTGAGCCGCGAGAATCAGGACCTGATCGCGGCATCCTCCGGCAATGCGTCGGAAGCGCTGACTTCGGTTCAGGCGGTTCAGGCCTTTACACACGAACCGCAGACGCGGGCCATCTTCGGCGACATGACCGAAAGATCCTATCTTTCCGCAGAACAGCGTATCGGTACCCGCGCGGTCATGACGGTCATCGTGATTTTCCTGACCTTCACCGGCATCGTCTGCGTGCTGTGGATCGGTGCCCGCGATGTCCGCGCGGGCAGCATGAGTCCGGGCGAGCTGATCCAGTTCCTGATCTATGCCGTGATGGTCGCCGGATCGGTCGGCGCACTGTCCGAAATCTGGGGAGAGCTGCAGCGCGCCGCCGGTGCGACGGAACGCCTGCAAGAGCTTCTGACAACCGATGATCCGGTGCTGGACCCTGTCCGCCCGGTCGCCCTGCCGCACCCGGTGCGGGGCGAGATTGCCTTTGAAAACGTGGTCTTCCGCTATCCGGCCCGCCCCGAAACACCGGCGCTGGACGGCGTTGATCTGCAGGTGGCCCCGGGCGAGACGGTGGCCCTTGTCGGGCCCTCGGGTGCCGGCAAGACGACCATCCTGCAGCTTCTGCTGCGCTTTTACGACCCCCAGGGTGGGCGGGTGACCATCGACGGGATTGACCTGAAGACGATGGTTCGGGCCGATTTCCGGCGGTCCATCGCGCTGGTGCCGCAGGATCCGGTGATCTTTGCGGACTCTGCCCGTGAAAACATCCGCTTCGGCCGCCCCGACGCCACCGACGCCGAGGTGGAGATGGCCGCAAAGGCCGCCGCCGCGCACGGGTTTCTGGCCGCCCTGCCGCAGGGCTACGATACCTTCGTCGGCGAACGCGGCGTGATGCTGTCGGGGGGGCAGAAGCAGCGCATCGCCATTGCCCGCGCCATCCTGCGCGATGCCCCCATCCTGCTGCTGGACGAAGCGACAAGCGCGCTGGATGCCGAAAGCGAACGCGCGGTCCAGGATGCCGTGGAACGGCTGTCGCAGGGCCGGACCACCCTGGTTGTGGCGCACCGCCTGGCCACGGTGAAAAAGGCGGACCGGATCGCGGTTTTCGATCACGGGCGCATCGTGGCCACCGGACAGCATGATGCGCTGGTCGCGGAAGGCGGGCTTTACGCCCGCCTTGCCCGGCTGCAGTTCACCGACGGCCAGGGCTGAGCGCAGCCTGTTGTTGCGCCCGGCCTGCCGCAGCCATGCTTGCGGGACAGCGGAAAATTTCCCATGGTCGTGCGAATATCTGCCCGCCGGGCAAACGGCAGGCACGGGAAGGAGACGGGCATGGGCATTTTCGCGTCGGTTGCCGACCGCAACGCCATCGAGGCTGAAGCCCCCTGGGAAGACCGGCAGGTCGCGCGCAGCATCTACGGGTTTCTGGGCCGGACCGCTGCCGCGCACGGCCCACGGCCCGCCTTGTCGTTTCAGCTGCAGTCCGGCCCCTCGGACCGTTCCGAAACGCTGACCTGGGCGGACCTGTTGCGCCAGACCACCCAGGCGGCAAACCTGTTTCGCAGCCTGGGCATCGGGGAAACCGATGTCGTGGCCGTGATCCTGCCCAACACGGTCGAAACCGCCGTCGTCCTGCTGGGCGCGATGACGGCAGGGATCGTCAATCCGATCAATCCGCTGCTGGAACCGGAACAGATCAGCGCTATCCTTCGCGAAACAAACGCAAAGGCGGTGGTGACACTGCGCGCCTTCCCCAAGGCCGACGTGGCCCGGAAGGTGGCCGAAGCAGTGCGCCATGCCCCCGCCGTCAGGACCGTGCTGGAGGTTGATCTGAACCGGTACCTGTCCCCGCCGAAAAGCTGGATCGTGCCCCTGATCCGCCCGAAGAACCCGGTCGGGCACGATGCCGCCGTCAAGGATTTCACGGCGGAACTTGCCCGCCAGCCTGCCGAGGCGCTGACCTTTGCCGACTCGCGGCAGGATCGGGTCGCCGCCTTCTTCCATACCGGCGGCACGACGGGCCTGCCCAAGGTGGCGCAGCACCGCGTCTCGGGCATGGTCTACAACGGCTGGCTGGGCCACAAGCTGTTGTTCCGGGAAACGGATGTGGTGATCTGTCCGCTGCCGATGTTCCACGTGTTTGCGGTTTACCCTGTGCTGATGTCGATGATCGCCTCGGGCGGGCATGTGGTGTTTCCGACACCCGCCGGATACCGCGGCGACGGCGTGCTCGACAACTTCTGGCGGCTGGTGGAACGCTGGAAGGTGACCTACATGATCACGGTGCCCACGGCACTTTCGGCCCTGATGCAGCGCCCGATCAATGCCGATGTCAGCACGCTGCGCGGGGCGTTTTCCGGATCGGCCCCCTTGCCGGTCGAACTCTACAACCGGTTCGAGGCCGCAACGGGCGTGAAGATCATCGAAGGCTATGGCCTGACCGAATGCACCTGCCTTGTCTCGGTCAACCCGCCCGAAGGGATCAAGAAGATCGGGTCTGTCGGAATTGCCTTTCCCTACACGCATGTCCGCATCCTGCAGTCGGATGCCGACGGCCGCGTCATCAGGGAATGCGGGATCGATGAGGTTGGCGAAATCTGCGTGTCCAACCCCGGCGTCTTCGAAGGATCGACCTATACCGAGGTGGACAAGAACCGGAACCTTTTCGCCGAAGGCCTGTATCTGCGCACCGGCGATCTGGGGCGGCTGGATGCGGACGGCTATCTGTTCATCACCGGGCGGGCGAAAGACCTGATCATCCGGGGCGGTCACAACATTGACCCCGCCGAGATCGAAGAGGCACTGATGCGCCATGAGGCGGTGGCCTTTGTGGGCGCGGTCGGGCAGCCGGACAGCTTTGCCGGCGAATTGCCCTGCGCCTATGTGGAACTGGTGGCGGGGAAGTCCGTGACCCCTGACGATCTGCTGGAATTCGCGCGCGAGCATGTACATGAACGGGCCGCCGTGCCCAAGCATGTGGAGATTCTGCAGGAACTGCCGAAGACGGCCGTGGGCAAGGTGTTCAAGCCCGACCTGCGCCGCCGGGCCATGACGCGCGTGTTCGACGCCGCCCTGACAGAGGCCGGGCTGGCCGCACGGGTCGCCGCCGTCACGGAAGACAAGAAGCGCGGCCTGGTGGCGCAGCTGGTGCGCACGGGTCCTGTGGATGATGCGGAGGTGGCGCGCCTGATGGGCGAGTTTGCCGGGCCGTGGGAATGGTCGGCATGATCGTGCGGCAGGATCGTGTCCGACTTGCCCAAACCTCTGGTCCCTGCAGGTTCTGAACCGAAACACCGCGTGATTGCCCCGGTGAGGGCGGTCAACCATGCGCCCCGATGGACTGGCAGCCGCAGTCCGTCCTACAGGAAATCGCCGCCCGCCCTGATCTCGTGGCTGGACCCCGCAAAGTCTTCGCCGACAGGTTCGCAGCGCCCCCCAAGCTGGCGTGCCAGGAAGGCTTCGGTGATTGCAAAGAAGGAAAGACTGTTTTCCGGGCGGGCAAAGCCATGCCCCTCGTCGGGATAGACGACATAGGTCACGTCCAGGCCCTTCTTTTGCATCACATCCACAATCAGGTCGCTTTGTGCGACAGTGCAGCGGATGTCATTTGCACCATGACCGATCAGCATCGGCTTGGTGATGCTGTCGACCCGGTAAAGGGGCGACCGTGACCGCAGCCAGGCTTTCCCTTCCTCGGTGCGCACATCGGCATATCGCCTGTGAAAATGCTCCATGAAATCTGCCCAATAGGGCGGGCGGTTTTCCATCAGCGATACAAGATCGGTGATCCCGACGATGGGTACCGTGCAGGCGAATACATCGGGGGTGAAGGTCGCCCCGACAAACGCGGCATAGCCGCCATAGGACCAGCCCATGATTGCCACCCGTGCCCGATCCGCAATGCCCTCGCCTATCGCCCATTCGACGGCGTCGATCAGATCGTCATGGATTTTGCCCGCATGTTCCCTGTCCCCTGCATTGAGGAAGGCTTTTCCGAAACCCGACGATGCCCGGTAATTCACCGACAGCACCGCGTAACCGCGATTGGCAAGCCATTGATGAGCAGGATAGTAGCCGTGATAATCGCGCCCCCAGGGACCGCCATGCACAAGAAGAACCATCGGCAGCGGGTCTTTCGGGCGCGGCCCCGCCATTGGCGGCAGCGACAGGAAGCTGACAAGGTCAAGCCCGTCACGCGACTTGATGACAACGCCTTCCATGCCCGCCATCTGATAGGGAGCAAGCTCTGGCCGCGCACGGAACAACTCGCGCAATGTGCCGGATGACCGTGACAGCAGATGATAGACTGCAGGCTCTTCGGCAGAGGAGCTTCGGACAATCCATTGGTCGTAGTCATCGCTGACGCTGTCTATGGTGAAATCCTGTCCCGGCAGTTTTTCGTGAATCAGGGCGAAGTCCAGTCCGATTTCCGGGTCAAGAACAATCCACTGCTGTCTCAAGGGTTCGCAGCTGATGGCCGCAACTTCGAATGTTGACGGATGAAGAAGAATCCAGTCGCCGATATCCACGCTCGGATGAGTGGCCAGAACCTCTTCTTCACCGGATGCCAGAGTGATGCGGATCAGTGCCGAGGTATCTCTGCCAAGAGAGGAGACCACCGAAAGATGCGTACCAGCGCGGTTGAATGTAATTGACCAGGTTGTCAGATCATCCTCGAAGGGAACAACCCGCCAGCGCGTCCATGCACCATTCGCGTACTGGCAGACTTCTGCATCGCCTGATCCTGGGATGCGACGGCGTCCAAGCCGCAGGTTGCCCTGCCAATCGAGCAGGAAAGACCCGAAGTGCCCGGTGTTTTCGTATACAAGGGTGCGCATCCCTGTTTCGAGGTCAATCTTCCAGATGTCATGCCAGCTGGGATCACGATCATTCAGGCCAACAAGTACGCTTCCGGGCAGATCGGGTGACAGAAGCTGAAGCTGTGCATTGACGCCATCAAAGGGCGTGATGTCCCGCAGGTCACCGCTTGCCGGGTCTGCAACGAACAGATGATCATTCTCATCGCCGTTGAAATCGTTCAGGAACATCACAAAGCGGCCATCCGCGCTCCACTCATGCCAGAAGATCGGGCGGCCTTGCGTGCGGGTCAGCGGCGTTGCCGATTCCAGCCGGTTCACCGGGGCCAGCCAGATATTCATCACCCCATCAACGGGTGCAAGCCATGACAGCATGGTGCCATCCGGCGACAGGCGCGGGCTGCGGCGCGATGCATTGCCGAACAGCAGCTTTCGGGGAATAAGGGGAACGGTCATGATCCCTCGTTTGCTTATGTCGCAAGACTCCGGAGTGAATAGGATGTGTGTCAGCGGGTTGCAAGCGTTGCGTGCAGAGTCCAGCGATAACTCGCGTTCACGCGAATCCCACGTATGGCTTTCAGCGAAAGTCAGAGGCCGTGTCGAGTGCTAATGAATCGCCTGATTTCGGCTGCCTGCGAGTGAAACCAAGGAAGGACGGGGCCTTTGACACATTCCTGCAGCTTCCTGGACGGAACCACTGCCGACCGAAGACTATGCAGGCCAATTGACCCTATATCCTTGCCGTATCCAGCCAGATCGTGACCGGCCCGTCGTTCAGCAGCGTCACGGCCATATCCGCACCGAATTCGCCGTTTGCGGTGGCGATGCCCTGATCGCGCATCCGGTCGGTGAAATACTCATACAGGCGTCGCCCCTCGTCCGGTGCCGCAGCCGTGGAAAATCCGGGGCGGTTGCCGCGCAGGTCGGCGGCCAGGGTGAACTGGCTGACGATCAGCGCCGCCCCGCCGGTATCGCGCAGCGACAGGTTCATCTTGCCCGCGTCATCCCTGAAAATCCGCAGCTTGGCGATCTTGGCGGCAAGCTGTTCTGCCTGCGCCCCGGTATCGCCCTGCATGGCGCAGACCAGGATCAGCAGGCCGGGGCCGATTTCCCCGGTCAGCCGCCCGCCTGTGCGCACCGAGGCCTGGGTCACGCGCTGAACGACCGCCCGCATCAGAGTTCGTGCGACCAGGGCGGATTGGCACCGGGGCGCGACACGGTGATGGCGGCAGCCCGTGTACCCAGCGACAGGGCCGCGTCCAGCGCGCTGTCGGACAAAGCGGCGACACCCGCCTTTGTCAGACAGCCCCGGTCATGCAGCGCGGCCAGAACGCCCGCGTTGAAGGTGTCGCCCGCGCCGACCGTATCGGCCACGGTGACAGGGGTTGCGGCAACGAACCGGTCCTGGGTTGCGGTAAGGGCGCGCGCGCCTTTGGCCCCTTCGGTGATGAAGACCACCTTCGGTCCCTTTGAAAGGATGGCGCGGGCCAGGTCATCGGGGTGCCCGTCGCCGTAAAGCCAGCGCAGATCCTCGTCCGACAGCTTCACGATATCGGCGACAGCGATCATCCGGTTGATCCGGGCGCGGCAGGCACCTGTGTCCTGAATGAAGCCGGGGCGTATGTTGGGGTCGATCATGGTGACGCGCCCGGCGGCACCGGCGCGGGCCTGAAGGGTCTCGTAAGCTGTTGCGGCAGGGTCATTCACCAGGCTGATCCCGCCGAAGAACAGGGTATCGATGCTGGCCGGAAGGGCGGGCAAATCGGCCGTGGACAACAGGCGGCCGGCGGTATTTTCATCGTAGAAGGCGTAGGTTGCCTGCCCGTTCACCAGCGTGACAAAGGCCAGTGTCGTGGGCCGGGCTGAACGGGCGCAGAGGGTTGTGTCCACACCCGAGGCGGCCAGCGTCCGTTCCAGAATCTGCCCGAAGAGGTCTGTCGAAAGCCCGGTGAAGAACCCCGACGGGGCACCAAGACGGCCAAGGGCGATGGCCGTGTTGAACACCGCGCCGCCTGCGTAAGGCACAAAGGCCGCTTCGCCTGCCAGCGTTTCGCGGGGCAGCATGTCGATCAGGGCTTCGCCGCAGCTCAGGATCATGTCGGTCTCCTTACCGGTCCGGCCGAAGCTTTATGCGCGGCACGGGTTTGGGGCAATCGCTTTGACACCCGCGATCACGGCGGGGCCTTCTGGCCAGGACTCAGCCGGTTCGGGAAAAATACGGCCTCAGGTTCGCGCGGATTCGCGCCAGCGGCGTTGCGCCGGTCAGGTCCGGAACAAAGCTCTGGCCGGTGATCCATTCATAGGCATCCCTGTAGGCTGCGGCGGTTGCCGCGATCATCCCGGGCGGAATGGCGGGAATGGCACCGGCATAGGGATCACAGCGCGCGGCGACCCAGGCGCGGATGATGTCCTTGTCAAAGCTGGGCGGACGGCTGCCGGCGGCAAAGGCCGGTGCATAACCCGACGCCAGCCAGTAGCGGCTGGAATCCGGCGTGTGAATCTCATCCGCAAGAAAGATGCGGCCGGTGTCGTCGGTGCCGAATTCGTACTTCGTATCGACAAGGATCAGCCCGCGATCTGCCGCCATTTGCTGCCCGCGCGCGAACAGCGCAAGCGCCACGTCTGAAACCTCGTCCCATTGCGCCGCCGTCAGCAGGCCCGACCCGACGATCTGCTTTGGTGTCAGCGGCTGGTCATGCC
This sequence comes from Rhodobacter sp., assembly GCA_020250445.1. Taxonomy (GTDB): domain Bacteria; phylum Pseudomonadota; class Alphaproteobacteria; order Rhodobacterales; family Rhodobacteraceae; genus Aliitabrizicola. Next base: position 47,753 of record JADCEF010000079.1, read on the forward strand.
CGCCGTCGAAAGCCTTGGAGGTGGGCGTCAGCAGGGGCGACGGCAGCACCTGGTTGTCGCGCAGCCCGTCGGGCAGGGTATGGCCGTACATGCGGCGCAGGCCTTGCCGGTACAGCGTCAGGATCGATGTTCCGGTCGTGCCCGCCAGATAGCCGCGCACGACAATCTCGACCGGCAGGATCGTCAGACGACGCCCGATGACGACATTCGGGTCCGGGTAGGACAGGACATGGTTCGGGCAGATGTCGCCCGTGTGGTCGAACCAGAAGCGGGCTGTCTGGGTCAGCACCTGCCCCTTGAAGGGGATCGCCGCAAGGATGCGGTCATAGGCGGAAATCCTGTCGGACGCGATCAGGATGCGCCGCGCCGGTTCGCTCTGTGTCGCCGGCAGATCATAGCAATCGCGCACCTTGCCGAAATAGGGGTTCGGCAGTTCGGGAATGCGGGCGTGATCCAGAACGCGGGTCAGGTCAAGCATGTCGTCCTCCGGCGGGGTGGCTGCCTTGTCGGGCCGGGGCGGGGCGGTGTCAACTGGGGGCGTTTCGGGGCGGATATGCCCTGGCAACGACATCCGTGTCAGCCCATGGTCCTTGGGGACGGCTGTCCGGCACGTCGCGCTGCATCCACCTAAAGTGGTTTGTTTGGTATGCAAAACCACCAATAGCATTATTCCCCTGAATCACTGTCTTTCAGGTTATTGAATTCTGCTTCTGCCGGGGGGATGTAGCAGGTATGACACTGTCAGCGGCAAGGGTCAGAAGGTGGTATTCCGGCTCAAAGCCAGAACCGACGAGAAAAAGTCGGACGTGCCCCCGGTGCCGCCGCAGCGGGCGGAAAGGACAAAGTCGTGAATTCCACTGAACGGCATTTCCCCTGTGCGGAATGCGGATCGCAGCTTGGCTTCGGGCCGGGGCAAAAGCGCCTTGTCTGTTCGCATTGCGGAAAAGAGCAAGCAGTTCCCAGCTTTCCGTCGACGCGGCTTGGCGCGCAGCGGGGCCTGCCGATCGAACAGGCCGGTGGCCTTCCGGCCGTTGCGCCGTCCGGGAAAGAGTTTGAAGAGCTTCCCTGCCCGAACTGCGGGGCGAGAACCACGTTTGACGGCACGAGCTTTGCCCTGAACTGTCCCTATTGCGGCACATCAATCAGTCACCCGGCGACTGAAGACCTGCAGGTCTGGCCCAAGGCCATCCTGCCCTTTGCCGTCCCCGAGGCGGAGGCCTACCGATCAGCGCTGGCAAAGCTTCAGGACACCAGCCTTTCCCCGGCTGACCTTGCATCCGATGTCCGGCTGCGCCCGAGCCTGAAAGGGGTTTACCTGCCGTTCTGGGTCTTTGGTGCCGGGTCCGAGACGGCCTATACCGTCAATCGTGGCAAGTACGAGATCAAGGAAGTCACCGACGAAGGCTATGTGGTCTATGAGCGCAGGGCGAACTGGACCAGGATCGACGGGCATCTGTCGGTGCCGCTGAACGATGTTCTGGTTGCAGCCTCACCCAACCCGCCCCGGCCCTTTGATACGGCGCTTGCGCCGTGGGACTTTGCAGATATTGTTCCGTTTCTACGCCATTACCTGACGGGCTTTCACGCCGAGATGTCATCGATCCCTGCCACCGAAGCCCACAGGGTTGCCCGCACTTTGATGCACGGGGCGATCCACCGGGAAATCCAGCGGGTGATCGAGGCCGATGAGATGGACCTTGTGCGGTGCGACACACATTTTTCGCACGAGACCTACAAGCTTGTCCTGATGCCCTTCTGGATTGCCGACTACCGCGTTCAGGGCAAGACCCATCTGGTCTATGTCAATGGTCAGACCGGAAAGGCCCTGGCCCAGGTCGGCGGGGCAGACCCCAAGGTGGGATGGTCCGGCTGGCTGGCGCTGGCCCTGTTCGCGCCTGCGTTGATCCTTGCAGGCTGGATCTTTTTCCTTGGTGGATCAACCCTGGTCCATTGGTATGGGCCTGTTGTGGTCAATTACTTCCTGACACGCTGACGCCCGTCAGTATCCGCCGGACTCAATGCTGATCTGCCCTGTCTGATCCAGCCAGACCAGCGCGCCGATGATCGCGGCGACGACAAGGCAAGCCAGCAAGATCTTCCAGACCGACCACGGGCGTTCGCCCTGCACCTCGCCAGTCTGGCCATTGACCAAAAAGCGATAGCTCTTGCCGTTGTATCTGTAGGCCGCCATCCAGACCGGCAGCAGGATATGCCTGAATGTCTCTGCGGAATGTGCGGTCTCGACCGCATCGATCCGCTGCTCGTCGCCGCCGATGTCCCGGCGCACATCCGCCTCGATGACGGCTGCCATGCGGGCGCGCGCCACCGAATGTCCCTCTGAAAGGGGCACGGTGTAGCCTTCGGCGCGGAACCCGGCCAGGAAATCCGGTTTGTAGGCGACCAGCGCCGTCAGGTCCCAGGGCGTCAGCTCGTCGCCCAGCGGTTGCGGCAGGCTGGAGGAGGCCACGACCAGAACATCGTCAAAACGCCGGGCCACCTGCCCCGAGGCGGGGGACCAGCGCGTGTGGCGCACCTGCTGCTGGCGCTGTTCGGCGCGGCCGTTCACGTTCACGGTGACGGTCCGCGTCTCGTAGTAATGGTCGCCGCGCTGCCCGCGATAGCGGCTGCGCGTCTCGGCATCAAAGGTCCAGCAGGGCACGTACATTCCCGTCATCGCCCGGCCCTTGCGGGCATAGTCGACAAGGCCCGAAGGGGCAAACCAGAGCCGGCCCAGCCAGCCTGTCATCGCACTGCGGGCCTCGGGTTCCGACAGCACGAACGGGATCAGCGCCTGGGGCTTGATCATGCGGTGGCTGCCGGTTTCGGAAACAACGGGCGTGGCGCAGAACGGGCATTCGGTGGCATGAACCGCCCCGTCGAATTCCACCAGCGCGCCGCAGCCCGGGCAAGTGGTGGCGCGCACCTCTTCCATCATCGTGCCGGGAAGGTCGTTGCGCAGTCCCTGTTGCAGGTCAAGCTCTGCCAGCGCACGCGACTGTGACCACGGACCTTCGGCGGCAATCGATTGGACATGTCCGCAGTGATTGCAGACAAGTTGCGTCTGGCCGGGGGCAAACCGAAGATCTGCCCCGCAGCTGTCGCATGGCCAGTGGCTGTCGGCTACCGCCAAGGATCAGGGTCCGGCCGGCGGCGGTGGCGGCGGCGGCACCTGGCCCAGCAGTCCCGCAAGGGCCGTGTCGGCGGCGGGTTTCCAGCCGTCCTGCCCTGCCGTCCAGACCAGGGTGGCGGCCGTCAGTGTTCTGGCCATTGCCATTTCCTGCAGGGCGGCCTGCGCAAAGGGGCCGGTTGCAGCCCCGTTTGCGGCTATGTGCCAAAGCGGGGCCGCAGCCGCAGGCAGTGGCGGCGGGGCATCGGCAAACCGGGCACCGCCCCCCCACGGGCCGCCACGGTTCGCCATGTCCATCCCGATGGCCGCCCCAAGCCCGGTGCTGATCGCGGCAGCGGCGGCAGAGTTTGGCTGAACCATCGCTTCGGCGGCGCTGAAATCCATGTACTTCGACAGGTCCCCGGCCAGTCCGGTGGAGGTGCGCTTGTCCAGAACCTTTTCCACCTCTTCGGGAAGCGAGATGTTCTCGATGTAGAACTCGGGCAGGATCAGCCCGTATTCGGCGATCTGGGGGGCAATCGCCGTGGTCACCAGCTTGCCCAGGTCCCTGGTATTGGCCGCCATGTCCAGCACGGGGATATTCGCCGTGGCCAGAACCCGGCCGACTTCCTGCACGATCACGTTGCGAATCTGGAAGCTGATCTCGTCCGACGTGAATTCGCCGTCCGTGCCCACGATCTCGGTCATGAACTTTGCGGGGTCCGACACCCGCATCGAATAGGTGCCGAAGGCGCGCAGCCGCAGGGGGCCGAATTCCGGGTCCCGCAGCATGACCGGGTTCTTGGTGCCCCATTTCAGGTCGTTGAAGCGGGTGGTGTTGATGAAATAGATCTCGGATTTGAACGGGGACCTGAACGCGTGGTCCCAGTGCTGCAGGGTGGTCAGGATCGGAATGTTATTGGTTTCCAGGATGTAAAGCCCCGGTCCGAACACATCGGCCAGTTGCCCTTCGTGAATGAAGACGGCCGCCTGACCCTCGCGCACTGTCAGCTTTGCCCCGTATTTGATGGCATGGCCGAACCGTTCGAACCGCCAGACCATCGTGTCGCGGGTGTCATCCGTCCAGTGGATGACATCGATGAATTCGCCCTTCAGGAAATCAAGGATCATGGTTCAAGCCTCCAGCATTGGCGTTAAGGTCAGCTGTCCCCGCCGATCAGGGCGGTGGCGAGAGAGTCGACAATCGGGCGCGCTTCCGCCTCGGTCATGCCGGGGGTCAGTCGCGGGTCGTACAGCATCTTCAGCATCAGTTCATCCATCGGGGTCAGCAGGGCGAATTCCTCGTCATCGTTGAAGATCGACGGGCGGGCCGAAGGGCTGTCATTTGCCAGACCCAAACCCTGGGTGATCTCTTCGTGAAGGCAGGACAACCGCATCAGGTCGGGGTGTTCTGCCCGGATCACCGCGAAGGCCTTGGTATAGGCGTTGCCCGTACCGCCGGAAAGCGCATAGACGAGGCAATAAGTGGCCCGCGGCATCTGCGTGATTCCGGCCACGTCGGCTGTGCCCAGGGCTGGCAGAAGGGCGCGGATCGTGGGGCCAAGCGCCTGACGTTCGTCTTCGCTGACGACGTAGATGAAAAAGTTCGGCTGCGATTCGGAAAGGTGGATGGGGTGGCCGCTGATCGCCTGCAACCGGCCCAGAAAGGATGCGATGCGGGCCCGGTCTGTCGCCTGACGGTCGGCAGGAACCGAATCCCCGAAACGCACGGAAACGCGGACCGGCTGATCCCAGCGGCGCAGGCGGCTTTGCACCGGCTGGGCGACAAGGCCGCGGTCTGACCGGATGTATTCGTCATAAAGTGCGACGCGGACAAAATTGTCGGCCAACATGCGGTCGGTGAAGGGGGCATCGGTGCTGCCGCTGTCGGTCCGCATCAGGCCCCGCGCCAGAAGATTGGCCTGGACCTTTGCATAATGCTGCCGGGCCGCCTGGCTGGCAGGTGAAGGCACAGGCGCCGCAACGGGCGTGCGGGCGATCGGCTCTGCCGCCGGTGCCGGTGTGTCCTGGGCGACCGGCCCACATGCCGCCAGGCCAAATCCGGCAAGAAACGCGGGCACCGCGAAAAGGCGCTTGCAGCGGACCATCATGATGGCGGGCGCACCGGATCAGCCGGGGGTTGCGGGCGACGAGACCGCCTTGCGGGCGCGGGCCGAAGACAGGGCATCCCGAAGATCAGCTTCCATCTTCACCAGCTCGACCTCGGCCGCGGCACGGCGGGCCTTGCCCTGATCGGCAATCTGAAGACTGTCTTCGATGGTGGCGATCAGCGTGGCATTGGCGTGCTTGACCGCCTCGATGTCGAAGACACCGCGCTCCATCTCCTCGCGCACCACAAGGTTGGACTGACGCAGCGTGTCGGCCGTGGACTTCAGCAACGCGTTCGTCAGGTCATTGGCCTCTCTGACCGCCCCGGCTGCCTCGCGGCTGCGCTGGATCGTGACGGCCTGGGCCAGCTGCGTTTCCCAAAGCGGCACGGTGTTGACCAGGGTCGAATTGATCCGGGTCACCAGGCTTTTGTCGTTTTCCTGGACCAGACGGATCGACGGCAGCGATTGCATCGTGACCTGGCGCGTCAGCTTCAGATCATGCACCCGGCGCTCCAGATCGTCACGGGCTGATCGCAGATCGCGCAATTCCTGCGCCCGCATCACCTGATCTTCCCCGGCGGCGGCGGCAACAGCGGCTTGCCGCGCCGGAATCTCTGTTGCGTCGACATCGGCGAGCCTGGCTTCCCCCGCCGCGATGTACAGCGCCAGCTCGTCGTAGAAGGCCAGCGTCTTGCCATAAAGCAGATCCAGCGACTGGATATCTTTCAGCAGCTTGTGCTCGTGGCTCAGAAGCTCTGCGGTGATGCTGTCGATCTGGGTCTGGACATCCTCGAAGCGGGCGACGAATGCCGCCAAAGGGGCCGCCTGTCCGGTCAGCCGTTCCCACCAGCTTTTCTCGCGCCGCACGTCCAGCTCTTCCGAAGAGAACCCGCGCAGCGTCGAGACCATCTTGCGCAGCGAATCTCCGGCGGGTCCCACATCCTTGTTGCGCACATCGGCCAGCATGGCCTGGCTGATCGCCTGCAATTCCGACTGCGCGCCGGCACCGAAGGCGATGATCGACTGGGTATTCGCAAGGTCGATCTCGGTCATCCTCTGCCGGATCGCCTGCGCCTTCTCGGCAGGGGCCGCAGTCAGGGGGACTATTTCAGAGACAGGCTCGGGCAGCAGAACGGCCGTCACCGCCTCGGCGGCGGCAAGGGTGGCTTCGGCTTCGGCGCGCAGCGTTTCGGTCATCCGTCAATCTCCCTGTGGGGGCAAAGGGGGCACCGGGGCAAGGTCCGGCCCAGCGGTGCGGTTGCGTTCCAGTTGCAGCCGGTCGCGCAGCACCTTGATCTCGACATCCAGATCGATGTGAACATCGGTCAAGAGCGCCTCGGTCCGGTTGCGCAAGTGCGTGTCGAGATCTGTCAGGAGCTGTTCGTAATCGGCACGGGCCCTGGCGCTGCGGGTCTGCGCGTAAAGATCGGAAAACTTCACCGTTGCATCGCGAGCGGCCATCAGAAACACGCCGATGTCCTTGCGCGCGGCGGTCAGATCGCGCGGATCGCCCTCGATGGTGCGAAACAGCGCCCGGGCCGTCGCGGCAAGGCGGTCGACCCGGGCCTCAAGCGCGCGGTCACCCGCCCGCAGGATCGCATCCGACATGCCGACGAGATAGGCCTCGCCTTCGTCCACGGCTTTGGCAACGCGGTCCGACTGGAAGCGGTCGATGCCTTCGGTTGCCTTGTCGCGCAGCGGGTCGGGGCCAAAGGCGATGATGTGCAGCACCGCCCCGATGACGGCGAACAGCACCGGGGCGGCCAGGCCGGGGGCGGCCACCATGCCACCGGCGAACAGGCCGGCACCGGTCAGAACCGCGCCGACGATCTTGCGCGGAAACGCCGGCCGGCGCGCCACCTTGCGGGCATCAAAGGCGTCCTGCGCCAACAGCCCCTCGCGCGTGACCCACGCGGCCGCGATCAGAAGCGCCAGCGCGGCCAGGTTCCAGCCAAGGGCGGCGGGCGGGCCGGTGAACGCCTTGATGGCGAAAATGAAGGGCACAAGAAACAGCAGATTGACACGACCGCCCGCGCGGCTGGGGCGCTTTGCGTGAAAGCCGGGACGCTGGCCACCGTCGGGCAAGGGCGTTGGGCTGTACTTGCCGCCGTACCGCTGCGCCATTCACGCACCCCCCCGGACGCCGACGTATAGGATCAGCGCAACCATCAGAAAGAAGGCAATTTTCTGAAGCCCGGATTCCGACATTCGATCCCCACAGCGGCCTCACGCCGTTCCCGGATGGCCTGGGTGACATATAGGACAGCCCGCGCCCGCTTGCCAGACGATTGACGCGGGCGCTGCCTTATTTGCCCCGCCGCGGCGGAGTTCCGGGCGATGATCCGCGCGGGCCGGACGGGCGGGTCGGGGCCGGGCGCGCGGACTTTGACCTTGCGCGCGGCACCGTCCCCGTCCGGGGGTCCGCAGACGCACTGCGCGCCGCCCCGGCGCGCGGGGCGGATGACTGCGCAGGCTTTGGCACCGGGTGGTCGCGGGGTGCCTTTGCGCGTGCGGAGCCCGACACCGGGATGCCCGAGGGCGCAGGCGGGGGTTTCGCGGCGGTTCCGCCGGGGCGGGCCCGCGTGGGCTTCGGTTTGGCGGTGCCGGTCACGTCTTCGGACGCGGGTGGCAGTCCAAGCTGGTCGCGCAGGGTCTTGCCGCGCACCTCTCTGACATCGCCCGGCTCCATGTCGCCCAGGCGGAACGGGCCGTAGCTGATCCGGATCAGCCGGTTCACGGTCAGGCCGATCGCGGTCATCGCGCGGCGGATTTCGCGGTTCTTGCCCTCGCGCAGACCCACGGTCAGCCAGGCATTGGCACCCTGCACCCGGTCGAGCGAGACAATCATCGGCTGGAACCGCTCGCCCTCGACCGTCATGCCACTGCGCAGCGGTTCCAGATCGGGGTCCGCCGGGTTGCCCTTGACGCGGACGCGGTATCTGCGCAGCCAGCCGGTCGAGGGCAACTCCAGGCGGCGCTTCAGCTCTCCGTCATTGGTCAGAAGCAGCAGGCCCTCGGAATTCAGGTCCAGCCGTCCCACCGACATCACGCGCGGCAGGTCGGGCGGCAGATGGTCGAAAACCGTCGCGCGGCCCTTCTCGTCTGAGGTCGATGTCACCAGACCTTCGGGCTTGTAATACAGCCAGAGGCGGGCAACATCCGCTGCCAGCACCGGCTGCCCCGCCACCGTGATGCGGTCGCCGGGTGTGACGTTCAGCGCGGGGCTGGTGATCACCCGGCCGTTCACCGTGACCTGGCCCAGGGCGATCATCCGCTCTGCCTCACGTCGCGAGGCGATGCCCGCGCGGGACAGGACTTTGGCGATCCGGTCGCCTTGGGGAGTGTCGGTCATCCGGGCCTTCCTTGGCAACGAATCGGCGGTCCGCCTGTGTGAGGCCGCCGGGGGTTTTCCACCCCCGGACCCCCGGAGGATATTTGTGAACAGGAAATGGAACAAGGCATGCTTGTGAACCGGGGCGGGTCTTGACATCAAGGGGCATGAGCCGCTTTCGCAGCCATATGGAGATTGCCCTGGCCGAGGCGCGCGCCGCCGCCGCGCGCGGCGAGGTGCCCGTGGGCGCAGTCATTGTTTCGCCGGATGGCCGGATTGTGGCCCGTGCAGGCAACCGCACGCGCCAGCTGGCCGATCCGACGGCCCATGCGGAGATGCTGGTGATCCGTGCGGCCTGTGCCGCGACCGGCTCGGAACGGCTTGCAGGGCATGACCTTTATGTCACGCTGGAACCCTGCGCGATGTGTGCGGCCGCGATTGCGGCGGCGCGGATCGCCCGGCTCTACTATGGCGCGGCCGACCCCAAGTCCGGCGGTGTCGCGCAGGGGGCGCGGGTCTTCACCCATCCGCAGTGCCACCATGCCCCCGAGGTTTATGACGGCATCAACGCCGATGCCGCCGGGGCCCTTCTGAAGGACTTTTTTGCCGCCCGCCGCCCGTGATGGCGTGGTGTCAGTTTTGCGGCAAATCCGGGCAGCCATGCCGACAGCGGGGAAGGCCCGCTTTCGGGGCGGTGCCGGCGCATTGCCCCCGTGGCCCCTCGCTGGCCACCGGGAAAGAGGCGCGTCGGTGCCACGGGTGGCGCGGTCTTGTCACGCCTGGTCTGAAAACCGCACGGGCCAGACCCGGCGGATCTTGATCTTGTTGCCCTGCCGCGTTCGGTTGCTAAGTGACGGCAGGGCAGCGGGGGGCGGAGACTGGCATGGCCTGGCGTGATGCGGTGGATGGCTATTGCGAGCGGCTGACGCCCGGTTACTGGGCCGAGCCGGTGAACGCCGTCACGAATATGGCCTTCCTGGTTGCGGCGGCCCTGATGTGGCGGCGCACGGCAGGGTTGCCGCTGGCGCGGGCCATGATGCTGGTGCTGGGGGCGATCGGGGTGGGATCCTATCTGTTTCACACCCATGCCAACCGGACGACCGGGGTGATGGATGTGATCCCGATCGTTGCGTTCATTCTGCTTTACATCTTTGCGGCAAGCCGTGATTTCCTGCGGCTTGCGCCCTGGCAGGCCGGACTGGCAACGGCGGCCTTCCTGCCTTACGCGGCCGCGACCGTGCCGCTGTGGTCGATGATCCCGGGGCTGGGATCATCGGCCGGCTATGCCCCGGTGCCGGTCCTGATCCTTGCCTATGCCTGGCTGCTGCGCCGCCGCGCGCCGGGAACGGCACAGGGTCTGGCGGCGGGGGCGGGCCTTCTGGTTCTGTCGCTTGTCTTCCGGACGCTGGACGAACCGCTTTGCGCCGTCTGGCCCATGGGCACGCATTTCCTGTGGCATCTTCTGAATGCGGTCATGCTGGGCTGGATGATCAACGTCTATGTCAGGCACCGCAGGCAGGGCTTGATCTGCGGGCAGGGACCGGCCAAACAGGCGGCGGAGGATGTTGCATGACCCTGACCGAGGTGTTTCTTGCCCAGCTTGCGGACCCCTTCCGCATCGGCCTGCTGATTGCCCTGATCGTAACAACCATGCGCACCGTGACGGTGACCGGCAAGGTCATTCCGCTGCTGGCAGGGGCCGTCTTTGTGGCGGTGCTGATCCCGGCAACCCTGTCACCGCCGCAGGGGGTCACGATGCAGGTTGCGGCGGGGGTCGGGCTGGCGGCAAATGCCGTGATCCTTGCCGTGCTTCTGGCGGGATATGCCTTGTTCCGGCGCATCCGGCGCGGCTAGACCGCGCCTTGCAGTGATCGCCCCGCGCGGCTAAACGGTGCAAAACGACCGTCGGAGGCCGAGGCTTGTCCATCGATATCGAAACCGCCCGCCGCGTGGCCAAGCTGGCGCGCATCCGCGTGGATGAGGCCGATCTGCCGGCCCTGGCGGGCGAGCTGTCCGGCATCCTGCAGTTCATGGAGCAGCTGAACGAGGTGGACGTGACCGGGACCGAACCGATGACCAGCGTCACGCCGATGCGGCTCAAGCGGCGGGCCGACATCGTGACGGACGGCAATATCCAGGGCGCGATCCTGAAGAACGCGCCGGATGCGCGCGAAGGGTTCTTTGCCGTGCCGAAGGTGGTGGAATGAGCGCGGGTGCCAACACGCTGACGGTTGCGGCCGCGCGCGACGCCCTGCGCAGGCGCGAGCTTTCGGCGGTCGATCTGACCATGGCCTGCCTGACCGCGATGGATGCGGCGGACAGCCTGAATGCCTTTGTGCACAAGACCCCCGAAATCGCCTTGGCCCAGGCGCGGGCCGCCGATGCGCGGCTGGCCGCAGGTGCCGCACCCGATCTGTGCGGGATACCGCTGGGCATCAAGGACCTGTTCTGCACCAGGGGGGTGGCATCGCAGGCGGCATCCAACATCCTGCGCGGGTTCAGGCCCGAATACGAAAGCACCGTCACCTCGCAGCTTTTCGCCGCCGGCGCGGTGATGCTGGGCAAGCTTAACATGGATGAATTCGCCATGGGGTCCAGCAATGAGACCTCGTGCTATGGCGATGCCGTCAACCCGTGGCGGCGCGCGGGCGATGACACGGCCCTGACGCCCGGCGGGTCATCGGGCGGGTCCGCCAGTGCGGTTGCCGCCGATCTGTGCCTTGCCGCCACGGGGACCGACACCGGCGGATCGATCCGCCAGCCTGCCGCCTTTACCGGGATCGTCGGCATCAAGCCGACCTATGGGCGTGTCAGCCGCTGGGGTATCATCGCCTTTGCCTCGTCACTGGACCAGGCCGGGCCGATGACAAAGACCGTCCGCGACGCCGCCCTGCTTCTGGGGACGATGGCCGGGCACGATCCGAAGGATTCGACCAGCGCTGACCTGCCTGTTCCGGATTTCGAGGCGGCCCTGACCGGCGAAATCCGTGGCAAGACCATCGGCATTCCCAGGGAATACCGCATGGACGGCATGCCTGCCGAGATCGAGGCGCTGTGGGCCCATGGCACGGCGATGCTGAAGGATGCCGGGGCCAGGATCGTTGACATCAGCCTGCCGCATACGAAATACGCGCTGCCTGCCTATTATGTGATCGCCCCGGCCGAAGCCTCGTCCAATCTGGCGCGCTATGATGGCGTGCGCTATGGCCACCGCGCGAAGCTGGCCCAGGGCGACGGTATCACCGAGATGTACGAGAAAACCCGCGCCGAAGGCTTCGGCAAGGAAGTGCAGCGCCGCGTGATGATCGGCACCTATGTGCTGTCCGCCGGGTTCTATGACGCCTACTACAACCGCGCCCGCAAGGTGCGCGCCCTGATCAAGCGCGACTTCGAGCAGGCCTTTGCGACCGGCGTTGATGCGATCCTGACCCCTGCCACCCCTTCCAGCGCCTTTGGCCTGGGGGAAATGGCCCATGCCGATCCGGTGGAAATGTATCTGAACGATGTCTTCACGGTGACGGTGAACCTGGCCGGCCTGCCGGGCATTGCCGTGCCGGTGGGGCTGGATGCAAAAGGCCTGCCGCTGGGCCTGCAGCTGATCGGCAGGCCCTGGCAGGAGGCGGACCTTCTGAATCACGCCTATGTGCTGGAACAGGCCGCCGGTTTTGTGGCAAAGGCGCAGAAATGGTGGTAAAGGCCCCGATGTTCCGCCCGGGTCTGGAGAGTATGATGCGTTCCGCCGTTCTTGTTGCAGCACTTGTCGGCCTGTCGGCCTGCGCCCCGGAACAACCCGGAATGGGGGCGGGGTTCAGCGATTATGACACATACCGCGAAGCACAGCTGACCGGTGCGGCCCCGCGGAACGGGACGATGGCACCGATGGGCCAGATGCCGGCAACAGGGTTTGATCCTGCCAGGATCGGTGCCGCGATTGACGCCTCTGAACAGGCGGCGGGCGCGCCGCTGAGCGCGCTGTCGCCTTCGGTGTCTGCCCCCTTGCCGCAACAGGGCGCGTCCGGTGGTGCGATGATCGGTTCGTCGGACCTGTTCGACCCGAACCGCCCGCGCGGCGATGCTCCGGCGGGAATCAAGGTTGAATCCGGTGAAATGGCCCGGGTCAACGGCGGAATCTCGGACGAGCAGGATTTTGATGCCGTGGCCGGACGCGAGACCATCGAAAGCGACGCGCAGCGGATTGCCCGGAACCGCGCGCAATATGTTGTCGTGGAACCCACACCCCTGCCGCAGAGAACCGGCAGCAGTGGGCCGAACATCATTGAATACGCACTCAACACCCGCAACGGGGTGGGCGAGCAGATCTACAGCCGGTCCTCGATCCGGCTGACCTCGCCGGAAGCGGCCTGCAGGCGCTACAAATCGCCTGATCTTGCGCAGGAGGCTTTCCTGAGATCAGGCGGGCCGAAGCGGGATATCAGGGGGCTTGATCCGGACGGCGACGGCTTTGCCTGCGCCTGGGACCCGCGTCCGTTCCGCGCCGCCCTGCAATAGGGCGATGGGCCCCGCCCTGTCGCCGAACTTCGGGGAACGGCGCGACGGGGTTGCGCCGGATCTTGTCGTGCTGCATTACACGGCGATGCCCAGTTGTGCCGCCGCGCTGGAGCGCCTGTGCGATCCGCTGGCAGAGGTTTCGGCGCATTATCTGATCTGCGAAGCGGGCGATGTGCTGGCCCTTGTCCCTGAACGGGCGCGGGCCTGGCATGCCGGGGCGGGGTCCTGGGGGGCGGTGACGGATGTCAATTCGCACAGCATTGGCATTGAACTGGCCAATGATGGGCTGCAACCCTTTGCTGCGCCCCAGATGACCGCGCTGGAATTCCTGCTTGGCGGCATTCTTGCGCGGTGGTCGATTCCGCCGCATCGCGTGATCGGCCATTCCGACCTCGCCCCCGCGCGCAAGGGTGATCCGGGCGCGCGGTTCGATTGGCGCAGGCTGGCGCAGGCGGGGCTGTCGGTCTGGCCCGAAGCGCTGCAGGACAGACCGGACCCGGGCGGCTTTGTCACCGCCGCCCGCACCTTTGGCTATCCCGACGTGCCCTTTGACATCCTGCTACGCGCGGTGCGGCTGCGCTTCCGCCCCTGGGGTGTCGGGCCGCTGGACGCGGTGGACATGGGCATCATGCTGGACCTTGCCCGGCGCTTTCCGGTTGACGCGGGCGGGGTGCGCCCTTAACTGCGGTTTGCGCGGATGGCTGGATGACCGCGGCGGGGCGCAGGCCCTGTCGAGGAAAGTCCGGGCTCCATGAAGCAAGGGTGCCGGGTAACGCCCGGCCGGGGCAACCCGAGGGAAAGCGCCACAGAGAAGAGTCTGCCCCATCGGACCGGCAACGGTTCCGGGGTGATGGTGAAACGGTGGGGTAAAGGCCCACCGCGGACCTGGCAACAGGGACGGCACGGCAAGCCCCACCCGGAGCAATGCCGAATAGGGGCCTCAGGCGGGCGGTCCGGCAACGGGCGGCACCGCAGGGACGCTTCAGCCCGGAGGCCCGGGTTGGCAGCTAAAGCCCGCCGGCAACGGCGGGATCAGAGGAATGGTCATCCAGGGGGTTTCGGCCCCCGGACAGAACCCGGCTTACAGGCCATCCGCGCATTTTCTCTCTGCCGGAAAAGGGGCGCCTGCAGCGGCGCGCCTGCTGCCCGGCGTCCGCGCGGCGCCCGCCCCCTTGCGCAGGGGGCCGCCGGGGGCGTTTTGCAGGGAAGAAACCGCTCTGGCAGGGTGCAGAAGCCGTGTCGGCCGCATGGGCGGCCTGACGGCAAAGCGGGACACTCTTCTGCCCTGGCGCTTTGCGCCCCCTGGCGGGGGCCATCGCCCCTGCCACAGCACTGTGCTGATCCTTGCCCAGCCGGGGGCCAAAGCCCCCGGCCAGCGCCCTCCCCGGCGGGCGCTGGCCTCTGTCCATCCCGGACCTGCCGGTCTACAGGGCACCGTCCCGCGCGGGCGGGGAAACGCGGGTCGC
>JADCEF010000008.1 GCA_020250445.1 Rhodobacter sp.
CAGCAAGGAAGCTGTGTGGAGAAAGATCGGCGACCTACTTGAACTGTTCACACCGCAGGAGTGCGAAAACTACCTCAGGAACTCAGGATATGGTTCAGTCTAAAGTCATCACGCTCTAGAGACAGGCCATAACAGCGACAGCGGGCCGCTTGTCGGCGCTGAAGATGACGGCCGCGTGCCTGTGCTGCCCCGGTCGGGGACAGGACAAGGGTGGCAGTGCAAGTGGCAGGGGCCCCGGTGCATGTCTGGCGGCCGGGGCCAGCAGGACAGGCAGTCCGGTCAGATGGAACCCGCTTCGACCATGTAGCTGTTCGCGGTGCACATGGCCGCATCGTCCGAGGCCAGGAACAGGACCATCCGCGCGACATAGACCGGGTCGATCAGGTCCGGCAGGCACTGCCGGTTCCGGTGCGCCGCGATGGCCTCCGGTTTTGCCCACAGCGTCTTCTGCCGTTCGGTCATGATCCAGCCCGGAACCACCGCGTTGACGCGGATGCGGTGTTTTCCAAGATCCCGCGCCATGGTGCGTGTCAGGCCGTGCACCGCAGCCTTGGCGGTGGCATAGGCCGGGAAACCTCCTCCGGCCTCGAACCAGCTGTTCGATCCCATGTTGATAATCGAACCGCCGCCGCCTGCGATCATGTCGGGTGCCACCGCCTGAATGGCAAAGAACTGATGCCGGAGGTTGGTATCCATCCGTTCGTCCCAGTATTCGGGCGTGACATCGGTCCAGGCATGCCGGTCGTCACGGGCGGCGTTGTTGACCAGCACATCCGCCGGACCGATCCGTGATCTCAGCGCGGCGAACGCTGCGCGCAGGCTTCCGATGTCGCGCAGGTCGCAGATTTCATGCGTGACATCTGCATGGGCCGCGCAAAGGGCGGCACTGCTGTTGATGTCCAGATCGACAAAACCCACCCGGGCACCCTGACGGGCGAAGGCCGTCACAATCGCGGCACCTATGCCCGAGGCACCGCCTGTGACGTAAACCGTCTTTCCGGCAAGGCTGGGGTATATGGCAAAGCGGTCGGACATGCGGGGCATCCATTCAGGCTGACGGGTCGCGGTGGCCAAGGTGGCGGCAGTGACAGGGAAGGTCAAGCATCGAAGGCGCTTGATCCTGAGCCGTCCCGCACAGCGTCCTGACCCGCGTTCGCTTTCCCGCCGACCAGCGGACCAAGGCTGTTGACTCGCGATGCTTCCACGTGCTGATCTTGTAAAACGGTTTAGTAAACCGATTCACTCGGGCGGGATTGACCGATGTCAGTGGCAAGCCTTCGGGATGTGGCACAGGCGGCAGGGGTGTCGGTGACGACCGTCTCACGCTTCCTGAACGGAACGCTCGACCTGCCGGAACGCACGCGCACAGCGGTCGAGGCCGCGATCCTTCGGTTCAACTACCAGCCCAACCCGCACGCCCGCAGGCTGAGCCGGGGGCGGTCTGACACGATCGGGCTGGTCATTCCCGACATCGCGACCCCGTTCTTCGCCACCCTCGTTGCCGCGGTCGAGGCCGAGGCAGACCGGCGCGGGCTTGGGCTGGCGCTGCATGCCACCCTGAACCGGGGGGAGCGTGAGCTGTCCTACCTGCAGGCGGTACGCCGCAATCAGGTGGACGGTCTGATCTTCGTCACCAACCACCCCGATGACGGCACCCTGGCTGCGGCCATCAATGCAAGCGGTCGGGTGGTTGTTCTGGACGAAGATGTCGCGGGAACGTCCGCCCCAAAGCTTTTCTGCGACAATCATCAGGGCGGGTATCTGGCCGGGCGGCATCTGGCCGAGGCCGGGCACCGGCGGGTCCTGTTCATCGGGGGGGCGGACGCCATGCTCAGCGGCGCGCGCCGCTTTGACGGCTTCCGGCGTGCCATGACCGAAACCTGGGGGGCCGATGCCCGGATCGAGCGGTATGAGGGCGAGTATTCAATAGAGTTCGGCCGGCAGGCGGCAAAGCGCATGCTGGCAGCACGGCTGGACGTCAGCGCCATTTTTGCGACATCGGACGAAATCACCACGGGGGCGCTGGAGGTGCTGAATGCTGCAGGCATCCGGGTGCCCCGGGACCTTTCGCTTGTCGGGTTTGACGATGTCGGCCCGCTGCATCTTTTCGCACCGGCTGTGACAGCGGTGCGCCAGCCGGTCCGGGATCTGGGTATCCGGGCCCTGTCCTTGCTGCTGGATACCGACTGGAGTGACCCGACCACGCTCCCGCAAGAGGAGATCATGCCTGTCACCCTGATCACGCGGAATTCCGTTGCGCCGGTGATCAGGTCATGAACCGCAACGTCCAACTGAGGGAACTGACCATGAACACGATGAAGATGACTGCCCTTTCGCGTCGGGGACTTGGGGTGCTGCTTGGCTCGGCTGTCATGCTGGCGGCGGTGCCGGGCATGGCGCAGGACAAGAAGAAGTTCGCCCTGGTGCAGATCAACCAACAGGCGCTGTTCTTCAACCAGATGAACGAAGGCGCGCAGAAGGCGGCGGATGCGGCCGGGGTGGAGTTGGTGATCTTCAACGCCAACAATGACCCGGCAGCGCAGAACAGCGCGATCGAGACCTATATCCAGGAAGGCGTGGATGGAATCGCCATCGTCGCCATCGACGTGAACGGCATCATGCCGGCGGTCGATCAGGCGGCGGCAGCGGGTATTCCGGTTGTCGCCATCGACGCGATCCTGCCCGAGGACGGCAAGCAATCGGCGGTGATCGGCGTCGACAACGGCAAGGCCGGGGCCGACCTTGGCGCCTATTTCGCAGAGTATGCCAAGGGTGCCGGCGGGGCCAAGCTGGGCATCGTCGGCGCGCTGAACTCGTTCATCCAGAACCTGCGGATGGATGGGTTCACCGGTGCCCTGGCCGGTGTCGAGGGTGTGACGATTGTCGGAACGGTCGATGGCCAGAACGTTCAGGATACCGCGCTGGCGGCGGCCGAAAACCTGATGACGGCCAATCCCGACATGACGGCGATCTATGCCACGGGCGAACCGGCCCTGCTGGGCGCGGTTGCGGCCGTGGAAAGCCAGGGGCGGCAGGCGAATGTCAAGGTGTTCGGCTGGGACCTGACGGCATCGGCCATTGCAGGCATCGACGCGGGCTATGTCGAGGCTGTCATCCAGCAGGATCCCGCCGGCATGGGGGCCGCTGCGGTTGACGCGCTCAAGACGATCACCGAAGGCGGCACGGTCGAGCGTACCATCTCGGTCCCGGTCACGATCGTCACCAAGGCGAACGTGGACGACTTCCGGTCCATGTTCCAATGACCGGACCGACGCTTCATCCCGAAGCGTCCGCTGCGGAAGGGGGTCGCCCCCTTCCGCACATCGTGCCGCTGGTTTCCTTGCGGGGCATTTCGCTGACGTTCGGGTCGCATCAGGCGCTCCGGGGCGTTGATCTGGATGTGATGCCGGGCGAATGTCTGGGCCTGATCGGCGACAATGCGGCGGGAAAGTCGACCCTGTCGAAGGTGATGTCGGGCACCTATATCCCGGATGCGGGGACGATCAGCGTCGAAGGCGAGCCTGTGCGCTTCCTCGGCCCGTCCGACGCACGGGCGCGGCATATCGAGATGGTGTTCCAGGACCTCAGCCTTTGTGACCATGTCGATGTGGTGGGCAACCTCTTTCTGGGGCGCGAACTGACGCGCGGCCCGTTTCTGGATCAGAAGCAGATGCTGACCCGGGGGCGGCAGATGCTGGACGCGCTGGAAATCCGCATTCCGCGCCTGACGGCCAAGGTCGAAAAGCTGTCGGGCGGCCAACGCCAGGCCATAGCCATCGCGCGGGCGGCAAGCTTTCAGCCCAAGGTGCTGATCATGGATGAGCCAACCTCGGCCCTTGCAGTGGCAGAGGTTGAGGCGGTGCTGGCGCTGATCAACCGCGTCAAGGCAAAGGGCGTGGGCGTGGTCCTGATCACCCACCGCCTGCAGGACCTGTTTCGCGTCTGCGACCGGATAGCCGTGATGTATGAAGGCACGAAAGTTGCCGAACGGATGATCGGCAAGACCAACCTGCAGGAACTGGTCGATCTGATCGTCGGAAAGGGGTCGCACTGATGCCGGCGTATTCCGAACGCGCAAAGGGGTCGCCGCTGGCGGATTTCGTGGCCGAGAATGCGCAGGTGCTGTCGATTGCGGTGTTCTTCATGGCTTGCATGCTGCTGTTCAGCCTGCTGACGCCCACGTTCCTGACCGCCGGAAACCTTCTGAACATCGTCCGTCAGGCCGCGCCGGTGCTGATCGTGGCGGTTGCCATGACGCTGGTGATCACAACGGCGGGAATCGACCTGTCGGTCGGCTCAACCGTGGCACTGGTCAACGCTGTGGCTGCCATAGCGCTGGCGGCGGGCCTTGACTGGATCACCGTGGTTTTTCTGATGCTGGTCCTTGGCGGGGTGATCGGGGCCATCCAGGGCTGGTTCATCGCCTATCAGGGCATTCCCGCCTTCATTGTGACACTTGCGGGCCTGTCGATCCTGCGCGGCTATGCGCTGTATCTGACCGAGGGGTATTCGATCCCGATCAAGGATGTGCCCGGCTTTTTCTGGCTGGGACGCGGCACGCTGGCGGGGTTTCCGGTCCCGGCGCTGATCTCGATCCTGGTGGCGATCCTTGGCTTTGTCGTGATGCTGCGCACGCGCTATGGGCGGCAGGTTGTCGCCGTCGGCTCGAACATGGAGGCGGCGCGACGCGTCGGGATGCCGGCGCGGTGGACGGTGGCGTCAGTCTATGTGGTGTCGGGTGTGGCCTGTGCAATGGCGGGCCTGCTGATTGCGGCCCGGCTCGGGTCGGGGTCCTCGAATGCGGCGGTCGGGTTCGAGTTGCAGGTGATCGCGGCCGTGGTTCTGGGCGGCACGTCGCTGATGGGGGGCAAGTCCAGCATGCTGGGCACTGTCCTTGGCACCATGACCATCGCCGTCATCGGCAACGGGCTGATCCTGGTCCACATCTCGCCCTTCTTCACCCAGATCGTGACGGGGACGATCATCCTCGCCGCCATCTGGATGAACACGAAGCTTTTCAGCGGCGGCCTGCGGTTTGGAAGGAAACCGGGATGACAGACGAACGGTCAAAGGCGCATGTCGGGTCAGGGCTGGTGATGACCGTGAATGGCCCGATCAATAGCGGCGATCTGGGCGTCACGCTGATGCACGAGCATCTGCAGAATGACTGCTCCTGCTGGTGGAACCCGCCGAAGGACCCTGCCCGGCAGTACCTGGCGGAAGGCCCGGTACGGATCGAGATCCTGTCGGAACTGCGGCAGGACCCCTTCGTCAACAAGCACAACATCGCGCTGGACGAGATGGACCTGTGCATCGAAGAGATCGGGGCCTTTGCCAGGGTCGGCGGGCGGTCGGTTGTGGACCCGACCTGCCGCGGGATCGGCCGCGATCCGGTCAAGCTGCGGCGGATCGCGGCAGAAAGCGGGCTGAACATCGTCATGGGGGCGGGGTACTATCTTGCCTCTTCGATGCCGGACGAGGTGGCACGGCTTTCCATCGATGACATCGCCGACCAGATCGTGACCGAGGCCCTGCACGGCACCGACGGCACCGATGCAAAGATCGGCCTGATCGGCGAGATCGGCGTGTCGTCCGACTTTACCGCAAGCGAAGAAAAATCCCTGCGCGGGGCTGCGCGGGCGCAGGTGCGCACCGGCCTGCCGCTTATGGTACATCTGCCGGGGTGGTTCCGCCTGGGCCATCGCGTGCTGGACATCGCAGAGGCGGAGGGCGCCGACCTGTCCCACACGGTGCTGTGTCACATGAACCCGTCACATGATGACCGGGACTATCAGCGCAGCATCGCCGAACGCGGGGCTTTCGTGGAATTCGACATGATCGGCATGGACTACTTCTATGCCGACCAGCAGGTGCAATGCCCCGGTGACGACGAGGTGGCCCGCGCCATCCTGCGGCTGGCAGACGCCGGGCATCTGGACCGGGTGCTGCTGTCGCAGGATGTGTTCATCAAGATGATGCTGACGCGCTATGGCGGGAACGGCTATGCCTTTGTGCAACGGCATTTCCTGCCGCGACTTCAGCGCCACGGGATGGACGCGGCCTTGTGTGCGATGCTGATGACAACCAATCCGCGGCGCGTTTTCGACGCGTCGATCTGAAGAAATGAGGACTGCATGACAACCAAGGTGCTTCTGGTCGGCGAAAGCTGGGTTTCGGCGGCCACCCATTACAAGGGCTTTGATCAATTCGGCAGCGTCACCTTCCATCTGGGGGCAGAGCCGCTTGTGGAGGCGCTCAAAGGCTCCGGATTCGAGCTGACCTATATGACGGCGCATGACGCGGTGGAAAAGTTCCCCTTCGACATGGACGGGTTGAATGCCTACGACGTCATCATCCTGTCGGACATCGGTGCCAACTCGTTTCTGCTGCCGCCCGCCGTCTGGCTCCGGTCACAGACCGTGCCGAACCGGCTGCGATTGATCAAGGCCTGGGTCGAAGGCGGTGGCGGGCTTTTGATGGTGGGTGGTTATCTCAGCTTTCAGGGGATCGACGGTAAGGCGCGCTGGCGCAAGACCCCGGTCGAGGATGTCTTGCCCGTCACCTGCCACCCCTGGGACGACCGGGTCGAGATGCCCGAAGGCGCGGTGGCCCAGGTGCTGCAACCCGACCATCCGGTCATGTCGGGGCTGGACGGGGCCTGGCCCTTTGTTCTTGGTGTCAACGAGGTCGAGGTCCGCCCGAACGCCCAGGTTCTGGCGCGCATTCCCGAAGAACAGGGTGGCCATCCTCTGCTGGTTCTGGGCGGTTTCGGCAAGGGGCGGACGGCGGCCTGGACATCGGATATCGGGCCACACTGGCTGTCACCGGCGTTCTGCGCCTGGCAGGGGTATGGCCGGTTGTGGAAAAACCTTCTGGGATGGCTTGCGCATGACCGGGGCTGACCGCCGTCACGGCTGCAGCAGGATTTCTGCCAGTTCAGCCCGGGTCGGAAAGGCGGAACCGGTGCCGGGGCGCGACACGGTGATGGCCGCCGCCGCTGCCGCGTGGCGCAGGGCGCGGGGATCCAGCGGCGCATCGCGCAGACCAGCCGATGCCAGGGCGGTGGCCATGAAGCAATCGCCTGCCCCGGCGGTGTCCACAACCTTGCACGGCTGCGCCGGGACAAGGAAATCCTGTTCCGTCGTGACAAGCCGCGCGCCCTTTGCGCCCAGGGTCAGCACGACTTGCGGCACCCCGGCGGCCAGCAGTGCCCTGGTGCCGCCCAGCGCGGCTGCCTCGGTTTCGTTCAGAAAGGCGATGTCCACCAAAGGCCAGATATCCCTGAAAAAGTGGCGCAGCGGCGATGGATTGAGCGCAGTCTGCATGCCCCTTGCCCGGGCTTGGCGAAGTGCTGCAACGGTGGTGTCCGCCGAAAGGTTGCCTTGCAGAACCAGCAGATCGCCGGGCACTGCACCGGCAAGCGCCGCAGAAGCGGCTTCGGGTGTCAGCCCCGACGCCGCCGCATTGGTGGTGATGATGGCATTGTCGCCCGACGGGGTCCGAAGGATGATCGAGAAATCGCTGGCCACTCCCGCCACGCGGATAAGGTCGGCCTCAAGGGGTTCGGCCGCCAGACGCGACCGGATGTCATCGGCGCGGCTGTCCTCTCCGACGGCGGCACAAAAGCGGCAGGGCAGCCCCGCCCGACCCAGGATGATCGCCTGGTTGGCACCCTTTCCGCCAAGATCGGTCTGGCCCGCCTGCCCGTGGACCGACGCGCCGATGGCGGGCAAGCCCCGGACCGTCACGGTCTCGTCCAGGGCCACGTTGCCGATCACGAAGGCGCGCATGTCTTTGCCGTTTCCGATCTGAAGGTTGTCCGATGCAGACCATATCCAACCGCAGCCCAGGCGCGATAGGCGAAATCTTCGGGCGCGAGAAAGCCCTGATCGGAATGATCCATTGCCCGCCCTTTCCGGGCGCGCCCCGCTATCGGGGGGCGACGATGGACAGCCTTTACGACCACTGCCTCCGCGATGCCGAGGCGTTGATTTCGGGCGGGATGCATGGGCTGATCGTGGAAAACCACGGCGACATCCCGTTTTCCAAGCCCGAGGATATCGGCCCCGAAACTCCGGCCTTCCTGTCGGTCGTCACCGACCGGGTGCGGCGGGCCACCGGTGCGCCGGTGGGTATCAACGTGCTGGCCAACGCACCACTGGCGGCGATTGCCACGGCGGTCGCGGGTGGCGCCGACTTTGTCCGGGTCAACCAGTGGGCCAATGCCTATGTCGCCAACGAGGGCTTCATCGAAGGCCGGGCCGGCGAGGCGCTGCGGTACCGGTCGCTTCTGCGCGCGGAAAACGTGCGTATCTTTGCGGATGCCCATGTGAAACACGGCAGCCACGCCATTGTTGCGGACCGATCCGTCGCGGAACTGACCCGCGACCTGGCTTTCTTTGACGCAGACTGTGTCATCGCGACCGGCCAGCGTACGGGCCACGCGGCAAGCCCCGAGGAGATCGCCGAAATCGCAGGGGCGACGCATCTTCCGGTTCTGGTGGGATCGGGTGTCAGCGAAGACAATATCGCGGCCATCCTGTCGCGCACCAATGGCGTCATCGTCGCATCGTCCCTGAAGGTGGGCGGAGTGTGGTGGAACCCGGTGGAACCGGAGCGTGTCAAACGATTCGTCGAACGTGCGGCGGCTGGCCTTTAGGCCGCCGCGCCCGGCCCGCCTGCCCAGCCCGAAACCGATCCCGGTCAACCCCACGGACTCTCGATTTGAATCCGGGACGACCGGGGTCGGGTCACTGATACAGACGGTCCGTTGATCTGCCTGCCAGGCAGTCCCGAGGACGTACTTCTGCAAGTCGATATGCTTCCGTTATTTGGGGGCAGGAATGTCCGGGATCGGGATCGCGCGATGTGGCTTTGCGGCGTCGGACCCGGCGATGGCGGCGGGGCAGGGCCGCGACGCCGGGTCAGCCTGCCGCATGCCGGGTCTGGCACCTGTGCCGGGGGTTGACCGCGGGCGCGGCCCGGACCTGCGGGATGGGCCGGCAGACCCTTCGGTGAGGCGGATCAGGAAACCGTCCGGGGGACAGTTTCCCCGCCGAACGGGTTCACCGCGACACCGCGGAAGGTCCGGCGGGGCTGTCGGGCTGCTGCAAGGGGGTTCCGTGCCCGGTGCCGGCAAAGATGGCGGACGCCGCTGCCCGGATCATGGGCGGGCCGGACCCGGAGAAGGACGGGGTGGGGGGCTGGCAATGTCCTGATCAGCAGAGATCTGGGCCGCCAGTTCTGGCAACATCGGCGCATCCCCGACGTTACTGCCGGTGACCTCGGCCGCCCTGATTTCCGGCGTTTCCTCATCAATCCCGAGGTGGATCTTGCGCCGGTCGTTGCCGCCGTGCAGGCGATGCGCGGTGTCGGGTTCACCGTCGCGGGGACGGTGGGGGCCGGGGTCGGGGACTTCCGGCGGTTTGACACTCTGGGGCAACTGATGGCCTGGCTGGGGCTGACGCCGCCGGAGCATTCCGGCGGCGTAAGCGTGCGGCGGGGCGGGATCATCAGGGCGGAAAGCGGGCTTGCCCGGCGCGCGCTGACCGGCGGCGTCCGGCGCGACCGGATGCAGGCCCGCGTCAGCCCGAAGCTGTTTGCCAGGATCGAGGCGCTGCCGCAGGCGGTTCGTGACATCGCCTGAAAAGGGGCAGCTCAGGATGTGCCGGCGTTCCCGCCATCTTGTTGCAGCCGGGAAGGTAAAGGTGGTGGTCATAACGGCGATCACCCGTAAGATGGCCGACTTCATCCGGGCCATCGCCAGGGCAGCGACCGCCCCCCGGGCGACGAAAGGGTCCGCGACGACTGAGAAGACGGAACGCCCCCGGATCGGGCCGATGCGCCGGGTTGGGGGCGGAACACGGCGGGGAACCGCCGCAGCCTTTGATGGGCCGACAGTGTCGACGCCTGATCCTTGGAGCGAGGCAGCCCCGCGACGAAACCACGGTCATGCGCCACCCAACCCGCGCATAAGGGCTTGCTCAATCGTCGTCCCGGTTCCGTCTCCTGCCTTGCGCATCCCCATCATGCCCCGCCCGGCCCCGCCGGGTCAGTTGCCATCAAGCAAGGGCGCGACTGCGATCATGAGGGCAGGGTGCTGAAAAGTTCCGGTCGCCTGCGTGCCGGAAGAATCCTCCCGATCCGGGGAAAGGGACTGCCCCTTTGGGCGGGACGGTGCCCCGCAGACCGGCGGGTCCGGGAACACGGCAGGCCAGCGCCCGGCCCGGCGGGTGCGAAGCGCCCGCCAGGGGTGGGGCGGGCGCTGGTTGGGGGCTTTGGCCCCCGGCTGGCGTGGGTTCAGCCTTGGCACTGCGGCCGGGGCGATGGCCCCTGCCGGGATGCATAAGGCGCGCGCAGGCGGAAGAGTTTCCCGCTTTGCGGTCAGGCAGCCGATGCGGACAGCACTTTTTCAGCACCCTGTTGGGGGATGACTTGCGGATAGGGGGCAGGAATGAGCGCGGAAGCCAGATTGAATGAACTGGGTATTGCCCTGCCTTTAGGGCCGGGGCCAATTGGCAGTTCTTGCGCGGCGTGTTGCACAACGGGCTGCTCCACATGTCCGGCGAAGGCCCGTTGATTGACCTGCAAACCTCTGCCACCGGGGTGGCGGGACGGGATGTCATGGTCGCAGAGGGCCGCTTGTGCAAAACCGACGGAAGCTGCAGCGCTTTCATCGCACGCGCAGCAACCGTCATCCGTCTGAAATGAATGTCAACGGACCCCGGAAAACCCTATGCCATGACCTTTAGGTTCGGTTGGCTAGAACTTGAACCGCGCACCGATGAAGAAGGCTTGCGCGCTTTCGAACGACGTGTCGGTTTCCGAGTAGTCGTAGTCCCGCCAGGTCATCCAGAATTCCGTATTCCACTTCGGCACGTTCTGTACGACCGCCAGGGCCCAGCTTTCGCTGTCGGACCCTTCGGTCGCAATGTCGGACCCGCCGTAATAGTCAAACGACAGGGCGGTCTTGCCCCATGACACCAGATCACCCTGCCAGCCAAGTTTGGCATAGCCGTAGGAACCGGTCACATCCGAATTGTCCTGCGTTCCGGCCGCGACGGTGAAGTTCAGGCCGGTCGGCACATGCAGGACTGACCCCGACCCGTCGAAGATCGTGATATCGCTTCCCTTCCACGAAACGGCGGTCTGTGCGGCGACCTTGAGGTCGTTGAAGGTGCGCTCGTAGACCGCCGCAATGTCGTACAGGTCCTGCTTGCGCGTTGCCTCGCTGGTGGACAAGAGATCGCGCCCGTACGAGGTGCGCAGCCCGAACCCGGACCACGGGGGCGTGTCGTAGCGGACGCGGACCCGCCGCGACAGACCGTCATAATTGGTGAAGGCCTGCTTGATCTGGATGTTCGACAGCGTCCCGTCAGACCGGCGCAGCAGTTGCGCGCCCGCGCTGTCGGCGACGGAGGAATACGAGATCACCGTCGTGCCCGACAGATCGACCTCGGCGGTACTGTTCGACGCCATGTCACCCTGCCCAAGGTAGAACGCGCCAAACCGGGGATTGGAAACCCTGTTGTCGATCTTGCGGATGTTTGCGTTGCTGAATTCATAGGCCGAAGCAGGCGGCGACTGCTGCAGGATGCTGGTGTTGCCGGTCGAGAATGGCGCGTACTGGATCTCCAGCGTGCCGAGATAGCTCCATTCATCGCCGAAACCCTGCGAGTAGGTCAATCCGAACCGGGTGTTCGAATTGTCGTTGTCAATCAGCCCATAGCTTTCGGACAGCAGCCCGTCATCATAGGTCAACACGCCCTTGTTGAGCTGACCATAGAAGCGCAGCGTGCCGCCGTTTGCGAACGTCGTTTCGACCTTTGGCAAATCCTGGGCTTTCGCCACCGTGCAGACTGTCGCGGCACCGATCAGCGCCAGAAGACCTGCCTGAACAATCTGCCCTGTCCGATTTCCTGATGTCATGACCGCTCTCCTGCTGCGTCACCCTGACCGGGTATCCGAAAGGCCGCCAGATCAGTCTTCACGTCCCGCGGCATCGTTCAAAGGACCCGGGTGTTAAGCCGTGTAACGTACTTCTGCGCCTGCCTGCCCGTTCCGCATGTGGTTGCAGCGGCAGGCATTGCCGGGCACGAGCGCCTTCGGCGGTGCATGGCAGGTCTTCGGCAAGGAGGGATCATGAACGACCTTGGAATGTGGCAGATCGAACTGGGCGAGCTTCAGACCATCATCATCGCGATCATCGCGCTGTTCATCGGACGATGGGTTCGCCGGTCCGTTCCGTTTCTGTCAAAGGTCGATATCCCGAACGCCGTGATCGGGGCCGCCATCGTTGCCGGACTCGTCCTGATCGGACAGGTGTATTTCAATACCGACGTGTCCTTCGGATCGAAGACCAAGGACGTTCTGCTGCTGGTGTTCTTTACCTCCATCGGGCTGTCGGCGAAACTCCATGCCCTTTTGTCCGGCGGCAAACCTTTGCTGATCCTCTGCCTGGTCACCGTCATCGTTCTGGTGGTGCAGAACCTTGGCGGGGTCGCGCTTTCGGTCGCCTGGGGCGCTCATCCTGCTTTCGGGGTGCTGGCCGGGTCACTCTCGTTCGTCGGGGGGCCGGGGACGGCCATGGCCTGGGCCAGCCAGCTTGAAGCCGAAGGACTTGCCAATGCGGCCATCGTCGGCGTCGGTGCATCCACTTTTGCCATTGTGTCAGGGGCGCTGGTGGCCGGGCCGGTGACGGGATGGATCATCCGCCGCCACAATCTGCACGGGCAGGATAAGCCGAACGATGTGACCTTCGCCGGGCCCCAGGCGTCGAAGACCCCCGATCCCGATGCGGGCAGCATCGAGCGTCTGCTGGCCGGCGTTCTGGTCATCGCGACATCGGTCTACCTGGGCGACATGATCAACGCATATGGGGCCTTCGCGGGCATCGTCCTGCCGGGTTTCCTTTCGGCCATGATTGCCGGGGTGATCGTGACCAATCTGGCCGACCTGTTCCGCTTCAGGCTGGATTTCCTGCCGATCGAAAAGGGCGGTGCGGTGGCGTTGCAGCTTTTCCTGGTGACGGCACTGATGGCGACACCGCTGATTTCGGTCGCCCAGATTATCGTGCCGCTGGCCCTGAATGTGGTGATCCAGATCGCCGTGACCGTCGGCGTCGCCTATTTCGTGCTGTTCCGGATGCTGGGCCGCGACTATGACGCCGCCGTCACGGTCGGCGGGTTTCTCGGGTTTGGCCTGGCCTCGATGCCCGTCGCGATGGGCACGATGGACGAGGTCGCCAAGCGCTACGGCCCTTCGCCCAAGGCGTTTCTGCTGATCACGCTGGCGGGGTCTTTCTTCGTCGATCTGGCGAACGCGTTCATTGCCAAGGGTTTCCTGTCGCTGCCCTTTTTCGCCATCACGCCGGTCGCGGGTTGACCGGGGCCGCCGAACAGTTAACCGGGGACCGGGCGCGACCATGTCACATCTTTTCAGGATAATCCGTCAGAACAGGCTGCTTTGGCTGCTTGTGCTTGCCCCTTTGCCGCTTGTGGCCGACCAGATCGCCCCCGAAGAGCACACGCTTTTGTTCCTGCTGTCGGTCTTGGCGATCATCCCGCTTGCGGCATTGCTCAGCCTTGCGACAGAGACGGTCGCGGAAAAGACGGGCGATGCGGTTGGCGGGTTGCTGAACGCCACGCTGGGCAACCTGACCGAGTTGATCATCTGTCTGACGGCCCTTCGCGCGGGCGAGTATGTGCTGGTCAAGGCCTCGCTTGCGGGGGCCATCGTGGCGAACACGCTGTTCATGATGGGGGCCTGTTTCCTGATCGGCGGGCTCAGGCACAAGACGCAGCAGTTCAACCTGGCCAATGCGCGCCTGCAGCTGGCGATGCTGTTCATCGCAGCCTTCGGCCTGATGGTGCCTTCGGCGATCTCGGCGGCAGACCAGGTGCAGGTGACCCAATCGCTCAGTCTTGGTGTGGCGATCCTGCTGATCGTGACCTATGGCTTTGGTCTTCTGTTCTCGCTTGGCACGCACCGCGAAGTCTTTTCGGCATCCTCGCATGTCGAAGAACATGGCGAAGCCCTGCCGGTCCCCGTCGCGCTGGCGACGCTGGCCGGGGTCACGGTGATCGTGGCGCTTGTCAGCGAGGTGTTCGTGGCCTCACTGACCGGTGCATCGCAGACCCTGGGCCTTTCCCCCGCCTTCACCGGTTTCGTCATCGTCGCCCTGGTCGGGGCCGCGGCAGAGATGGCCACCGCCTTTTCGGCGGCAGCAAAGGACCGTCTGGACCTGAGCGTTGGAATCGCCTTCGGCAGTTCGGTCCAGATCGCCCTGTTCGTGACACCCCTGCTGGTGCTGATCAGTTACGTCATCGGGCCAACGCCCATGACCCTGCAATTCTGGCAAGGCGCTGTCGTGATGATCTTCATGGCGGTCCTTACGGCCTCGATCGTCACGGCCGGCGGGCGGTCGGCGTGGTTTCTGGGTGTGCTGATGCTCATGGTCTACAGCATCTTCGCGCTGACGCTTCTGCTGCTGCCGGCACCCGCAGGCTGACCGGCCATGCACGATAACATGTTAGAAACATGGTCAAGCGTTCCTTCTGACCCCGGCCCGGTATGCTCTGTCTCGAATCGGCAGCCGCGCCCTGCGCTTTGGGCAGGCACCCGCCTCTCCGTCCCGATCACGACACAACCAAGGAGTCTGTCATGACGAAACCTGACCGGATCGACAATTTCCTGGCAATGCATTCCACGCGGACGGACAGCTGGCGCAACGTGCATTCGGCGGCCAGAAGCTGGGCGGCCGGAAGCGGCAGCAAGGCCGCGACCGAGGCGGCGCTGGCAGAAATCGCGGTGATCGAGGAATTCCACGCCTTTCCGGGCATCCGGCTGATGAACCGGCTGCGCGACAGGCTGGCTGCGGGCGAGGCCGCCGTCGTGGCCGATCTGGTGCGCCAGTACGCCGACGCGATCCTGACCGGCCGCTACACCCAGTTGACCGAGGCCGATGGCAGCGCCGAGGGAAGCGATGCCCTGCCCGAGGTTCTGCCCTCGGTCATTGCCGGGCGCGATACGCGCAGACCCTATTTCGAGGTGCTGCTGGTCAGCCCGCAACCCCCGGCGCGCTGGCCCGCGATCTGCGCCGAATTGCGCAGGCTGCGCCGCGTCGAAGACGCGTTCGTCTATGAACCGGTGATCGTGGGCAGCTTCGAGGATGCGATCTGTGCCGCCATCGTCAACCCCAAGATCCTTTCCGTCATCGCCGCCGAGGGTGCTCCGTTCCGGTCGCGGCATGACGCCCCGGTCCTGCGCCGGATCATCGAACAGACCCTGGGGACAGTGCCCCAGCACGAGTCAGCCCTGATGCTGGCCGGGGTGTTGAAGGGGATGCGGCCCGATCTGGACATCTACGTCACCTCGGACCGCGATGTGGAAACGCTCGCCTCAGACCCGAAAGCGGCCTGCGCGCGGCGTATCTTTTATGCGGTCGAGGAACTGCTGGAGCTGCATCTGGCCATTCTGGAGGGCATCCAGGAACGCTATGAGACGCCGTTCTTCAACAATCTGAAGAAATATGCGCAGCGCCCGATCGGGACGTTCCATGCCCTGCCCATCGCACGCGGCAAATCCGTCTTCCGGTCGGACTGGATCCGCGACATGGGCGAATTCTACGGCATCAACCTGTTTCTGGCCGAAAGCAGCGCCACGACCGGCGGTCTTGACAGCCTGCTGGAGCCGACGGGCAACATCAAGAAGGCGCAGAGCATGGCAGCCCGTGCCTTTGGCGCGGACCATGTCTTTTTCGTCACCAACGGCACCTCGACGTCAAACAAGATGGTCGTGCAGGCGCTTGTGGCACCGGGTGACATCGTGATCGTGGACCGCAACTGCCACAAGTCGCACCACTACGGCATGGTGCTGACTGGCGGCCAGCCGCTGTATGTCGAGGCTTTTCCGCTGACCGCCTATTCGATGTACGGCGCGGTGCCGCTGGCGGCGATCAAGAAGGCGCTGCTGGACCTGCGCGACGAGGGGCGGCTTGACCGCGTCAAACTGCTTGACCTGACGAACTGCACCTTTGACGGCCACATGTACAATACCCGGCGCGTGATGGAAGAATGCCTTGCCATCAAGCCCGACCTGATCTTCTTGTGGGATGAGGCCTGGTCGGGTTTTGCCCGCTGGTCGCCGTTCCTGCGCCCGCGCACCGGCATGGGCGCGGCCGAGGCCATTGACGTCTGGCTGCACGATCCGGCGTCGGTTGCGGCCTATGAGGCGCAGCAAAAGGCGCTTGGCGACAAGCCTTCGCGCGAAACACTTATGTCCACCCGCCTGATCCCCGATCCGCGCAAGGTGCGCCTGCGGGTCTACCAGACCAATTCGACGCACAAGTCGATGTCGGCGATCCGGCAGGGGTCGATGGTGCTGGTGCGCGATGTGGACTACGGCAAGGTCGAAAGCCAGTTCCACGAGGCCGTGTTCACCCATGCCTCGACCAGCCCGAACCAGCAGCTGATCGCCTCGCTCGACGTGGCACGGCGGCAGATGGAGCTTGAGGGCTACGGGCTGGTGATGAACGCGATCTCGATCGCGCTGAAGATCCGCCAGATCGTCAACAACCACCCGCTGATCTCGAAATACTTCCGCATCCTGGGTGCGGACGAACTGATCCCGGCGGAATTCCGCAAATCCGGCTTCACCGACTATCTGACGCCCGGCACAAACTGGGCGGATGTGATCACCGCGATGCGCGAGGACGAGTTCTACCTTGACCCCACGCGCATGACGATGGTCTGCGGGACGGCCGGGTTCGACGGGACGCAGTTCAAGGGCATCCTTGCCGACCGCTTCGACATCCAGGTCAACAAGACCTCGCGCAATTCGGTGCTGCTGCAATCCAACATCAACAACACCCGCAGCGACATCGCGCATCTTGTGCGGGTGCTGATGGAGATCAGCACCGAGATCGAGGGAAGACTTGCCGACAGCGGTGCTGTCGGCCAGGAGGCCTTTGCCCGGCGCACGAAAAGCCTGATGACCGACGTGCCGGACCTGCCGAACTTCAGCCGCTTTCATGACGCCTTCCGCAAGGATGCGGGCAAGCACACGCCCGAAGGCGACATGCGCAGCGCCTTCTTCGCCGCCTACAACGAGGCGGCCTGCGAATATGTCGCCCTCAACGGAGCCGAGATCGACGCGCGGCTGAAGAAGGGCCCCGACCTTGTCTCGGCCAACTTCGTCATCCCCTATCCGCCGGGCTTTCCGATCATGGTTCCGGGCCAGGTGCTGACGCAGGAAACCATTGATTTCATGCGCAAGCTCGATGTGAAGGAAATCCATGGCTACGAGGCTGCAAAGGGGCTCAAGCTGATCCGGCCCGGGCACCTCAAGACAGCAGGCGGCAAGTAATGCGGACCCTCAGTCCCGCAGGGCGCTGGTCCTGCCGGGCGTTCTCCACACAAGAGAGGCAGAGATGATCACCTATGTCGTTGAGACGCTGCGCGCCAATCCGCAGCTTGCGATCTTCCTGACACTGGCCATCGGCTACTATGTCGGCGCGATCCGATTTGGCAGCTTTACCCTGGGGGCGGTCACCGGCACCCTGCTGGCAGGCATCCTGATCGGACAGCTCGGCATCGAGGTTTCGGGGCAGGTCAAGTCGGTTTTCTTCATCATGTTCCTGTTCGCGGTCGGCTTCGGGGTTGGTCCGCAGTTTGTGCGCGGGATCGCGAACGACGGGGTGCCGCAGGCGCTTTTTGCAGTCGTCGTCTGTGCCCTCTGTCTGGGATCGGTCTATTTGGCTGCTATCGTTTCGGGCTATGGTCCGGGCCTTGCTGCCGGGTTGATTGCGGGGTCGCAGACCATTTCGGCCTCGATCGGGCTTGCGACGGATGCCATCAACACCTCGGGGTTGACCCCGGAGCAGGCCAAGGCGGAACTGGATCTGATCCCGGTGGCCTATGCCATCACCTACCTGTTCGGGACCGTGGGCACCGGTTGGATCCTCGCCTTCCTTGGGCCAAAGATCCTGAACATCGATGTCGCGGCGGAATGTGCCAGGTACGAGCGTGAAATGTCGCGCGGCGCGTCGGCTTCGGCGTTCATCAGTGCGCGTCGGGCGCGCGAACTGCGTGCCTATCGCGTCCGCGAGGGCGGCAAGGCCGTTGGCCTGACCGTCGCCCAGGCCGAACGGCTGGCGGTCGGCGAACGCATGTTCATCGAAGGGTTGCGCAGCGGCGGCGGCATCGTGCCGGTCTCGACCGAGACGGTGCTGAAGGCCGGTGACATTGTCGCCGTCTCGGGCAAGCGCGAGGTGCTGGTGAACCTGCTTGGTGACGCAGACGAGATCGACGACCGGGAACTGCTGGATGTCCCGGTCGAGTCCGTCGATGTGCTGCTGACATCCAAGCAACTGGACGGCATGACGCTGGCCGAGGCGGGCGAACATCCCTGTGCGCGCGGCGTATTCCTGAATTCGATCCGCCGCGGATCGGCTGCGGTGAACATCCCCGTTCTGGCGCTGACCAAGCTGAACCGGGGCGATATCCTGCGGGTGACGGGTATCAAGTCCAACATCCAGCGCTTTGTCGATGCGGCAGGATATGCCGACCGGCCCGTGACCGTGACCAACATGGTTCTGGTGGGTCTTGCCATCTTCGTGGGGGGCCTGTTCGGGGCCTATGTCCTGCCCATCGGCGGTGTGCCGATCACGCTGTCGACCTCTGGCGGCGCGCTGATCGCGGGTATCTTCGTGGGTTGGCTGCGCACGGTGAAGCCGCAGATCGGCAATGTGCCGCAACCGACGCTCTGGTTCATGAACTCGGTCGGCCTCAACGTGTTCATCGCGATTGTCGGCATCTCGTCCGGACCGACCTTCATCGCCGGGCTGAAGGAGGCGGGCTTTGGCATCTTCTTCTGGGGCATCTTCGCAACCGGCATGCCGATGATCCTTGCACCTTTGGTCGGCAAGTACATCTTCCGCTTCGATCCCGCGATCAACCTTGGCTGCTGCGGCGGTGCGCGCACCTCGACCGCTTCGGTCGCCATGGTGGGCGAGGTGGCAAAATCCGATGTGCCGATGCTGGGCTACACGGTGCCCTATGCCGTCGGAAACACCCTGCTGACGCTCTGGGGCCTTGTGATCGTGCTGCTGATCCTGTAGCGGCACGTTGGGCCGGTCGGGCGTGCGGTACCCGCCACCATGTGCAACCGGGCCGATCTCCGACAACGGGGACCGGCCCCTGCGCCTGCAAGGCGGTGACGCATCCTGCTGGTCGCATGCGCGCTGCGTCATCGGACAGGCCCGATGAGGTGGCCTGTTCCCTTGACGGCAGTCATTCTGGCGTTTCGCGCCGGTGTTGCCGGAACCCTTGCAACCTGGATCGCCATGGTCCTTTCGCTGCAATACCCGATCTATGCCTTCATCGCCGCCGTGATCGTGACCGACCTGTCCCCCGCACAGTCCCGCCGCCTGGGGCTGCGCCGCATCCTTGCCACGGTCATCGGTGCGGTCTGCGGCGCTGCCCTGTCGCAGCTTCTGGGGCCGGGTCCCGTTGCCGTGGGCATCGCGGTGGTTTCGGCGATGCTGCTGGGTACGCTCCTGGGGGCCGGAGACGGGGCGCGCGTTGCCGGATACATCTGCGGGATCGTCGTGCTCGACCATACCGCCGAGCCATGGCTGTACGCCACCCAGCGCTTTGTTGAAACTGCGCTTGGGGTGATCGTCGCCTGGGGCATCAGCTATGTGCCGAAGCTGATCGGACCTGACAGCACCTGACGGCAAAGCCACGCCATTGTAACTGTTACGCTGCCCTGCGACGCTTGAAATGTCCCAAGGGGAAGCGGACACTGAAAGAAAGCCGGAGGAAGGAAGAATGATCCAACTTCGAAACATCGGTCCTGTAGCGTCCTTGCTGCTGGCAACTGCCCTGACGGCACCCTGTCTGCCGGCATCCCGGCTCTGGGCTCAGGAGGCTGAGGCACCGGCCGCGCCTGCTGTGTCGCCGGCGCAGGTCGTGCCAGAGGATGGCGGCCTTCTGGATGCCGGTGCGCTTGACGAGCTGTTCGCGCCGGTCGCCCTTTATCCCGATGCCCTGCTGGCGCAGGTGCTGCTGGCGGCGACCTATCCCCTTGATGTCGTCAAGGCCGACCTTTTCCTGCAGAAGAACGCGGGGAAGTCCCCCGGCGAGATGTCCGATCTGATCGTGGCACAATCCTGGCCCGAACCGGTCAAGGGGCTTGCCGCAGGGTTCCCGGACCTGATCGGTCGCATGGTCGAACATCTCGACTGGACAGAAATGGCCGGCAACGCCCTGATCGGGCAGACCGACGACAGCCTGGCCGCACTGCAGCGGCTGCGCGCACAGGCCAGGCTGAACGGCTATCTTGAGGACAATGCCGCGATCAATGTCGAGGAATCCGAAACCGGAACGATCACGATCTCATCGGCAGAGCCCGAAGTTGTCTACGTTCCGCAATACACCGGAACGGTCTACACCACACCTGCCCCCGCAACGCCCTACTATGTGACGGACGATGACGAATGGGATGACATCCTGTCCACCGGCGTCATCGTGCTTGCTGGTGCCGTCATCCTTGACGAAATCTTCGATGATGACTGGGACGACAACTGGAACGGCTATTGGGATGGGAACGGGCCCGGCGGCGGAAACCAGATCGACTGGAGCGGTGACATCACCATCGACAACGGGATCAGCATCGGCAACGGCCAGATCGACATAGACCGCAAGGACAGGGGGGAAGGCGGCAGGCCGGGTGACGGAACCCGGGGCGACGGCACCCGTGGAGACGGCAGCCCCGGCTCTGGCAATCCTGGCGGTGCGATTGCGGGTGGCGCGGCTGGCGGCATCGCAGGCAGGGCCGAGAACCGCCCCCCTGACCGCCCGGCCATCGACAGTGGCCGCCTTGGGGATGTCAGCGAGGATCAGGTTCGGAACGCCAGGGACGGCAACTTCCGCCCGTCAGACGCAAGCCAGAACGCGGCGCGCGAAAAGATCGTACGTCAGACGGCTGCGGGCGGCAGCGTGGCAACCCTTCCGGCATCTACCGGAAAGGGGGACCGCGCCGGCAAGCCTTCGCCGCGCCCGGCTGCAGGCGCTGCGCCCACGCGCACCGACCCGGCGCCAAAGCCGCAAGGCAACCGGTCCGTTGCGGCAAAGCCGAATGTTTCCAAGCCCAAGACCACAACGCGCCCGTCGGCAGCCTCTGCCAGCCGGAATTCGAGCGCCAGCCACCCGCCGTCCTACAAGCCCTCCAGCGGGTCGCGCGCCAGGGCCTCGGCTTCGCGGGGCGGTGCCAGTCGCGCGGGCGGGGGTGACTTCAGCGGCGGCGGAAGGAGGCGCTGACATGAAAACACCGTTGCTTTTGAAATCTGCGGCCCTTGCAGGCTTGCTTGCCCCCTGCGCGGCACTGGCCGAGCCTGCGACCTATCCCTCGCCCGAGCAGGCCGTCGACTCTTTCGTCGCGGCCCTGACAGCGCGCGACCGGGCGGCCCTGCTGACCGTCTTCGGGCCAGAGTCAGACGATCTGATCTCGTCAGGCGACGACACGGGGGATGAACAGGCGCGCAAGGAATTCCTGTCCGCCTATGCTGCGCGCGCCGAGATTGTGGATGTTTCTGAAAACCGCAGAGAGCTTCAGGTCGGGCCTACGCGCTGGCCCTTTCCGGTGACGCTGGTTTCTGTGGACGGCGGCTGGCAATTCGATCCCGCGGAAGCGCGTGATCAGATCCTCGACCGACGCATCGGCGAAAACGAACTGGACGTCATCGCGCTCATGCGCCGCGCGGTCGAGGTTCAGGCGGCCTTTCGGCGTGTCGATTATGACGGTGACGGCGTGATGGAATTCGCCGATGCGATCCTGTCGGACCCGGGGCTTCGCAACGGCCTTTACTGGCCCGAGGACATGGGCGAACCCCTGAGCCCGGTGGCGGGCTTCGCCGCGCAAGCCTCGGCCGACGGCATCTCGATCGACGGGGTCGACCAGCCGCCGCAGCCCTACCTGGGCTATTACTATCGCATCCTGACGCGCCAGGGGCCAGCCGCGCCCGGCGGGGCGATGGACTACAAGGTGAACGGCAACATGGTGGCGGGCCATGCGATCCTGGCCTTTCCGGCCGTTCCGGGCGAAACCGGCGTAATGTCGTTTCTCATCGGAGAGAATGGCACCCTCTTTGAGGCAGACCTTGGTGCGGACACACTCGCCATCGCGGGCGATATCCAGACGTTCAACCCGGGCGAGCCATGGCGACCTGTCGTGGCGGACTGATCTTCGGCGGGTGGATCCGCAGTTGTGGCAGGCGGTTTGCCGGTTCCGCCGCCGACTGCACCTGCAGGACCGGCCCCGGCGCGCGGTGGATGCAGCAGCCGGTCCAGTTGGTGCCCGCCCTGGTCGCGCCAACCTGCGCCGCCTGCATGAAGACGACCGGCTGCAGCGGATTGTGCGACGAAAGGGCTTTGATGATCCCCTGCATCTTGGGCGTGCGGCTGATCCTGCAGGGCTCCACCCCGGCGGCCGGGCGCGATGGGAACACCCGGTGCCGGTCGGCCCATTGCGACACGGTCAGCGCCAGGCCAGAGGCCGCTGCCCCAGACGCGCAGGACCGGGGCCTTATCCGCCATCGGGGCACAACCCCTACCGAGAAGGCAAGTGCATCGTGAGAGGATGGCACATGACGGACATATCGCCAAGGACACCCTGCTCGAACCGGAGCGCCTTGCAGAGCGTGCCAGTGATCGGGACCAAAGCGACCGCGGACGTTCATCAGGGCGCGCAGCGATCCTGCAGCAAATCAGACGCCGCATACAGGGCCGCAGCCGAAATCACGCCAGCATCACCCGAAAAACCCTTGCCCCGCAGGAGCCATCCATACATGCATTGCATCAATCGCCTGATGAAAAGTAGGCTTCGTCGGCCGCCGCCCCCATATCTGGCATCTGTCGCCTGATCAGACCCAAGGACGCAGGGCGGACGTCCTTTTTTCGTAGGCGTCGATCGAGGCCACCTTTTCAAGCGACAGACCGATGTCATCGAGGCCGTTCATCAGGCAATGTTTGCGGAACGGGTCGACTTCGAAGGAAAAGGACCGCCCGTCGGACGCCGTGACGGTTTGTGCGCCAAGGTCCACCGTCATGCGGGCATTGGCACCTTTCCTGGCGTCTTCCATCAGGGCTTCGACCTGCTGGGCGGGCAGGACGATCGGCAGGATGCCGTTCTTGAAGCAGTTGTTGTAGAAGATGTCGGCAAAGCTGGTGGAAATCACCGCGCGGATGCCGAAATCCAAAAGCGCCCAGGGCGCATGTTCACGGCTGGACCCGCAGCCGAAATTGTCGCCCGCAACCAGGATCTCCGCCTTGCGATAGGCTGGCTGGTTCAGCACGAAATCGGGTATCTCGGCCCCGTCGGGCGTATAGCGCATCTCGTCGAACAGGTTCTTGCCAAGGCCGGACCGCTTGATCGTCTTCAGGAACTGCTTGGGGATGATCATGTCGGTGTCGATATTGACCAGCGGCATGGGGGCGGCGATGCCGGTCAGGGTGGTGAATGGGGTCATTTCGTCCTCCTACATCGCAATCAATTGTCTGATCGCAGATA
Organism: Rhodobacter sp.; assembly: GCA_020250445.1. GTDB lineage: Bacteria > Pseudomonadota > Alphaproteobacteria > Rhodobacterales > Rhodobacteraceae > Aliitabrizicola. The sequence continues at coordinate 23,569 of JADCEF010000008.1, forward strand.
CTGTGTGGTGAAAACTGTCAGAGCGGTTCCGTTCCGGGTCAAGGTGCGGCGCAATGATGCTTGCCCCCGAGACTTTTCCATAGCCGGGGCACAGCCTCGAGAGTTCGCGTGAAGGCTGCACTATCTGATCCGGATCACGGGTACAAAGCCGGGCAGGTATCTTTCGGAACAGGTTTGAAGATTCCAGTGCCGTCTTGTCTCCGATAAACCATGCTTCCAGTTCCTGGCAGACAATCCTGACCTTTGACTGCGCCCCCCGGCCGGACGCGTTGATCAGGTCAAAAAGTCTTTTCTTTCGGGCGTGGCAATCGCCATTGTCATTGTCCCTGAGTACCAGGAACTTTGCGTTGGGATCCGTCCAACCTTTCAGCTTGCGCTGAAGCGAACGTTCCAGATGACTTACGCCCTGATGTTCGATGATCGTGACCTGATCCAGAGACACGCCCATCTTTGGAAGAATAGCCTTCACGACTTCCTTCATCGAGGATTCTTCGGTCAGGATCACCAGCGTCATCCGGGGTCAGCGCCCTTGAACAGGCCTTCGCGCCAAAGCCACCCCGGTTTGTCGCCCACGTCAATCAAGGCCTGCAATTGCGCGTCGTCTGCCGCGCGGTCAATCACCGAAAAGCCGTCCTTCTTGCTTATCCAATAGATCGATCCCAGCGGCACAGCGTTCAGGAAATCCGGCGAATGCGTGGTGACAAAGACCTGTGCGTTGTTCCGCCGCCTTGCGGCATAGGCGGCAAACTCTTCGGCAAGGATTGGCAGAAGCGACGGATACAACTGGTTTTCCGGTTCTTCGATGCACAGCAGCGGATGCGGGTCAGGATCGGCCAGAAGCGCCAGATAGGCGAACATCTTGATCGTTCCATCCGACACGGCCCGCGCGATGAAACCTTTGTCAAAGGCGGCATCTCGGAACCGCAGCAGAACACGCCCGTCGCCGGTATCCTCGGGCGCGACCTCGGCAATTCCGGGAATACGTTCCGCCATCTTGCGAAGCAGATCGGCGAAGATTGCCGGATGGTTTTCGCTCAGGAACTGCGCATAAAGCGCAAGGTTGTCGCCAGTCTCGCTCAGATGCTCGGCAGGTGCGGCATCCGGTTCTATCCGGGCGTCACTGATATGAAAATCGCTGACCGACCAGCCTTCGATCAATTCCCGCAGCTGGCTGGCCGCATCGAACCGCTTGAACTGACCAAGCCCTTTGAGGGCAAGGATATCCGGGGAGTCCAGCGCCTGATGCTCCCGCTTCAGGTCCTCTTCCCGAGTTTGCTCGGTAAACGCATCGAAGCCTTCCGGGATCGCTTCCCCGGCACCGTCCGTGAAGTCGATGAAGTTGAACGGGCGACCATAACTGCCGCGCTTCCAGCTTAACCGTTCTCTGCGGACAAGGATTTTTCTGTCCTGCTCGGCGATCTGAACCTCATAGGTCACGAGTCGCTTTTTCTTGGCGGCGAAGTCAAGTTCTACCTTCAGTTCGATCTCGATGCATTCACGCTCACGCCCGCGCGACACAAGCTGTGCAAAGCCTGCGCGCTTTTGCACTGCCGTGCGCACGTTGTGAATCAGGCTGTCGCGCAAGAAGCCGAATACATCAATGAAGGTGGTTTTTCCGGTTCCATTCGCGCCGATCAGAACTGCAAAGTTCGGAATCTCCCGCATGTGGACATCCCGCAAGGTCTTGAAGTTCCGCACCCTGACGGAATGGATGCGCATTCACATCATCTCCCGCACATCCGTCAGCCGCCCCGTCACCGCCGCCGCCGCGGCCATCGCTGGCGACAAAAGGTGCGTGCGCCCGCCGCGGCCCTGACGCCCTTCGAAGTTGCGGTTGCTCGTGGCGGCGCAGCGTTCGCCGGGCGAAAGCTGATCGGGGTTCATCGCCAGGCACATCGAACAGCCCGCAAGGCGCCATTCAAAGCCCGCATCGATGAAAATCTGCGCCAGCCCTTCTTCCTCGGCCTGGGCGCGGACAAGACCCGATCCGGGCACGACCATGGCCCGCAGGCCATCCTTGATCTTCTTGCCCTTCAGGATTGCGGCCGCCGCGCGCAAATCCTCGATCCGCCCGTTGGTGCAGGACCCGATGAAGACCGTGTCGATGGCAATTTCCGCCAGCTTCTGCCCCGGCTTCAGCCCCATGTATTCCAGGCTGCGCCGCGCCGCTTCTACCTTGCCGCCGGTAAAGCTTTCGGGGTCCGGCACCACGCCGGTGATCGGCAGCACATCTTCGGGGCTGGTGCCCCAGGTCACGACGGGGGCAATATCCTCGCCCCGCAGCGTCACGACCTTGTCAAACTGCGCACCCTCGTCGGAATACAGCGTCTTCCACCAGGCAAGCGCGGCTTCCCATTGCGCCCCTTTCGGCGCATGGGGCCGACCCATGACATAGGCGAAGGTCTTTTCATCCGGCGCGATCAGACCGGCGCGGGCACCACCCTCGATCGCCATGTTGCACACCGTCATCCGCCCTTCCATCGACAGCTCGCGAATGGCCTGGCCGCAATATTCGATCACATGGCCGGTCCCGCCTGCCGTACCGGTGGCCCCGATCACCGACAGGGTGATGTCCTTGGCCGTGACACCGGGGCGCAGCGAGCCCGTGATCTCGACCTTCATGTTCTTTGATTTCTGCTGGATCAGCGTCTGCGTCGCCAGCACATGTTCCACCTCGGATGTGCCGATGCCATGGGCCAGCGCGCCGAAGGCGCCATGCGTGGCCGTATGCGAATCGCCGCAGACCACGGTCATGCCCGGCAGGGTCCAGCCCTGTTCGGGGCCAACGATATGCACGATGCCCTGACGGATATCCGACACCGGATAGTAATTGATGCCAAAGTCGCGCGCGTTCCTGTCCAGCGCCTCAACCTGGATGCGGCTTTCCTCATTGTCGATATGGGTGTTGCGCCCGGCGGTTGTGGGCACGTTGTGGTCAGGCACGGCAATGGTCTTTTCCGGTGCCCGCACACTGCGCCCCGCCATCCGCAGCCCCTCGAAGGCCTGCGGGCTTGTCACCTCATGCACAAGGTGGCGGTCGATGTACAAAAGGCAGGTGCCGTCATCGGCCTGGTGGACGACATGGGCATCCCAGATTTTATCATAAAGCGTTTTCGGAGACATGGCTGCTTTCCCGAACAGAAGGTGAAGACAATGGCACGGCGCGGCGGGCGCAGCCGTCAGCCGCGCGCAAGAACCGAAACGGTCGCACCGAAAAAGCGCCAGGGCATGCGCGCGCGATCATCCATGTCGAATAAACCCATCATGGCGGCATGATTTACGCGCATCGCCCTTTCAAGGCAAGACAGGCCACACCACATCGCATTGCAGGGGGCGGGGATAAAGGGGGGCGTTCATGCGCAGGGTGGTTGTCCTTTGCCTGGCGCTGTTGGCGATGACCCCGGCAGAGGCGCAGATGTACAAGGGCACGGAAACAGCGGCCTATACGGTAGAGCAAACCCTGGAGGGGGCCGAACTGCGCAGCTACGGCCCGCGGCTCGTTGCAGAGGTGACGGTCAGCGGCAGCCGGTCCGGGGCGGCAAACGCGGGCTTCCGGAGTCTTGCCGGATACATCTTCGGTGCAAATGCGGATGCCTCGAAGATTGCGATGACCACACCCGTTGCCCAGGTACCGCATGCCGCCGAGGCCGCGGGCACGCCGGAATCCGGCGCGGACGGCGCGCAAAGCTGGACGGTGCGGTTCACCATGCCGGCGGACCGCAGCCTAGCGGCGCTGCCGGTGCCCGATGATCCGCGGATCCGGCTGATCGAAACCAGCCCCCAGCGCATGCTGGTGCTGCAGTTTCCGGGGCGCCCAACCGACGCGGCCCTTGCCAATGCAACGGCCTCTCTGCGCGCCATTGCGGACCGGGCCGGGCTGAAGGCGCGGGGTGAGCCGGAATTCCTGTTCTACGATTCACCCTTTACCCTGCCGTGGAACCGTCGGAACGAAGTGGCGCTTGTCTTGGACTGACGCTGTCAGGGGGGTCCCGGCCCGCCCTGCACATCCGACCTTCAGGGTGTCGAAAAAGTGCACCGCACCTTTCCTGTAGGGCAGGAGAATCTTCCCGATCCGGGAAAAGGGATTGCCCCTTCGACCGACGCTGCCACCAGGAGAGGCCAGCGCCCGGCCCGGCCGGGGCGAAGCGCCCGCCGGGGGCGGGGCGGGCGGAAGCTTTGCCAAATCCCGCCCCATCCCGGCCAGCCGGGCCGACGGATGCTGTCACCTGTCGCAGCGCGGCGGCCAGCCATGGCTCAGGCCCAAGGGGCAGCCCCGAGCCCGATCGCGCAGCCAAAGTTCGCTGCCGTCCGTGATGACGGTATGGGTTGCGGCCCCACTTTCACTGCCGCCCCTTGCGGCGACGGCACGGCGGGCGCTGCACGTCCCCGCCTTACTGGACGCGCGTCCAGGTACCGCCATCGCGGCAGATGCCAAGCACGCAGCCCGACACCGACAACTTGTCACCGTTCAGCTTCAACTTGCCGTTATAGGTTCTGTTGCGGTCCGGGTCCCAGATCTTGCCGCTGCCGTAGGCGCCATCACCTTCGGCCACCATGTCCCAGACAATCTGCCTGCCGATGTCGGGCGAGGCAGCCTCTTCCCCCGCCGGCGTGAAGGCGCGCACCAGCACACCGCACAAAGCAGGCCCGCAGGGCTTGATCTCGACATGACCGTAACTGCCGTCATTGAGCGGCATCGTCTGCCACGTCCCTTCCACCGGATCGGCAAATGCCGCCACAGCCGTGCAACAAACCAAAGCTGAAGCAAGAATGATCCTCATGCGTCCCTCCTGAACCGAACAGGGCCGGATAATGCAGCACCGGCACCCTTTGTGGCAAGCACCCTGCTTTCCCGCACAGGGGGACCTTGCGTCTTGGCAAGGCGGCAGCGCCGTGCCAAAGACCGGCACAAGGAGCGGCCAGATGATCCTCTACCCTGCGATCGACCTCAAGGACGGCCAGTGCGTGCGCCTGCTGCGCGGCGATATGGCGGCGGTGACTGTGTTCGGCGACGACCCGGCAGCGCAGGCGGCAGCCTTTGTTGCGGCGGGCTGCGACTGGCTGCATCTGGTCGATCTGAACGGGGCCTTCGCCGGGCAGCCGGTGAACGGGGCTGCGGTCGCGGCGATCCTGGCGCGTGTGGCCGTGCCCTGCCAGCTGGGCGGCGGCATCCGCGATATGGCCACCATCGAAACCTGGCTGGACCGCGGGCTGGCCCGGGTGATCCTGGGCACCGTGGCGGTGGAAAACCCCGCGCTGGTGCGCAAGGCGGCAGGCACCTTTCCGGGGCGCATCGCCGTGGGGATCGACGCGCGGGGTGGCCGGGTCGCCACACGGGGCTGGGCCGAGACGACCGATGTCATCGCCACAGATCTGGCGCGCCGCTTTGAAGATGCGGGGGTTGCCGCGCTGATCTACACCGATATCGACCGCGACGGCGCGATGGGGGGGCCGAACATCGCCGCAACGGTGGCGCTGGCCCGCGCCGTTGGCATTCCCGTCATCGCCTCGGGCGGGGTCGCCGCGATGGCCGACCTTCTGGCGATGCGCGACACCGGGGTGATTGCGGGTGCCATTTCGGGCCGTGCGCTGTATGATGGCACCATTGATCTTGAAGCGGCACTTCGGGCTTTGCGCGAATAGTCCATTTTCTGTTCACAAATATCCTCGGGGGGAAGGCCGCGCAGCGGCCTCGGGGGGCGGAAAGCCCCCCTTTTCCCAGCCGTCGCAACAGGGCAAAAGGATGGCGGAGGCGCAGATGCTCAAGACCCGGATCATCCCCTGCCTGGACGTGGCCGATGGCCGCGTGGTCAAGGGCGTGAACTTTGTCGATCTGATCGATGCGGGTGATCCCGTGGCGGCGGCGCGGGCCTATGATGCCGCCGGTGCGGACGAGCTGTGCTTTCTGGACATCCATGCCACGCATGAGAATCGCGGCACGATGTTCGATCTGGTCACCCGCACCGCCGAGCAGTGCTTCATGCCCCTGACCGTGGGGGGCGGCGTGCGCACGCCGGGGGATGTGCGCGCGCTGCTGCTGGCCGGGGCGGACAAGGTCAGCTTCAATTCCGCCGCCGTGGCCAACCCCGATGTCGTGGCCGAAGCCGCCGACCGGTTCGGCGCGCAATGCATTGTCGTCGCGATCGATGCCAAGACCGTGGCCCCCGGCCGGTGGGAGGTGTTCACCCATGGCGGCCGCCGCGCCACCGGCATCGACGCGGTTGGTTTTGCCCGCACCGTGGCGGCGCGGGGGGCGGGGGAAATCCTGCTGACAAGCATGGACCGCGATGGCACAAGGGCCGGGTTCAACCTGGCGCTGACGCGGGCGGTTGCCGATGCCGTCCCGGTGCCGGTGATTGCCAGCGGCGGGGTGGGCACGCTGGACCATCTGGTTGACGGCGTGATCATCGGCGGTGCCAGTGCGGTGCTGGCCGCCTCGATCTTCCACTTCGGCGATTTCACCATTGCCCAGGCCAAGGCCCATATGGCCGCCGCCGGCATACCGATGAGGCTGACATGACTGCACTTGACCGCCTTGCCGCGACCGTGGCCGGCCGCAAGGGGGGTGATCCGGCCCAGAGCTGGACGGCAAAGCTTCTGGCCGCCGGACCCGAGGCCTGCGCGAAGAAGTTCGGCGAAGAGGCTGTGGAAGCGGTGATCGAGGCGGTGAAGGGCGACCGCGACCGTCTGACATCGGAAGCGGCGGATGTGCTCTATCACCTTCTGGTCATGCTGGCTGCGCGCGATGTGACGCTGGATGCGGTCATGGCGGAACTGGACCGGCGCGCGGGCACCTCCGGCATCGCGGAAAAGGCAGGCCGCGGGTAGCCCGGAACAGGTCGAATTTTCGCAGAAAATTCGGGGCTACAGTCCCAGGCGCGGGATTTCGATGGTAGGGCAGCGGTTCTGGACAACCGTCAGGCCGCGGGCTTCGGCAAGGGCGGCGGCTTCGGCGTTTTCGACGCCCAGTTGCATCCAGACCGTCTTCAGCCCCGGCAGGGCGGCCAGTGCCTGTTGCACCACGGGCAGAACCGCGTCGCTGCGCCGGAAGATGTCAACCATGTCCACCGGTTCGGAAATGTCGGCCAGGCTGGCGCGGACCGTCCCGCCCAGCGCCACCTGCCCGGCCTGGCCCGGATTGACCGGAATGACGCGATAGCCGCGTGCCGCCAGAAAGCGCGCCACAGCGTGGCTGGGACGATCCGCGTTGGGCGACCAGCCGACAAGGGCAATGGTCCGCGTTGTCCGCAGAATATGGGCAAGGTCGGCGTCATCGGGCTGTGTCATGCCGGCGGCCCCACAAAAAAGCGCCCGGATAAGGAACCGGGCGCAGTGCGGAACGAGGGACAGTGTAGACGAAACGGCGTGTTCCGGCGCGCCATTCCCACCCGAAAAGATAAGTTGCGCTCTGCCGCATTAAAGAAGGGTCGCAAAGTCGTGATCCGCCGGGCGCTGCGTTGCCGCATAAAGCGCAATCGCCGCCGCATTCGAGACATTGAGCGACCCGAAGCTGCCGGCGCAGGGTATGCGCGCCAGCCGGTCGCAGCTGTCGCGCGTGCGGTCGCGCAGGCCGGGGCCTTCAGCACCCAGAACAATGCCCAGGGGCCGGGTACCCGCCGTTGCCACGGCATCGGCCAGGGTCACGGGGGCATCGCTGTCCAGGCCCAAGAGGATATAGCCCATCGATTTCAGCGCCCCCATGGCATCGGCCAGGTTCTGCACCCGCAGATAGGGCTGGCGTTCCAGCGCGCCGCTGGCGGTCTTGGCCAGTGCCCCGGTTTCGGGCGCGGAATGGCGGTGCGGGGCGATGACCGCGCGCGCGCCGAACACCTCGGCCGAGCGCAGCACGGCGCCCACGTTGTGGGGGTCCGTCACGCGGTCCAGCAGCACGACCAGAGGCGCGCCGGTGCCGCCGATGCAGACCTTTTCCAGATCGCCCCAGTTCAGCGGGCGCGCTTCCAGCGCCGCCCCCTGATGCACCGAGTTGTCGTCGATGGGCACATCAAAGCGGCGCGGATCGACGATTTCCGGGGTCATGCCGCTGGCCGCTATGGCATCGCCCAGCTTGTCGGCGGCGTTCCTGGTCAGCACCAGACGCAGGCGGTCGCGCGCGGGGTTGCGCAGCGCATCGCGCACGGCATGCAGGCCGAACAGCCAGACGGTTTCGCGCGCCTGGCGGCTGCGGCTGCGTTCCTTTTCGATGACCCAGGCCGGTTTCTGCATGAGGTGTTCCCTGTTGCGGGGCGCAGGATGCGGTGCCCGCCGGGCCTTCGCAAGCGGAAAGACCGGCGGGCTGTGGCAAAGACTTTCGCGCTTGACGCCCCATGGACCCTTCGCTATCCACCCCCACATCGGGCGACGAGCTGCAAGGTGCGGCAGCGGACTGTAACTCCGCCGGGGAGACCCATGCCTGGTTCGATTCCAGGGTCGCCCACCAGCCCGCAGCACGGGGCAGCGGCGCGTTCGCCGGACAGGCAAGACAGGGATGCCACCGCTGACCGCGGAAGAGACGTGGCGCGGTTTGCGCCCGCCCCTGACGCGGCGGAACCCCGCGCTATCCGTGCGAAGTCCTGTCCGGAGACCGCGATGACCGACCGTTCCTTTCGCTTTACCCATGCGATCACGCGCCGTCCGGGGCACAGCATCACCGCCGGATTGCGCGCGATGGACACGGGCAGCCCCGATCTGGCGCAGATGCTGGTCGATCATGCCGAATACGTGGCCACCTTGCGCGCAACCGGCGCCACCGTGGTGGAGCTGGATCCGCTCGAGGCCTTTCCCGACAGCGTTTTTGTCGAAGATACGGCGCTTTGCCTGCCTGAAGGGGCAGTAGTGATGCGCCCCGGTGCGCCGTCGCGTCTGGGCGAGGCGGCCCGGATGGCCCCGCATCTGGCGGCGCTTTATGCCGAGGTGGTGCAGGTCAGCGGGCCGGGCTTTATCGAGGGCGGCGATATCCTTGTGACCGAACGTGAGATTCTTGTCGGACGCTCGGCCCGGACCGATGCCGACGGCATTGCGGAACTGACCCATCTGGTTGCGCCCTGGGGGCACAAAGTGCACGAGGTGATCACGCCGCCGGGTGTGCTGCATTTCAAGACCGACTGTTCGCTTCTGGATGCCGAAACGGTGCTTGCGACGGACCGGCTTGCCGCCTCGGGCTGCTTTGACGGCTACCGGGTGATCCCGGTCGCCACGGGCGAAGAGGCGGCGGCGAACACCATCCGCTTCAATGATCTGGTGCTGATGCCTGCCGGTTTTCCGCGCACCGCCGACCGGCTGGCGGCGGCCGGATATGACCTGCGCCAGATCGGCAACAGCGAATGCGCCAAGCTGGATGGCGGCATGTCCTGCCTGTCGCTGCGCTTCACGCCCCGCGCCTGAAAGCCGCCGCACCCCGTCAGTACCACAGCACCGGGGCAAGCGACAGCACCAGCAGCCCGGCCATCGTCCAGTTGAAGATGGTCAGGCGGCGCGGATTGGTCAGAACGCGGCGCAGTTGCTGTCCGGTCAGCGTCCAAAGACTGACCGACGGCAGGTTGATCGCGCCAAAGATCAGCGCCACAAGGGCTACGGCCCAAAGGCTGCGGTCGGGCATATAAAGGGTGACGGCGTTCGTCGCCATGGCCCAGGCCTTCGGGTTGACCCATTGGAAGGCTGCCGCCTGCAGAAAGGTCATCGGGGTGCCCCCCGCCTGACGGTCTTGGGGCGCTGCGGCATGGGCGATTTTCCAGGCAAGCCACAGCATGTAGAAAACGCTGACCACCTCCATCGCCGTCCGGGTCAGGGGATAGGTCTGGAACAGACCGGCCAGACCAACGCCCACCACAAAGGTCAACAGCACGAAGCCCAGGCTGACGCCCAGCATATGGGGCACCGTGCGGCGAAAGCCGAAGTTGGCCCCCGACGCCATCAGCATCAGGTTGTTGGGGCCGGGTGTCACCGAGGTGACAAGGGCAAAAAGCGCAAGCGCAGGCAGGGTATCCAGCATCATGGCGCAATAATTGCTGCTTTCTTGCGGAAATATATTGCGAAATGCGGCCTGAATTCAGTATGGCTGCAACAAATGACGAAGATTGACGCCATCAACCACCGGATATTGCAAGAGCTGTCACGGGACGGTCGGATCAGCAACCTTGTTCTGGCGGACCGGATCGGGCTTTCGCCCTCGGCCTGTCTGCGCCGGGTGCAGGAGCTGGAGCGTGCGGGCGTGATCACCGGCTACCGCGCGGTGCTGAACCCGGTGAAGATGGGCACGGGATTTCTGGCCTATGTCACCGTCGGGCTGTCGCAGCATACCAAGACGGCGCAGGAGGTGTTCGAACGCGCCATGGCCCATGCGCCCGAGGTGCGCGAATGCCACAATGTAACCGGGGCCATCGAGTATCTGCTGCGTGTGGAGACGGCCGATCTGGCCGCCTACAAGCATTTCCACACCGATGTTCTGGGAATGGTTCCGGGGGTGGGCACGATTTCCACCATGGTGGTGATGGGGTCTTCCAAGGATGCGCGGGCATGAAAGCGGCAGGGTTTGCGACCGGGGAACGGAAGGGCATTCCAAGGCAGCCCTGATAACGCCTGCTTTGTTCTCTCTTCGCCCGCTTGTCTGGCCGAAGAACGCGCCCTAGTCTCCGCCCGACCATAAGGGAGACCCGACCATGACCAGAACCTTGGCTTTCGACACGCTGCAAATTCATGCCGGGGCAAAGCCCGATCCGGCAACCGGCGCGCGGCAGGTGCCGATCTATCAGACCACGGCCTATGTATTCCGCGATGCGGACCATGCCGCCATGCTGTTCAACCTGCAGGAGGTTGGATATATCTATTCGCGCCTGACGAACCCGACCGTGTCGGCCCTGGCCGAACGTGTGGCAGCACTGGAAGGCGGCGTCGGGGCGGTGTGCTGTTCTTCCGGCCATGCGGCGCAGATCATGGCGCTGTTCCCGCTGATGCAGCCGGGTTGCAACGTGGTGGCGGCGACAAAGCTTTACGGTGGCACGATCCAGCAGTTCGGCAACACGATCCGCAAATTCGGATGGTCGGCGAAGTTCGTGGATTTCGACGATCTGGCGGCGGTCGAGGCGGCGGTGGATGAGAATACCCGCGCGATCTTCTGCGAATCCATCGCCAACCCCGGCGGCTACATCACCGATCTGGATGCCGTTTCGGCCCTGGCCGACAGGGTGGGGCTGCCGCTGATCGTCGACAACACCACGGCCACGCCCTATCTGTGCCGGCCGATCGAACATGGCGCGACGCTGGTCGTGCATTCGGCGACGAAGTACCTGACCGGCAACGGCACGGTGACGGGCGGCATCGTGGTGGATTCGGGCAAGTTCGACTGGTCGGCCTCGGGCAAGTTCCCCAGCCTTGCCGCACCCGAACCGGCCTATCACGGGCTGAATTTCCATGCGGCCCTGGGCGGCATGGCCTTTACCTTCCATTCCATCGCGGTCGGGCTGCGCGATCTGGGGATGACGATGAACCCGCAGGGCGCGCACTATACGCTGTTGGGGATCGAGACCCTGTCGCTGCGGATGGAACGGCATGTGGCCAACGCGGGCAAGATCGCCGCCTGGCTGGAAAAGGACCCGCGCGTGGATCACGTGACCTATGCCGGGCTGCGGTCATCCCCCTACCATTCCCGTGTGGCCAGGATCTGCCCCAGGGGTGCCGGGGCGCTGTTCACCTTTGCGGTGAAGGGCGGTTATGACGCCTGCGTGAAGCTGGTCAACGGACTTCAGCTGTTCAGCCATGTCGCAAACCTGGGCGACACGCGCAGCCTGGTGATCCATTCCGCCTCGACCACCCACCGCCAGTTGTCACCCGAACAGCAGGTGGCGGCCGGGGCCGCGCCCAATGTGGTGCGCCTGTCGATCGGGATCGAGGATGCGGATGACCTGATTGCGGACCTTGATCAGGCGCTGGCCAAGGCCACCGCCTGACACAGCGCCCGCCCCGGCCATGCCGGGGCGGGCAGCAGATTATTGGGACAGTTCAAAGACCATTGTGACGCTGGCCGAGGTGGAGATTTCGCCGGCAGCGACCGGGACCGCACGAGAGAACTCGGCGTCCGCCGCGCGGAACATCGGCATCGGGATGCCCGCACCGCCCTCGGTGATCGCAACAACGGGGCCAAGCGCCAGCCCGGCCGCTTCTGTCAGCAGCTTTGCCCGGGCCATGGCATCGGCCACGGCCAGCTTGCGCGCCTCATTCAGCGCAGGAACCGGGTCTGCCAGACCGAAGGTCAGGCCGTTGAAGGTGTTGGCCCCGTCCTGAATGGTGCGGTCAAGCACGCCGCCCAGGGCCTTAAGATCGCGGACCCGCACAGTAAGCTGGTTCATCGCAAGATAGCCCACGATGCGCGGGGTCATCTCGCCTTGGGGCTGCTGCCAGTTCGGGCTTAGCGACAGGCCGGACGTCTGAAGATCGCGCTCCTCGATACCGGCGGCGCGCAGCTGCTCCAGAACGGCCCCAAGCTGAAGCGAATTGGCGGCCATCGCCTCGGCCGCCGTGGTGCCTTCGGTGGTGACGCCCAGGTTGATCGTGGCCATGTCAGGCTTTGCCTCGACCGTGCCTTCACCGGTGACGGTAATGCGGGCCGTCTCGGACGCCACAGCGGTTGAACAAAGGACCGACCCCAGAAGCAGGGCGGTGAACAGGGAACGCATGGCAAGACCTCCTTGTAGGACTGTGGTATTGTCTACCTGTTCCCGCGCCGGGGCGCCAGCCGTCCGGTGCCCGTCGTTCCTGTGGCAAGAAGCTGCTTCAACCTGGACCCGCTGCAAGAGGCGGACTCGCCGAGCCAGGGTAATTCGTGCTAGACTGGCATTATGAGACCAAATTTCGCCCTGAATTTCGCCGATGACGCCGTCACCCTTCTGCATCGCACTGTGCGGGGCTGGACGGAAGTGGGAAGTGTTGCGTTTGACGACCCGGAGATGGAGGCGGGGCTGGCCTTTCTGCGCGCCTCGGCCCTGGGGCTTGAACCGCGCGGCATGACCACGAAACTGGTGATTCCGAATTCCCAGATCCGCTACATGACCCTGCCCGCAGCGGGGCCGGACGCCGCAAGCCGCCACGCCCAGGTCCGCCGCGAGCTCGAGGGCAAGACACCCTACGGGGTGGACGAGCTGGTGTTCGACTGGTGGGGCACGGGCCCCGGTCTGCAGGTGGCCGTGGTGGCCCGCGAAACCCTGGCCGAGGCGGAAGCTTTTGCCACGGCACACCGGCTGAACCCGCTGTCCTTCGTGGCGATTCCGGGGGCAGGGCAATTCGGGGCCGAACCGTGGTTCGGACCGACAGTGCTGTCCGAAAGCCTGCTTGCCCCGGGCGAGAAGGTGGACCGCGACCAGGATCCGGTCCAGATCGCCGGGCATCTGCCGCGCGCGCAAGTGCCTGAAGCAACAGCATCTGCCCGGCAGGCTGACGTTTCGGTCGCCGCGGTGGATGATCCGGGACCGCTGCCTGCCGACGGGATCGCTGCAGAGGAACCGGCCAAGACGATGACGCCGCCGGATGCCGCCTTAGAGGGGCTTGCGCTGTCAGAACCGCCCGATGCTGCGGATGAACCGGCAAAGGCGATGACGCCGCAGGATGCCGCCGCAGAGGCACCTGCGGCGGCAGAACCGCCCGAAACCGGGGCACAGGCAGAATCTGCACCGGCAGCAGGTGATGCCCCCCGGATGGATGCCGGGACGTTGGAATCAGGGGTTGTCCAAGGCCCTGCCCCCGGCACCGCCCCGGTGCAGACCATCGCTGCCGAGGTTACGGCCGACAGAATCCCGGATGAGGCCGAAAGCAGCCCGCCGGTGGAACGCGCCCCGCAGATCACCCCGGCACTACCTGCGGCAAAGACCGATGCCGTGCGCATGGCCACCGATCCCCGGCCTGGCAGGAAAGCGGTCCCGCTGCCGCGCCCCGGTGCCAGACCCCCCGCGCAAAAGGAACCGGACGCAGCCCGTATCAGCGGCGCCGGACCGGCGCGGCTGGTCTCCGTTTCGGCGGGCGGCACCTACAGCGCCAGGTCGGTTGCGGCGGGCAGGGACCGGCCGGTCGAAGCGCGCGATGGTCCGGCGCGGACAGGCGCGATGATCACCGCAGCCGGGACTGCGCCGCCGCGCGAACGCAAACTGGCGGTCGTAACAAAGCGGGAGCCTGACTCAGGCCCGGACAGCGCGCGTGCCCGGACAGCGGCAAATCCGTCAGTGGCGAAGTTCGGCACTCGGGCCGTGAGTCGCGGCAGGCCCCGGTTCCTTGGCCTGATCCTGACGGGCATCCTGCTGCTGCTGCTTGTCGCTGTTGCTGCTTGGTCGTCTTACCTCATCGCCTCGACCCTTGGCGAAGACGAGCCCGCCGTTGCGGTTGCAGCGGTCGAAGCACCGGCACCGCGTTGGGCTGCACTGGCGGCACCCGCCCTGATACGCATTCCCGCCACGACCCCCGAGGTGCTGGCATATCTGCGCGATCCGGCAGATGTCGCAAATGCCCGGGCTGCAAGGGAAGATACCGGACCGTTTGCCGCATCTTTGCCCGAATCCGTCGGCGCGACAGCGGAGGCCGTTGCGCTGCCTGTGATTGTGGCGGCAACCATGGTGCATCCGGCCACGACAGCCGTCTACCGGCGCAACCCGGGCGCGGAACCGCAGGACGAGATTCTGCTTGCAGGGATTGACCCTGTCATTCCGAAAGGCGATGTCGCGGCTCTTGCCGCGCCAGAGACCGCGACCGACCCCGCCCCCCCGACGCAACCCGCGCCGCCGCCGTTCGGGACGCGGGATCAGGTTGATGCGGGCAGCCGGATCATGCAAACCTCGGCGGTCAGCGTGACGCCGGGGGGTGTCCTGATCATGGCCGGTCCGCCGCCGCGCACCCCGCCGCCGCGCCCCGGGGCGACGGTGCAGCCCGTGACCGACGATGCCGGGGGTATAGCGCCATTGCCTGCAGCCGCTGGCGCTGCGGGCGCTGTGCCGGCGGTCTATGCCGACCCCGCCCTGCAAGATGCAAGGCCCCGCCTGCGCCCGGCAGATCTGGTGCCGCCTGAAATCGCACTGCCGGATGGTGCAGCAGAGGTGACGGATGCTGCGGCAGGCCCTGTGAGCAGCCTCAGGCCACGCGCCCGCCCGCCCGGGCTTCTTGCCGCAGAGGCTGTGCCGCAGGCCGACAGCGCCGCCGCTCAGGCGGCCGGGGCATCGCTTGTGGCGATGGCCGGCGGGGGTGCCGCCAGTCCGCTGGCCATCGCCGTTTCCCGCAAGCCGGCCGCGCGTCCGGCGCAGCCCGATGCCGCCATCGAAGCCGCCGTTTCCGTGGCTGCCGCCGATGCCTCTCTTGTGCCCGATACGGGAATGCTTGCGCCGGCCGTGCCCGCGCCCGAGCCGCAGCCCGAGCAGGCCGCCAGGCCGGACGCAGATGACCCCGAAGCGGCAGAGATTGACGAACCCGAGATTGCGTCAGCCGCACCTTCGGTGCCGACGCGCGCGTCTGTCGCCAAACAGGCGACCTACAGGAATTCGATCAACCTGTCGAGGATCAATCTGATCGGTGTCTATGGCAGTTCGTCCAACCGCTATGCCATGGTCCGGCAGGCCAATGGCCGCTTCGTCAGGGTCGAGGTCGGTGATCGCGTTGACGGCGGCCGTGTGGCGGCGATTTCCGAGCGCGAATTACACTACGTCAAGAACGGCACCACGCACAAGCTGGCAATGCCCAAGGGTTGAAGCCGGGCTGTGCCGCCCCTATCCGGCGGCCACGCCCGCTTCGGCAAAGGTGGCCATGCCGGAATGACAGGCGACGGCCGCCTGAACCACGCCGATCGCCAGCGCTGCGCCCGATCCTTCGCCCAGCCGCAGCCCAAGCGACAGCAGCGGAACCTTGCCCAGCGCCTGCAGCAGGCGTCCATGGGCGCTTTCTGCGCTTTGATGGCCCGCGATGCAGTGATCCAGCGCGCCCGGCACCTCTGCCTCCAGCACGCCGGCGGCGGCGCAGCAGATGAACCCGTCCAGAATGACCGGAATGCGTTCGGTCCGGGCGCGGGCAATCGCCCCCGTCATGGCGGCAATCTCGCGCCCGCCAAGGCGGCGCAGCGCCTCCAGCGGGGTGGACCCGGCGTGCAGGGCGATGCCATCGGCGACTGCTTGCGTCTTCAGCGCCAGACCGGCGTCATCGACACCGGTCCCGCGCCCGGTCCAGTCTGCGGCAGCGCCACCGAACAGGGCACAGGCAAGGGCGGCGGCAGAGGTGGTGTTGCCGATGCCCATCTCGCCCGTCACCAGAAGATCGGCGGCCGGATCGACCGCGTTCCAGCCTGCGGCGAGGGATGCAACGACTTCGGCCCCGGTCATCGCCGCCTCTGCGGTGAAATCGGCAACGGGCCGGTCAAGGTCCAGCGCATGCACTTCCATCCGCGCCCCGAAGGTGCGGGCAAGCTGGTTGATCGCCGCCCCGCCTGCGCGGAAGTTTGCCACCATCTGCCCTGTGACCTCTGCCGGAAATGCCGAAACCCTGCGCGCGGTGATGCCGTGATTGCCGGCAAAGACCAGGACCAGGGGGTGATCAATGCGCGGTTGCGCCCGGCCTTGCCAGGCGGCGACCCACTGCGCCACCTCCTCCAGCCGGCCAAGAGAGCCGGCGGGCTTGGTCAGTACCGCGTCGCGTGCCAGCGCCTGCGCCCGCGCCGCCGCATCCGGTTGGGGAAGCGTTTGCAGAAGGCTGCGAAAG
This sequence comes from Rhodobacter sp., assembly GCA_020250445.1. Taxonomy (GTDB): domain Bacteria; phylum Pseudomonadota; class Alphaproteobacteria; order Rhodobacterales; family Rhodobacteraceae; genus Aliitabrizicola. The sequence goes on from JADCEF010000008.1 coordinate 40,282, forward strand.
GCGTCAAGGCTGGCAAAGGGGGCAGGCATGACGATATCCCTGATTGTGTTCCGGCGCGGGCCTGATTAGCGGTTGGCGGCGGCGGGGACCAGCACGGAAGGGGCATTCCTGTGACAAGGCGCGACAGTTGGCGGCCGCAGGTCTTTGATGTTCTTGCCGCGCTCGGGCTGCTGACCCGCCTGCCGCTGGATCTGGACGGCGCGCGGGCACAGGCGCGGGGCGCAGCGGCGGCCTGGGCCTGGCCGCTTGCCGGGGTGGCCGTGGGCCTGCTTGGTGCCGCATCGGGCGGGCTTGCGCTGTGGCTGGGTGTGGCACCGGGGGCGGCGGCGGCAATTGCGATTGCCGCCCAGATCTTTGTGACGGGTGCCCTGCATGAGGACGGCCTTGCCGACAGCGCCGACGGACTGTGGGGCGGATGGAACAAAGAGCGGCGGCTGGCAATCATGAAGGACAGCCGGATCGGAACCTTTGGGGTGCTGGCGCTTGTGCTGGTGACGCTGCTGCGCTGGGTGGCACTGGCCGGGCTGTTTGCCGCCGGCACGCCCTGGGGCGCGCTGGCAGCGGCGGGGGCGCTGTCGCGCGTGCCGATGGCGGTGCTGACGGCAGCCCTGCCCAATGCGCGCGGATCAGGCCTGGCACACAGCGTCGGTCGCCCCGAAGGGGCGGTTGTTGCCCTGTCCTGCGCCACGGGCCTGATGTGCGGGTTTCTTTCCCTGGGACCCGCGGCGTTCGGCGCCGCCTTTTGGGTGGGGGGTGTATGCCTTGCCGTCGGCCTTGTGGCCCGGGCCAAAATTGGCGGTCAGACCGGCGACATTCTGGGCGCATCGCAGCAGATATCCGAGGCCGTCGTGCTGACCCTGATTGCGGCAAGCCTTCGGCCATGAAAAAACCGCAGCGGCAAGGCTGCGGCTTTTCCCACTTGCATCAGATCAATCAGGCGGCGCGCGATACCAGGACATCGTCCACGGTCTTGGCGGCCCCGGCCTCGTCCACACCGCTGACGGCGGCCACCTCGCGGGTCAGGCGTTCCAGGGCGGCCTCGTAAAGCTGACGCTCGGAATAGCTTTGCTCGCGCTGGTCATCGGTGCGGTGCAGGTCACGGACCACTTCCGCGATCGACAGCAGGTCGCCCGAATTGATCTTCTGTTCATATTCCTGCGCCCGGCGCGACCACATCGCACGCTTGACCTTGGCCCTGCCCTTGAGGGTATCCAGCGCCTTGGTCACGACATCGGGCGACGAAAGCTGACGCATGCCGATTTCGGTTGCCTTGTGGGTGGGCACCCGCAGGGTCATCTTGTCCTTTTCAAAAGAGATGACGAAAAGTTCCAGGGTCAGTCCCGCGATCTCCTGTTCTTCGATCGAAATGATCCGGCCGACGCCATGCGCCGGGTAAACCACGAATTCGTTCGGGCGGAATTCAGCTTTCTTGGACTTGGTCATTCAGGTCGCTTCCTAAAGGGCACATCCATCATCCGACGACAATTTCCCTTGCCGGGGCTGCGCGCCCCGGTGAAAGAGAATATGGCAGTCGCAGGAAATCCTGCCCCCGGAGCCGCCGGTCCAAGGCCAGTGTCAGGCTTTCGTGCACGTTTATCTGGGATATATAGCACGGATTCGCCCGGATTCCAACGGTGCCAGACCGCCATAAACAGCGGAATCCCGCAGGAAAGTTCCACGGATTAAGGATTTCTTGCATCCGGGCCCGGTTGCCGCGCGAATCGCCTGCACAGACGTCAGCCGCCCAGCCCGGGTGCCTCGGAAAAGTGTGTCTCAAGCTTGCCGGGCTTGCCGTCCATCGCATCGGCGCCGGGCAGGGGGTCTTTGCGCGTCACGATGACAGGCCAAGCTTCGGAATACTTGCGGTTGAACGCAACCCATCTTTCCGTGTCCGGCTCCGTATCCGGCCGGATGGCGTCCGGCGGACATTCCGGTTCGCACACGCCACAGTCGATGCATTCATCCGGATGAATGACGAGCATGTTCTCGCCCTCGTAAAAGCAGTCGACCGGGCAAACCTCGACACAGTCGGTATACTTGCAGGCGATGCAGTTGTCCGTCACCACATAAGTCATCGCAGGCCCAGGCTCCCTCGCAGTCACCGCGCTTTGCTAGAGCAGGTTTCTGCATCATTCAAGCGGTGACGATGCCGCAACGTGTGGCAGATCAAGGTCAAGGTACAACTTCTGCGCCTCGGGGGCGGAGCCGCGCCGGGGCGCGGTCTGCAGGATGCGGATCAGCCGGATTGCGGCCCCCTGCGGAAAGGTCAGCGTATCGCCCGCGCCAACGGCATGGGCGGGCTTTGCCGTGCGCGTTCCATTCACGCGGACATGGCCTGCGGCAACCTCGGCGGTGGCAAGGCTGCGTGTCCTGAAAAAACGCGCGTGCCACAGCCATTTGTCCAGCCGGACGGTCACGCGCGGGCCGGTCACGCCACCCGCCCCCGGTCAGATCCGGGTCCTGAGTGCCGCAAGAACGGCAAAGGGGCTGTCCGGATCAACCTTCTGCTCGCGCGGGGGGCGCGCCTCGAACACCTTGGGCTGGGCGTCGCGCGGGCGATCAGAACGTTCGGGGCGGTCGGGGCGGTCGTCCCGGTCAGCGGGCTTGCCGCCTTTTGGCCTGGGCTTGCCCTTGAAACCGTCGCCACGCCCGCGCGGGCCGTCCTTCTGCCGCTCGCCGCCCCCGGGACGGTCATTGCGGGGGCGGTCTGGGCGTGACGGGCGATCCCCCGCCGTGGCCGGTGCCGCCGCATCTTCCTGCGCCGTCGCCGGTGCCGGGGCGGCGGACTTCGGGCCATGTCCGCGCGCTTCCGGGCGCGCGCGCCGGGGGCCACGGCTTTCGCCGCCGCGCGCGCGCGGTGCCCAGACGAAGGTGTAGAAGCTTTCCATTTCCACCGCCGTTGCCGGGGCGGCATCTGCCTTACCGGGGGGCGGCGCAGCATCAGGCGCGGGAACATCTGCCCCGGCCCCATGCGGGGCCGTCGGCCCGGCGTCTGCCGCAGGCGGTGCGGCACCTGCATCGGGACCCGCAGGATCGGGCGCAACCCCTGCGGCACCTTCGGCAGGCACATCCGCAGCAGCCGAGGGTGCGGGCACCGCAGCGGCCGCCTCGGGCCTGACTTTCGGTCGTTCCGACCTGTCGCCGCGATAGCCAAGCCCCGCCATCAGATCGGCGAACTGATCCAGGGTCATGCCGGTGATCGACAGCATCTCGGGTGTCGCCTCAAACCCTGCGCGGCTGTCCTTTGCGCGCAGCAGGTCTGCCAGCCGTTCCAGCATGTCGATCCGGATCGCGCGGCTGCCCGCCGGGTGATAGCCCGCCAGCGTGTAGTGAGTCTTCGGAACCTCTGTCAGGTAAGGGATCGTCACCAGGCCGGGCGGCGGGCTTTCGGGAAACTCGTGCAGCCCCTTCGCCAGCGACCACAGCACCAGGCGCAGCCGCGTCGGCGCGGGCTTGAGCAGCGGCGGCAGGAAAATCGTGAACTGGCCAAAGCGCACGCCATGCCGGCGCAGAACCGCGCGCATTTCCTGGTCAAGCGATTTCACATCACCCGCCACCTCATCGCGCGGCAAGATGCCCATGCCTTCGACAAGACGGAAGGCAAGACCACGGGCCAGACCCTGGATGGAATCGTCCCGGCCCATCGCCAGAAGCGGTTCGAACTGTGTGGCCACCTTGCGGTCGATGAAATGCTGCAGGCGGCGACGAACCTTGTCGGCCACGTCGAACCCGGCCTCTTCATCGACAAAGGCTTCGACCTGCGGCTTCATCGCTTCGGCCCCGGCAATCAGCTTGCCCACGACCGAGGACCCCCACATCAGGCCGCCCTGTTCGGTGAAATCAAGCTCGGTATCCGGCGCGTTGTAAAAGCGGTCTGCGCGCAGATGGAATTCCGGTTTCAGCGCCTCGTAGGCCGCCTGACGCAGTGTGCGCGCCCCGTCGGGCGAGGCCGACGCATCCTGACGAAAACGGAACCCTTCCAGACGGCCCGCGAATTCGCCTTCCACCGCCACTTCGCCCTTGTCGTTCACCTCGGCCACAAGGCTCTCCTTCTGTTTCAACCGGCGCAAGAGCACACTGGTGCGCCGGTCTACAAATCTTTGGGTCAGGCGGGCGTGCAGCGCGTCCGACAAGCGGTCTTCTACCGCGCGGGTCCCGTCACGCCAATGGCTTTCATCAGCGACCCATCCCTTGCGCTGCGCGACATATGTCCAGGTGCGGATATAGGCCAGACGTTTCGAAAGGGCGTCGATATCGCCGTCGGTCTTGTCGATGCGGGCGATGTTTGCGGCAAACCAGTCGGTCGGCACCTGCCCCTTGTCGGCAAGAAAGCCGAAGATGCGCGCAAGCAGCCCCGCATGTTCGCCTTCGGAAATTGACCGGAAGTCGGGAATGCGGCAGACATCCCACAGCAGCCGTACCGTCTGGGGGCCGCGCAGCCTGTCGCGGATCTCGGGCATCGCGGACAGGGCTTTCAGCGCCAGCACATCATCGCTGTCACGCGCCCGCGTCAGCCAGTCGTTCGAAGTGGGTGCCTCAAGGCTGCCGATCAGCCGCTCGGGCGTGCCGAAATCCGGGACATCGTTGCGCCAGTGCAGTTTCCTGACCGGTGCGAAGCGGTGGTTTTCGATGGCATCGATCAGCTCTTCGTCAAAGGGGCGCGCCTCGCCCGTGACACCGAAAGACCCGTTGTCGGTATGCCGCCCCGCCCGGCCGGCGATCTGGCCGATCTCGTGGGGGAACAGCGGGCGCATGCGGCGGCCGTCAAACTTGGCCGTCGCGGCAAAGGCGACGTGCCGGATATCCAGATTAAGCCCCATGCCGATGGCATCGGTGGCCACCAGATAGTCGACATCCCCGTTCTGATAAAGCGCCACCTGAGCATTGCGGGTGCGCGGCGAAAGCGCCCCCATGACCACGGCGCAACCGCCCTTCTGGCGGCGGATCAGTTCGGCGATCGCATAGACATTCTCAACCGAAAAGCCGACGATCGCACTGCGCGGCGGCATGCGGCTTATCTTTTTTGAACCTGCCCAGCTGAGGTGCGACAAACGGTCCCGTTTGACGAAGGTCGCGTTCGGGACCAGCGCCGCAATCGCGCCGCGCATCGACTCGGACCCTAGAAACAGCGTCTCGTGCAGCCCGCGCGCCTTCAGCAGGCGGTTGGTAAAGACATGGCCCCGCTCGGGGTCTGCGCAAAGCTGTATCTCGTCGATGGCGACGAAATCCGCCCCGATTTCCAGCGGCATCGCCTCGACGGTGCAGACCCAGTACTGGGTGCGGTCGGGGACGATGCGTTCTTCGCCGGTGACCAGCGCCACCACAGACGGCCCGCGCGCCACGACGATGCGGTCATAGACCTCACGCGCAAGCAGACGCAGCGGCAGGCCGATCACCCCGGTGCGGTGCGCCAGCATCCGTTCGATGGCATAATGAGTCTTGCCCGTATTCGTCGGGCCAAGGACCGCGACGACCCTCGCTGATGCGCGCATGGGCCTGGTGCCTGTTCGTTAAAGTTCCTGCCCGGCCGCTTCGGCCTGAAGCCGTTCCACCGATGCTTTTACGCCCTGAAGCTGGGGATGTATAGCAAGAGCCGCCTTATAGGCGGCAAGGGCACCTTCGTTGTCGCCAAGCTCTTCAAGGATCATCCCAAGCCCCGACAAAGCCCCGAAGTGACGGGGATTGAGGGTCAGCGTCTTGCCGATATCCGTGATCGAGGGGCCGTATTCCCCCGCCTGGAAATAGGCGGTTGCCAGCGCGTTCCAGCCTTCCGCAAAGTCAGGCGCATGGTCTGTCAGGGCGGTCAGATGTTCGATGGCAGCCTGCGGATCGCCCTCGCGCAGGGCGGTGCGGCCGCGTTCCAGCAAAAGGTCCATTGCTGCAGAGCCGGATTTGGACCATTCCGCCACGATTTCCCGTTCGATCCGCTGTGCCGAGGCTTCATCAGCCGTCGACAGCGCGATGAACAGCTCGTCCAGCTTTGGTGTCTGCGCCACCGACGGGCCGCAAAGCGGCACGATCAGCAAAAATGCCGCAACGATCCGATTGCAGAGCCATGTTCGCGCTTTCATAACGTCGCCACTCTAGCGCACGGCGGGAGAAGGTCCATATCCCGCACAATCACAATCGGAGGATCGCATGAGCAGTGTCATCAAGGCCGCCGTGGCCGCGTTGCAGGAAAAGGTGCCGAACGGGTTCGACGGTGTCGTCAAGTTCGTGGTGGCCGGAGAGGGCGCGATCATCATCGACCGGACCGGGGTGCGCGCCGCCGATGAAGAGGCGGGCGTGACGCTGACCGCCGACGCCGCCGTGTTCAAGGCCATTCTTGACGGGAACATGAACCCGATGACCGCCTTCATGAGCGGGAAGCTGGCTGTGGACGGATCGATGGCGCTGGCGATGAAACTCGGCTCGGTGCTGTCGTGATGTCATGATGCCCGCCGCCCCCTTCTTTGCCGATCTTGCCGATGGCCCGGACGGGGGGCATGCGCTTTGGCTGACGGCCGGGGACGGGGTGCGCCTGCGGGTCGCGGTCTGGCCGCAGGGCAGCAAGGGCACGGTGCTGATCCTGACCGGCCGCACGGAAAGCGTCGAAAAATACGGTCGTACCGCTGCCGAACTGGCGCGGCGCGGTTACGCCAGCCTGGCGATTGACTGGCGTGGCCAGGGCCTTTCAGACCGGCTGACTGCAATGCCGATGGCGGGGCATGTCGCCCGGTTCAGCGACTATCAGCGCGATCTTGGCGCTGTCAGGGTGGCGCTGGATACCCTGCATCTGCCGCAGCCGCTGTTTCTGCTGGCCCATTCGATGGGTGGCACGATTGCCCTGCGCGCCCTGATCGACGGCTTCCCGGTGCAGGCCGCCGCCTTTACCGGGCCGATGTGGGGCATCCACATCGCGCCCACGCTGCGCCCGCTGGCCTGGGCAATTGCCACTGGCGCACGCGCCGCCGGGCGCGGCCTGTCGCTTATGCCGGGGACCGGCCCGGACTGCCATCTGGTGGTGACACCCTTCGACGGCAATCTGCTGACGACGGACGCCGAAATGTACGGCTGGATGAAAAGCCATGTCCTGCGTCACCCGGAACTGGGTCTGGGCGGCCCCACCCTTCACTGGCTGCACGAGGCGCTGCTGGAGTGCCGCCGGTTGCGGGCGGCCCCGTCGCCTGCCGTGCCCGCCGTGGTGTTCCTGGGGTCAGAAGAAAGGATCGTCACCGTGAAAGAAATCTGCCGCCGCATGGGCCGCTGGCCCGGCGGCACGCTGGAGCTTGTGCCAAAGGCAGCGCATGAGGTGCTGATGGAGACGCCCGCGATCCGCGCCCGCGCCTTTGACCGGATTGCAGCCCTGTTTGACGCGCAGCGCTGACAGCGCGCCGAAAGCGCATGGCCCTTTCCCGCGGGACAGGAAGATCTTCCCGATCCTTGAAAAATGGAGGGGTGCCGTTCCGGGCGGACCCCGAAACGCACTGCATTTCCCCGCCCGGTCAGGGACCCCGGCGTGTTCATCACCGTCGCGCCTGCGGCCCGCGCGGGCGGCAATCGGAATATCGGCCACCCCGGTTCCATGCCCGGAGATTGCCGTGAGACCGGCAAGCGCCTGTGGCGGGACCGCCCGCCTGCGCACCGGCCGCGCCTGTGCCGGGACAGGCGCGGCCCCCAGGCCTTCGATGGTGCGGCCTGCATCGCGCGGCAGGGCAAGCGCATTATCATGCACCGGCCCTGTCACGATCGCCTGCGGCATCAGAGGGGAATCCGCGTGAACCCGTCGCGCAGGGCCGTTGACCAGGCCTCGCTCATCGCCTTGAACTGCGGATCGCCCGCTTCGATCCGGCAGCGCATGGCGACACGGCACTGATCCTTTTCCACCGTCAGCAGGTCCAGAGGCATGCCGACGGACAGGTTGGAGCGCAGCGTCGAATCCATCGACAGAAGCACGGCCTTCTGCGCGTCCGCCAGACTGGTCGAAGGCTTGACGACGCGGTCGAGAATGGGCTTGCCGTACTTGTGTTCGCCGATCTGAAGGAAGGGGGTGTCTTCGGTGGCTTCGATGAAGTTGCCTTCGGGATAGATCAGGAACATGCGCATCGCCCCGTTGCGCCGCTGGCCGGCCACGATCATCGTGGCCAGGGCACCCTGGTTCATCGGTGCCAGCTTTTCTTCGATGTCGCGGCGCACCGCCGACAGGGTGTTGCCCACCGTTTCGGCCACCTTCAGCATCGTCGGGGCCTTCATGACAGAAGTGGCTTCGGTCGCATCCGGGTCTTCGATGGCCTCGCGCAGCCGTGCCAGGGTGGTCTGCGTCACCGAAAGGCTTCCTGCGGTCAGGATGACGATCACCCTTTCGCCCGGATCCTCAAAGACGAACATCTTGCGGTAGGTCGCGATATTGTCGAGCCCCGCATTCGTGCGCGTGTCCGACAGCAGGACCATCCCCTGGTTCAGCAGCAGTCCGACGCAATAGGTCACGGTTCCATCCCCTGGCTTTGGGGCAAACCCTATTGCTGCACGGCCTGGACCGCAACGGCAACGTCCAGAACTTCGGCGGCCGGACCGCGGGCGGTTCCCCGGATCGGCGCCGCGTCCTGTGCATCAAGGCCGGACCCCAGCCGGATATAGCGGTCATCCGGGCAGCAGGTATTGGCCGGATCAAACCCGATCCAGCCCAGCCCCTGCACCCAGATTTCGGCCCAGGCATGGGCTGCCTCGCCCAGGCTGCCGTCGCCGCCCGACATCAGGTAGCCCGACACATAGCGTGCGGGCAGGGCGGCGTGGCGCGCTACGGCGATCAGGGCATGGGCATGGTCCTGGCAGACGCCTTCGCCCAGCGCCAGCGCTTCGGCCGCCGTCGTATGGGCCCGGGTCGCCCCGGGTTTGTAGGCAATGGCCCCGGCCACGGCGGTCGAAAGGCGGTGTGCGGCATCCAGCGGGTCTGACGCGCCGTCGGTGCTGCGGGCCAGTTCGGCCAGGGCCGCATCAACGCGGGTCGGCGCAGTATCGTTGAGATAGGCCTCACGCGGGATGGCTTCCCTGTGGCCCCTGAGCAGGCCGGCCAGATCCTGCGTCCTGACCGTGCCGCGGACGGTGACGGTGATCCCGCTCACCGGCCCCGGCACCGACCAGCCTTGCACCCAGTCGCCCGCCCCGTCGCGAAAGCCGCCCCCCTTCAGCCCGTCACTGACACTGACCGACCAATCAAGCGCCGTCTGTCCGTCAAAGACCGACGGCGTCAGGCGGTGGCTTTGCACCACGCCCCGCACCGGCTGGGCATAGCGGTAGCTTGTCACATGATCGACCGTCAGGATCATCGCACGTCCCCGCTGAGATAGCCGTCATGCACCAGGGCCGCGACTGCGGCGATTTCGCCGATGAACCGCGTCAGAAACTCGTGCATGCCTTCGTCAAAGACGCCGTCAACGGTGCCGTCCGTCAGTTCTGCCAGAACCGCACGGGCCTTGGTCTGCGCCCTTGTGCTGCGCCCATAGCCGCGTGCCAGCCGGTCAAGATGGGTGTTCAGCCCGTCAACACAGGCAATCAGCGACCGGGGGCATTGCGGATTGAGGATCAGGAAATGGGCGATCTTGCGCGCCGTCACCTCGCCGCCATAGGCCCAATGAAAGGCGCGGTGCGCCGACATGGCGCGCAACAGCGTTGTCCACTGGTAACTGTCCAGCCCCGATCCGACATAGTCGACGCCCGGCAGCAGGACATAGTATTTCACATCCATCAGCCGCGCCGTGTTGTCGGCCCGTTCCAGGCAATAGCCCAGATTCAGGAAATCCCAGCCGTCGTTGCGCAGAAGCGTGGCGTCGATCGCCCCGCGCAGCATCGCGGTATGGCGCATGGTCCAGTCGGTCAGCTGCGTCAGCTCCAGCTCGCTGCGCGGGCGGCGTTCAAGGCTGCGCAATTCCTGAAAGGCGGTGTTGATGGCATCCCAGACCTGCGTTGTCAGGGCGGTGCGCACGATCCGCGCGTTTTCCCGGGCGCGCAACAGGCAGGAGGCGACCGAAGACGGGTTGTCGCGGTCGAAGAACAGGTAGCTTTCGATGTTGCGCTGCACCGGATCGCCGTATTTGCGCGCAAACCCGCTGGCGGTGCCGCTGGCCTGCAGCAGGGACTCCCATTCGCTGCGGTATCCGGTGCCCGAAGACGGCAGCAGCGCGATGCGCGATCCCACTTCCAGCAGGCGCGCCATGGTTTCGGCGCGTTCGGCATAGCGGGCGATCCAGTACAGATTGTCGGCGGTCCTGCTCAGCATGGCGTCACTCTGCCAGCACCCAGGTGTCCTTGACCCCGCCGCCCTGCGACGAGTTCACCACCAGGCTGCCATCCTTCAGTGCCACGCGCGTCAGCCCGCCCGGCACCAGTTCGATCCGTTCGCCCACCAGACAATAGGGGCGCAGGTCGACATGGCGCGGCGCCACGCCGTCTTCGACAAAGGTCGGCACGGTGGACAGGGCCAGCGTGGGCTGGGCGATGTAGTTGCCGGGGTCGGCCCTGATGCGCGCGGCAAAGCCCGCAATCTGTTCGGCGGTGGACCCGGGGCCAATGAGCATGCCGTAACCGCCCGAGCCATGCACCTCTTTCACCACCAGTTCACCCAGGTTTTCCAGCACATAGGCGCAGTCATCCGCCTTGCCGCATTGCCAGGTCGGCACATTCTGCAGGATCGGCTCTTCGCCCAGGTAGAAGCGGATCATGTCGGGGACATGGGTGTAAACCGCCTTGTCATCCGCCACGCCGGCCCCCGGTGCCGAACAGATGCTGACCCCGCCCGAACGGTAGACATCCATCAGCCCCGGAATGCCAAGCATGGAATCGGGGCGGAAACACAGCGGGTCGATGAAGGCATCGTCGATCCGCCGGTAGATCACATCGACCCTGCGCGGACCTTCGGTGGTGCGCATCCAGACGAATTCACCTTCGACAAACAGGTCCTGCCCTTCGACCAGTTCCACGCCCATAAGATCGGCCAGAAAGGAATGCTCGTAATAGGCGCTGTTGAAATGGCCCGGCGTCAGGATGACGACCGTCGGCTCGGTGTCGCATTTCACCGGTGCCACGCTGGCCAGGGTGCGGCGCAGCAGCTGCGGATAGCTGTCCACCGGTTCGATCCGGTTTTCGCGGAACAGGCCGGGGAACATGCGCATCATGATTTCCCGGTTTTCCAGCATGTAGCTGACCCCGCTGGGCGTGCGGCAGTTGTCTTCCAGCACAAAGAAGTCATCCGGGCCGGTGCGCACCAGGTCCACGCCCACGATATGGCTGTAGACCCCCTTCGGCGGGACAAAGCCCGCCACGGCCTTTTCATAGGCTTCGTTCCGGTAGACAAGGTGCGCGGGAATGCGGCCTGCCCGCACAATCTCTCCGCGCCCGTAGACATCGACCAGAAAGGCGTTCAGCGCGCGGGCACGCTGCTTGATCCCGCGTTCCAGCCGGGCCCATTCGGCCCCGGTGAAGACACGGGGGAACATGTCGAAGGGGATCAGCCGGTCCGGATCGCCGCCCTCGCCGTAAACGGCAAAGGTGATGCCGATGCGCCGGAACAGCGCTTCGGCCTCGGCCTGCTTCATCTGCCGCAATTCGGCCGGCATCGCCTTTGTCCAGTCTTCCAGCCGGGCATAGGGGGGGCGCACGGTGCCGTTGTGATACATCTCGTTGAAACTGCTGATCACAACAAGGGGCTCCCCGTCACGCGGCCTGAGGGCACTTAAACAGCGGGCTTCACCCGGGGGAAGCCCTGCCGTCTGTTTCCGGGCAGGGACGATGGGCCTGTGCCCGATATTTGGGCGCATCGGTCCCGTGACCTTGGCCCGCCGGCGCGCTAGCTTGGCTGCATGGCGCGTGCACCCGTCCTGACCTTTACCGACCGGGGCATCTTCTGCCCCGCCGGCGGTTTCCACATTGATCCCTGGCGCCCGGTGGACCGCGCCCTGATCACACACGGGCATTCCGACCATGCCCGCCCCGGACATGGCCGCTATCTGTGCACCCGCCAGGCCGCGCCGGTGATCCGCCACCGCCTTGGGCCGGTCCGGCTGGAGACGATCGCCTATGGCGAGACCCGCCGGATCGGCGGGGTCACCGTTTCGTTCCATCCGGCGGGGCATGTTCCGGGGTCGGCACAGATCCGGGTGGAACAGGACGGCGAGGTCTGGGTGGCCTCGGGGGATTACAAGGTCTGCGCCGACGGGCTTTGCGAACCCTTTGAGCCGGTGGCCTGCCACACGTTCATCAGCGAATGCACCTTTGGCCTGCCGGTATTCCGCTGGGAACCGCAGGAGGAGGTCCTGGCGCGGATCAACCGCTGGTGGGCCGCCAACGCCGCCGAAGGGCGCATCTCGATCCTGGGTGCCTATGCCCTGGGCAAGGCGCAGCGCATCCTGTCGGGTCTGGACACCGGGATCGGCCCGATCCTGACCCATGGGGCAGTCGAAACCACGACCGAAATCCTGCGGAGCCAGGGCTACGTCTTGCCCGCAACCGTCGCCGTGACAGCCGGGGTCAGCGCAAAGTCACATCCGCGCGCCATCGTGATCGCCCCGCCTTCGGCACAGGCCACGCCCTGGGCGGCCCGGTTCGGCCCCACCGCCGCTGCCGCCTTCGCCTCGGGCTGGATGCGCCTGCGCGGGGTGCGCCGCAGGCGGGGGGCCGAAACCGGGTTCGTGCTGTCGGATCATGCCGACTGGCCCGGGCTGAACGCCGCGATCCGTGAAACAGGGGCCGAGCGGGTCTTTGTCACCCATGGCTACACTGCCGTCTTCCGCCGCTGGCTGGAAAGCCAGGGCTATGACGCGGGCATCGTGCAGACCGAATACCAAGGTGACGGCATTGACAGCGCACAGCCCGAAACCGAAGGGGATGCGCCCGAATGAAACACCCTGACCATGACCTGTTCGGGAATATCCCCGGGGGGGACGAGCGGTCGGAATCCCCCACCTGGCGCGTCCGGGCGAAAAGCGCCCGGCCCGTGGCCGGGCCGGGGGGGCAGACAGAACCCCGCCGGGGCCGGTCATGAACCGCTTTGCCCGCCTCTTCGCGGCCCTCGACGGCACCACGAAGACCACGGCCAAGACCGCAGCCCTTGCCGCCTATTTTCGGGACGCCCCGGAAGAGGATCGTCTATGGACCATCGCCCTGCTGTCGGGCCGCCGGCCGAAACGCGCCGTTACCGCCACCGAACTGCGGGAATGGGCGGCAGGGGCGGCGGATTTGCCGCATTGGCTGTTTGAAGAGGCCTATTCGGTGACCGGCGATCTGGCTGAAACCATCGCGCTGGTCCTGCCGCCGCCGACGCGCGACAGCGCCGAGACGCTGGGCGGCCATATGCGCGCGCTGGTCGCGCTGGTCGGCCGCCCGGCCCCGCAGCGGCAGGCCGCGATCCTTGCGGCCTGGGACAGCCTGGGGCCGGACGAGCGGTTCCTGTTCAACAAGCTGATCACCGGCGGCTTCCGCATGGGGGTCAGCCAGGGGCTGATGACGCGGGCCCTGGCACAGGCCACGGGCCTGGAAGAGGCCACCCTGGCGCATCGCCTGATGGGCGACTGGACACCGGCAGGCACAAGTTACGCCACGCTGATCGGGTCGGACGATCCGGCGGCGGCGGGCAGGCGGCCGTATCCCTTTGCGCTGGCATCGCCTTTGGAAGACCCGCCCGAAGCGCTTGGCGACCCGGCAGACTGGCTGGCGGAATGGAAATGGGACGGAATCCGCGGCCAGCTCATCCATCGCCCCGGTGCCTTTGCCCTGTGGTCGCGCGGCGAGGATCTGATCACGGACCGCTTTCCGGAATTTGCGCTGCTGGCAAATCTTCTGCCGCCCGGCACGGTGATCGACGGCGAGGTCGTGGCCTGGGGCGGCGACACCCCGCTGCCCTTTGCAGACCTGCAAAAGCGGATCGGACGCAAATCGGTCCCGAAAAGGCTGCTGGCCGAAGCCCCGGCGCGGCTTTTGGCCTATGATCTGCTGGAAGAAGGCGGGCAGGACCTGCGCAGCGCGCCGCTTGGCCTGCGCCGTGCCCGGCTGGAACAGCTTGTGGGTGCCTTGCCCGCCGGGGGGCTGCTGGGCCTGTCGCCAGCCCTGCCGGTCACCGGCTGGGCGGCGCTGGCAAGTCTGCGCGCCATGGCGCGGGGGGCAGCGGCAGAGGGGCTGATGCTCAAGCGGCTGTCCTCGGCCTATCATGTCGGGCGCAAGCGGGGCGACTGGTGGAAATGGAAGCTCGATCCCTTCACCGTCGATGCCGTGATGATCTATGCCCAGGCCGGACATGGCAGGCGCGCAACGCTTTATACCGATTTCACCTTCGCGGTGCGGGACGGCGACGATCTGGTCCCCTTTGCCAAGGCCTATTCCGGCCTGACCGATGACGAATTCCGCAGGATCACCGACTGGGTGCGCAGGCACACGCTGGAACGGTTCGGCCCGGTGCGCCGGGTGGTGCCGGAACTGGTGTTCGAGATCGCCTTTGAAGGCATTCAGGCCAGTCCCCGGCACAGATCCGGCATTGCCTTGCGCTTTCCGCGCATGCTGCGCTGGCGCCAGGACAAGACAGTGGCCGAGATTGACACGATCCAGACGCTGCGCGTGCTGCTGGCCGGGCAGCGGGGGTTTTGCACCCCCGCCCCCCCGGAAGAAATCTGAGAACAGGTCATGGAATGGGGCGGGATGGCTTGCGCTTGCCCCTGCCCGAGACCTACATCGGATGCACCACAGCAAGAGGTTTCCCATGACGCTGCCCCTTTCCCGCCCTGTCTTTGATGCCAATGCCGCCTCGGGCGGTCTGGGCAACCTGCCGGACTGGGACCTTTCGGATCTGTACCCGGCACCCGACGCGCCCGAGGTTTCGCGCGACATGGCCTGGCTGGGCACGGCCTGCACCGGTTTTGCCGCCCGCTACGAAGGCAAGCTGGCAACGCTGGATGCCGCCGCGATGCTGGACTGCGTGAAGGCCTATGAGGCGATCGACATCGTCGCTGGCCGGCTGATGTCCTTTGCCGGGCTGCGCTATTACCAGAACACCACGGATAGCGACCGCGCCAAGTTCATGGCCGATACGCAGGACAAGGTGACAGACCACACCACCGCGCTGGTGTTCTTCAGCCTCGAGGTCAACCGCCTGGACGAAGACCGGCTTGCGCACCTGATGGCCGGGAATGCCGATCTGGCACGCTACAAGCCGGTGTTCGACCGGCTGCGGGCGATGCGGCCCTATCAGCTGTCGGACGAGCTGGAGAAATTCCTGCACGATCAGTCAACGGTGGGTGCTGCGGCCTGGAACCGGCTGTTTGACGAAACGATGGCCGGACTGATGTTCGATGTCGCGGCCGAGGCGGAGCCGCTCAACCTGGAAGCCACGCTGAACCTGCTGACCGATGCCGATCGCAGCAGACGCGAGGCGGCGGCGCGGGCGCTGGCCGCCGTCTTTGACAGGAACATCAAGCTTTTCGCCCGGGTACACAACACTTTGGCCAAGGAAAAGGAGATTTCCGACCGCTGGCGCAAGATGCCGACCCCGCAGACGGGGCGGCACCTGTCGAACCATGTCGAGCCGGAGGTGGTCGAGGCCTTGCGCAATGCCGTGGTCGCCGCCTACCCCAGGCTGTCGCACCGCTACTACCGCTTGAAGGCAAAATGGTTGGGGCTGGACAGGCTGCAGGTGTGGGACCGCAATGCACCGCTGCCCATCGAGGTGCCAAGGACCGTGGACTGGGCCGAGGCGACCGACACGGTGCTGGCGGCCTATGGTGCCTTCTCGCCCCGGATGGCCGAACTGGCGCAGCCCTTTTTCACCAGGGGCTGGATCGACGCGGGCGTCAAACCCGGCAAGGCCCCCGGTGCCTTCGCCCACCCGACGGTCACGACGGTGCATCCCTATGTGATGCTCAACTACCTGGGCAAGCCGCGCGATGTGATGACGCTGGCGCATGAGCTGGGTCACGGCGTGCATCAGGTGCTGGCGGCGGGCCAGGGCGAACTTCTGTCCTTCACCCCCCTGACGCTTGCGGAAACTGCCAGCGTCTTTGGGGAAATGCTGACCTTCCGCAAGCTGCTGGATGCTGCCGGGACCCCTGCCGAACGCAAGACCCTGCTGGCCGGCAAGGTCGAGGACATGATCAACACCGTGGTCCGGCAGATTGCGTTCTATGATTTCGAATGCAAGCTGCATGCCGCCCGCCGCGAGGGCGAGCTGACCCCCGATGACATCAACGCGCTGTGGATGAGCGTGCAGGCCGAAAGCCTGGGCGATGCCTTCGAATTCATGGACGGCTACGAAACCTTCTGGGCCTATATCCCGCATTTCGTGCATTCACCCTTCTACGTCTATGCCTATGCCTTTGGCGACGGGCTGGTGAACGCACTTTATGCCGTCTATGCCGATGGCAAGCCCGGTTTTGAAGAGATGTATTTCGACATGCTGAAGGCCGGCGGATCAAAGCACCACAAGGACCTTCTGGCACCGTTCGGGCTGGACGCGAGCGACCCGGAATTCTGGGACAGGGGCCTGAGCATGATCGCCGGTTTCATCGACGAACTTGAAGCGATGGAAGACTGAGCACGCCACAGCCGGGCCACCCCGCATGGGGTGGCCCGGCCCCGTTCAGTTCGTCATCCGCCCCGGGGCCCGGGCAGTCTCAAGATGGTTCACCATCTGGGACAGCGCCGCTTCTGCATCCCCTGCCACCCCGTCGGCATCGACCAGTGTCAGGATGTCCGGCACCAGGTCGATGATCTTGCCGCTGACCATGATCCATGCGGCGGGGCTGGTGATGCGAAGCGCCACGATCAGGCGCGCCAGCGGAAACACCATCCGTTCGCTGCCCGCAGAGACGCCGATGATCGGATAGGCAACCCCTTCGGCTGCAGAAAGCAGTTCGTGATGCGCAAGGCCCGTGCACAGATCGATCTGCCAGCCACGCCGCCGGAAGAAATCTGCAGCCATTGTCACGCCCAGCGTATGGGTTTCGCCCGGAGTGGCGGCGAACATCGCGCGCGCCGCGCCGGCGTTGGGGTATTGATCCGAGGCGAAGGCCTGCCGCAGGCCGCGCATGATGGCATAAATCCGGCCCGCTGCGACGGTCATCTGGGCCGATGTCGTGCGGTCTTCGTCCCAGCGTTCGCCCAGCCTGCGCGCCGACGCGGCCAGATAACCAAGATAGACCATGTCAATCGACATGCCGCCAAGGCGCGCGTCCAGCACCAGGTCTGCCGCCGCCTCTTCCCGGGGGGAAACAAGCGCATCACACAGCGCCTCAATGTCAGCATCGGGAGGCAGCCGTTCGACCGCCGCGCTGCCCCTGCGTTCCAGCCGGGTGATCACCTCTGCCGCCAGGGCGTGCACTGCCGTATCGGGCATGAAACCGGCGCGCTTCGTGAAAAGGCCACGCGCCTTGTCGAAAGCTTCCCTGTCTAGGCCGCCATCACCTTGGGGCTTGCGAGGCATGTCATCCTGCTTTCAGGGGGAGGCGTTGCGCAAAGGATTCCGCCCCAGGTGTGCTGCCTGCCTGCGAGCGAACGCCGTTTCCCGGTGGCTTCCTTTCGTGCTCCCCCCGATCACCTTAGCAAACAATCTCTGTCAATCAAGCCTGACAGTTCCTGCGGGCGTTTTGCAAAATTTGCAAGCGATTGGGGATCGTTGCGCCGGAATGCATCGGGGTCATCCGTCTGACCGCGCAGGCTGGCCTCCGGCGCGGTCACGAATTTGAGAGAATCCCCCGGCGCATCCCGCGCAAGGATTCTTTCAAAAGGGCGCGATCAGATCGGCTGCGCCACCGCAAAGACCCGGTCGATCATGGCCTGGCTGGCCCTGGCCTGTTCCAGCGGCCAGGCATAGGGGGCACCGGTCAGGGCGCTGCGGCAGAAGGCTTCGACCTGAAGCTTGTAGTGGCGGGCATCGGGGAACCTTTCCACCGTGACCGACAGACCGGGCCGGTGCAGTTCCACCCGCGCCTCGCCAAAGACATTGGCGTTATAGGGGGCGGTCAGGCGGATCAGACCGGTTTCGCCCTGAAACACAATCTCCTGCCGGGGGAACAGCCGCATCGAGGTGATCGAGGAATAGGTGAACGGCCCCGCAGGCCCGTCGAACCGGCCGGTGACCTGGGCATAGACATCCACCCCGTTTTCAAACCGGATGCGCGATTGCAGGCTGTCCAGCTCCGGCTCTGCCCCGGTGACGAAACGGGCCGAGCCAAAGGTATAGACCCCGATATCAGGCAGGCTGCCCCCGCCGGTTTCGGGGCGGTTGCGGATGTTGGTCGTGTCTTTGCGGTTGTCATAGGTGAAGGCGACATCGACATGTTCGATGCGCCCGATCGCGCCGTCCTGCACCAGTTGCCTGGCACGCAGGAACTGCGGATGATGCACGATCATGAAGGCTTCGGCGGCCATCAGGCCGGTCCGGTCACGCAACGCGATCAGATCATCAATCTCTGCCGCCGCCATGGCGATGGGCTTTTCGGTCAGCACATGCTTGCCGGCCAGCAGGGCCTTTTTCGTCCATTCGACATGCAGGGTATTGGGCAGGGGAATGTAGACGGCATCAATGGCAGGGTCCGCCAGCAGCGCGTCATAGCTGGAATGAACGCGCAGCGACGGGCAGAACGCCTGGAACCGCAGCGCCTTTTCCGGGTGCGGGGTTGCAAGGGCGGCAAGCTCCGCCCCTTCCGCCGCATGAATGGCCGGGGCCATCTGTTCCCAGGCGAAATTCGATGCCCCCAGCACACCCCAGCGCAGAACCTTGACCATGATCCTGTCCTTCCCCGTTGTTCTGACGGGGCAAGGCTATCGCAGGGCCGGGGCAGGGGAAACGCAAAAAACAGGGCCGTGCGGGGCAAAAAAGAACCCCGCCGGGCGGGCGGGGTCCTGGCGACAGGCGGATTGCGGGATGCGCCGCTGTCAGGCGGGAATGAGCATCCCCTTGCCGCGCGCCAGTTCGCGCATGCGCGATTGCAGCTTTTCAAAGGCGCGCACCTCGATCTGGCGGATGCGTTCCCGGCTGACGCCGTAGCTTTCCGACAGTTCCTCCAGCGTTACCGGCTGATCTGACAGGCGGCGCTGCACCAGAATGTCCTTTTCGCGGTCATTCAGCGCTTCCATCGCGGTCATCAGCAACTCGCGCCGCGCGTCAAGCTCATCGCGCGCCTCGTAATCTGCGGCCTGGTCGGCTTCGGTGTCTTCCAGCCAGTCCTGCCACTGGGTCACCGAATCGCCGTCCGACCCCACCGTCGCGTTAAGCGAGGCATCGCCACCCGACAGGCGGCGGTTCATATCCACCACCTCATCCTCGGTCACGTTCAGGTCGCGGGCAATCTGGGCCACATTTTCGGGGCGCAGGTCGCCTTCTTCCAGTGCGCCCAGCTTTGCCTTGGCCTTGCGCAGGTTGAAGAACAGCTTTTTTTGCGCGCTGGTGGTGCCCAGCTTGACCAGGCTCCAGGACCGCAGGATGTATTCCTGGATGCTGGCGCGGATCCACCACATCGCATAGGTCGCAAGGCGAAAGCCCTTTTCGGGGTCAAACCGCTTCACCGCCTGCATCAGGCCCACGTTGGCTTCGGAAATCACCTCGGCCTGGGGCAGGCCGTAACCGCGATAGCCCATGGCGATCTTGGCCGCCAGACGCAGGTGCGAGGTGACCATCTTGTGCGCCGCCGCCGTATCCTGATGGTCGACCCAGCGCTTGGCCAGCATGTATTCCTCTTCCGGTTCCAGCAGAGGAAACTTGCGGATTTCCTGCATGTAGCGGTTCAACCCCTGCTCGGGGCTTGGTGCGGGAAGATTGGCATAGGTGCTCATGTAAGACCCTCCTGGCCCGCCACGGTCAGTGCCGCAGCGGAACCCGCAATTTATGTCCCTGCCGTCTGGCGTTCAAGACCATTCTGAACTGAACGGTTCATTTATGCTACGCGCCGCCGCCGCCGGGCGAAAGCGGATGTCACCCGGCTCACGCGAATGTCACGGGATGCGAAGCTGCGCGATCAAATCCGCCATATCTGGCGGCAGGGCCGAGGTGAATTCCAGCATCTCGCCGGTCACCGGATGCCTGAACCCCAGTGTGGCGGCATGCAGGGCCTGGCGGGGAAAGGCGTTGGCGGCCCCGGCCCCGGTGGCCTTGCCCCCCAGCCGCCGCCGCCCGCCATAGGTCTGGTCCCCCAGCAGTGCATGGCCGACATGCGCCATATGGACCCGGATCTGATGGGTGCGGCCCGTCTCCAGCCAGCATTCCACCAGCGCCGCCGCCGGGGGCGTGCCAAAGGCCTGCACCACCCGGACCCGCGTCACCGCATGCCGCCCGCCTTCGGCCCGCACAGCCTGCCGCTGGCGGTCGGTGCGGTGGCGCGCCAGCTGCGTGGCGATGCGCAGGATGCCCCCGGCCTCAAAGCTGACCCCGCCGATCCCCCGCAGGCGCGGGTCAGAGGCGTCGGGCACGCCGTGGACGATGGCCAGGTAGCGGCGGTTGACGCTGTGCGCTTCGAACTGCGCGGCCAGCCCGTGATGGGCGCGGTCCGACTTGGCGACGACCAGAAGGCCCGAGGTATCCTTGTCGATCCGGTGGACGATGCCGGGGCGCTTTTCGCCGCCCACGCCCGATAGGTTGCCGCCGAAATGGTGCAGCAGCGCGTTGACCAGCGTACCCGAATACGACCCCGGCGCAGGGTGGACCACCATGCCCACGGGCTTGTCCACCACGATCAGGTCGGCATCTTCCCACAGGACGGTCAGGGGGATGTCTTCGGCGATGGTCGCGCTGTCTTCCGCACCGGCCACCAAAACATCCAGCACGTCGCCTGCCGCCACCCGCGCCTTGGGGTCCGTCACGACCGCCCCGTTCAGCGTCACCGCCCCGTCGGCGATCAGCCGCGCCAGCCGAGAGCGCGACAACGCCGCCTCCTCTGGCACGTCGCGGGCAAGCGCCTTATCAAGGCGTTCGGGGGGGGCCGTGCCGATGGTCACGGAAACGGTGCGGCCCGGCGGATTGGAAGGATGGCCCATGAACTCGGCTCCGGCACCGGAAGGGCTTCCGCCCGGCCTGCGGTTTCTGAAATTCCTCGTGATCGTCCTGACGCTGACGATGATTGTCGGGGTCATAACCATCGTCTGGGTGATTGTCACCCGGATGCCGCAGGCAATGCAGCGGCCGGCTGACCTGCCCGACAGCATCACCCTGCCGGACGGCACCCGCGCCACGGCCTTCACCCAGGGGTCTGACTGGTATGCGGTCGTGACCGCCGACGATCGGATCCTGATCTTTGACCGGGCGACGGGCGCCTTGCGCCAGACGGTGACATTGCGGGGCGGGACCTGACAGAAGGCCTGTTTCCGACCCGCAGGGGGCGGGAACGGTGGCGCGTGGGCACCCGGCCCGCCGCAGCATGGCAGCGCAAAGGCGGAGAGGATGATGACCCAGGGATACGGCGCGGATGCCACCGAAACGGCCCGGAACATTGCGCGCGGGGATGTGTCGCCCGAAGAACTGCTGGATGCGGCCCTGGCGGCGGTTGACCGGATCAACCCGGTCCTGAACGCCGTTGTGCTGGTCCAGGAAGGTGCGGCGCGCAAAGCCATTGCCGAAGGTCTGCCGCGCGGGCCGTTCCGGGGCGTGCCGTTCCTGATCAAGGATCTGGGTTGCGAGGCGGTCGATTTCCCGTCGCACAACGGCTCGCGCCTGTTGGCCAATACCCGGTACCGGCGCGATTCGGCGATTTTCCAGCGGATGCGGGCCACGGGCGTTGTCACCTTCGGACGCACCACATCGCCCGAAGGCGGCATCGGGCCTGCGACCGAAGCCGCCGTTTACGGCGGCCCCACCCGCAACCCGTGGAACCCGGACCATACCTCGGGCGGGTCGTCCGGCGGGGCCGGGGCGGCGGTGGCGGCCGGGATCGTGCCCTTTGCGCATGGCTCGGACGGCGGCGGGTCGGTGCGCATTCCGGCCTCGTCCTGCGGTCTGTTCGGGTTCAAGCCCACCCGTGCCCGCCTGCCGGACGGCCCCTATGCGGGCGAAGGCTGGGCGGGAATGGCGATCGACGGGTTCCTCACCCGGTCGGTGCGCGATACTGCCATCATGCTGGATGCCTGCGAAGGGGCCGATCCGGGGGCACCCTATTGCGCGCCGCCATTGCTGCGCGGCCATGCCGATGCCATCAGCCGCCCCCCGCGCCGCCTGCGCGTGGCCCTGTGCGATACGACGCTGACCGCGGAGCCCATTCACGCGGACTGCAGGGCGGCGGTCCATCAGGCCGCCCGGCTGCTGTCGGATCTGGGGCACCATGTGGAACCGGCCCGCCCGATGGCGGACGTCGCCCGCATGATGCGCGCCTGGACCGACATCGTCGCCTGCGGCACGGCGCTGGGCA
The DNA here is from genome assembly GCA_020250445.1 of Rhodobacter sp. Classification (GTDB taxonomy): domain Bacteria; phylum Pseudomonadota; class Alphaproteobacteria; order Rhodobacterales; family Rhodobacteraceae; genus Aliitabrizicola. Next base: position 62,631 of record JADCEF010000008.1, read on the forward strand.
TTCATTCGGCGCTGCGCGGGCGCGCCCTGGAGGCGGGGGAAGTCGAAGGCGTCGGGCGCGGGGCCATTGCCCATGCCGCCACGCTGCCGGGGGAACGCTATCTGCAGGCAGTGGGTGAAATCCACGCCTTCGGCCGGGAAATGGCAGCCTTCTTTGACCCCGAAACGGGGCCGCCCCGGGATATCCTGCTGACGGCGACCCTGGCCGAGCCGCCCGCGAAAGTGGGGCGGTTTTCCCATGTGACCGAAGATTACGTCGCCTTCCGCACCGGCCCGGACGGGGTGTTCGCCTATTCGCCCTTCTGCGCGGCCTTCAACGCCTCGGGCCAGCCGGCCGCGTCGCTGCCGCTGCACAGAACGGCAGAGGGGCTGCCTGTCGGGGTGCATCTGGCCACCCGGTTCGGGGCGGATGAAGAACTGATCGCGCTCTGCGCCGAGATCGAGGCCGCCCGCCCCTGGATCGGGCTGCGCCCCGCGATCCACGCCTGAGCGCGTGACAGGGGCTTGCATTTGCCAAACGCTGCCCCTTACGATCCGGGCAGGGCAGCGGGGGGTTGGCTTGTGAGCAAAGACGTCGCGGTGGAAGTCCGCAACGCTGTAAAGGCCTTTGGCCAGGGCGACAGCGCCGTGCGGGCGCTTGACGACGTGTCGGTGGACATCCGCAAAGGCGAATTCTTTACCCTTCTGGGGCCTTCGGGCTGCGGCAAGACGACGTTGCTGCGTCTGATCGCCGGATTCGAGACGCCCTCCTCCGGGCAAATCCTGCTGGATGGCAAGGACATTACCCGCGATCCGCCAAACCGCCGCCCCGTCAATACCGTGTTCCAAAGCTATGCCCTGTTCCCGCATCTGACGGTGGCGCAGAACATCGGTTTCGGGCTTGAGATGCAGGGTCGCCCCAAAGCCGAAATCGCGGCCGTTACCGCAAACATGCTGGCGCTGGTGCAGCTTGGACCGATGGCGCAGCGCAAGACCAGCCAGTTGTCGGGCGGCCAGCAACAGCGTGTCGCGCTGGCCCGCGCGCTGGCACCCCGGCCCAAGGTTCTGCTGCTGGACGAGCCGCTGTCGGCGCTGGACCTGAAGCTGCGCAAGGAAATGCAGATCGAACTCAAGCGGTTGCAGCTTGAGACCGGGATCACCTTCATCTTCGTGACCCATGATCAGGAAGAAGCCCTGACGATGAGCGACCGCATCGGAGTGATGAGCGCGGGCAGGATCCGGCAGATCGGGACGCCGCGTGACATCTATACAAGGCCCGTGAACCGGTTCGTCGCCTCGTTCATCGGAGAGTCGAACTTTCTGTCCGGCGCGGTCGAAACCGGCGGCGTGCGCCTGTCCTGCGGTGATCTGGTGGAAGCGGCGGGAACCGAAGGCCGGTCAGGCAAGGTGACGCTGGCCGTGCGCCCCGAACAGGTGCGGCTGACGCGGGCGGGTGAACCGGGGGCCCTGCCCGCAACCATCACGGACTGGGTCTATTTCGGCACCGATACCCATTGCCATCTTGCCCTTTCGGACGGGACAGAGGTTGTTGCCCGGCTGCAAAGCCCGGCCACCGGTGATGCCGGGCTGGAAAAGGGCAAGGCGGTGGCGCTGCGATTTGCCCCCGGGGCGGCGCAGGTTCTGGGGGATTGACCATGCCGTCGAACGAGAACCGCCAGCGCGCCGCCAGCGCCCGGACAGGATGGGCCCTGTCGGCACCGGCGCTGCTGCTGCTGGGCTTTGCCGCCTCGGGGCCGCTCTTGATCGTGCTGGTCTATTCCTTTCTGACGCCGGGCGATTATGGCAATGTCGTCTGGAAATTCTCGCTGGACGGCTGGCGCGGCATCCTGTTCACCCGCGACATTTTCGACGGCACGCTGCACCTGGCCGATGCCAACTTGACGATCTTCTGGCGGTCGGTGAAGCTTTCGCTGCTGACCACGGCCATCACCTTTGCCGTGGGCTTTCCCACCGCCTGGTTCATTGCAACCCGGCCGGCGAAATCGCGGGCGCTGTGGCTGTTCCTGATCACCATTCCATTCTGGACCAACCTCTTGATCCGCACCGTCGCGATCAACGAGGTGATCCGCAACGAAGGCATCATCAACACGCTGCTGATATGGACCGGCCTGATCACCGAGCCGCTGCGCATCATCTACACCGACACGGCCGTGCTGATCGGCATGGCTTATGTCTATCTGCCGCTGATGGTCTTGCCCCTGTTTGCGGCGATCGACCGCTTTGACATGAAGCTGCTGGAAGCGGGGTATGATCTTTATGCCAGCCGCTGGCAGGTGTTGCGCCGGGTGATCCTGCCCATCGTCAAGCCGGGCATCGTGGCGGGATCGATCCTTGTCTTCGTCCCCTCGCTGGGGGCCTATGTCACGCCGCGCGTTCTGGGCGGCGGCAAGAACATGATGATCGGCAATTTCATCGAGCTGCAATTCGGTGCCGGCCGGAACTGGCCGCTGGGGGCGGCCCTGTCGATGACCCTGCTGATCATCGTCACGGTTGCCCTGCTGTTTTACGTGCGCGCCGCCAACCGGGGGTCCCCGCATGGCTGAGCGCGCCTTTTCCGCCACCCGCCTTCCGGGCTTTGCCATGATCGCCGTCGCGGTCTTTCTGGTGCTGTATCTGCCGATCTTCACGCTGGTCATCTTTTCCTTCAACGATGCCAATTCGGTGGCGATCTGGGGCGGGTTTTCGTTGCGCTGGTATCAGATCGCCTGGGCGAATGACGCGGTGAAGGAAGCTGCGGTCCGGTCCCTGATCATCGCGACTTCGGCCGCGCTGATTGCCACCACGGTCGCAACCATGGCAGCCCTGGGCACGACGCGCCGCGCGGCGTTCAAGGGGCAGACCCTGATCTATGTGATCATCAACCAGCCGCTGATGGTGCCGGAAATTGTCACCGCCGTGGCGCTGCTGATCTTCTTCGGCTTCATCAAGGTGACAACCGGTTACCAGGGCCTGGGCTATCTGATTGCGGCCCATTCGGCCTTTTGCGTGCCCTTTGCCTATCTGCCGATCCGGGCGCGGCTGGAGGGGATGGACCTGAGCCTGGAAACAGCGGCGGCCGACCTTTATGCCACGCCCTGGCAGACCTTCCGCAAGGTGACCCTTCCAATATTGCTGCCGGGCATCATCGCCGGGGCGATGCTGGCCTTTGTGATTTCGCTGGACGACGTCGTGATCACCGAATTCGTCAAATCCGGCGGACAGGATACGCTGCCCACCTATATGCTGGGCCAGATCCGCCGCGCGGTGACGCCGGATGTCAACGCCATTTCCACAGCCCTGCTGGTGCTGACCGTTCTTCTGCTGACCGCCTTCTTCCTTCTGACCAGAAGGCGGGACTGACCCCGCCTGCCCTGCCGACCCGTCTTCCAACAAGGAGCCTGACCATGAAGACACTGATGACCGCAACCGCCCTGCTGCTGGCGACATCCTCGCTGGCCAGCGCCGAAGGGGTTCTGAACCTTTACAACTGGGGCAACTACACCAGCCCCGAACTGCTGGCGAAGTTCGAGGCCGAGACCGGCATCAAGGTAACCGTCACCGATTACGACAGCAACGAAACGGCGCTGGCCAAGGTCGAGGCCGGTGGCAGCGGCTTCGACCTTGTCGTGCCTTCGGCCAATTATGTGCCGATCTTTGTCGAAAAGGGGCTGATCCAGGAGCTTGACCTGACCAGGCTTGCCAACCACGGCAACATCGCGCCCGAATGGGTGGATGTGCCCTGGGACAAGGGGCGCAAGTTCACCATTCCCTGGCAGTGGGGTTCGACCGGGATTGCCGTGAACACCTCGGTCTACAAGGGCGACCCGAACACATCGGCGGTCTTTCTTGAGGTGCCGGACGAGCTGAAGGGCAAGATCAACGTCGTTCCCGAAATGAATGACATCGTGAACCTGGCCATCATGTTTGTCGGCGGCGAACCCTGCACCGAAGACACCGAAGTGCTGAAGAAAGCCCGCGACGCGCTGCTGGCCGCCAAGCCCGACTGGCTGTCGATGGACTATGGCGCAACCGAGAAGATGTCGAACAACGACTGGGCGGCTTCGGTGAACTGGAACGGCTCCACAATGCGGATCCGCCTGGCGAACCCGGATGTGGTCTTTGGCTTTCCAAGGGAAGGCTATCCGCTGTTCATGGATTCGGTGGCCCTGCTGAAGGACGCCCAGAACGTCGATGAGGCCTACAAGTTCCTGGATTTCATCATGATCCCGGAAAACGCGGCGATGATTTCCAGCTTTGCGCGCTATGCCAACGGCATCGCCGGGTCTGAACCCTTCATGCCGGAAGACATGAAGACCGCACCCGAGGTCGTGGTGCCCGAAGAGTTCCGCGCGGCGGGCCGCTTTCTGCCCACCTGTTCGCCCAAGGCCACGGAATACGTGACCGCGATCTGGACCGAACTGCAGAAGTAAGCGTCGGCCTGGGATGCCGGGGGCCGCGCCCCCGCATCCGCAGCCGAAAGCGGGGGGCCAGCCCCCCCGCGCCCCCCGGGATATTTGTGAACAGATAATGGGGGTGGGCATGTCCGTGATCAATCTGTCGGCATCCGAGCTTTCCCGGCGCATCGCGGCGCGTGATCTGGCCCCGTCCGAGGTGATGGCGGCGTTTCTGGGGCAGATTGCGGCGCTGAACCCCGAAATCAACGCGGTTGTTTCCCTGCGCGACCCCGATCTGCTGATGGCCGAAGCGCGGGCGGCAGATGATGCGCCGCGCCGGGGCTGGCTGCACGGCCTGCCCTTTGCCGTGAAGGACCTGCAGGCGGTGGCCGGGCTGCGCTGCACCTCGGGATTTCAGGGGTTTGCCGATGTGGTGCCCACGGCCGATGACATGCTGCCGCGCCGGCTGCGCGCGGCGGGGGCGATTTTCATCGGCATGACCAATGTGCCCGAATTCGGCCTTGGCTCGCACAGTTTCAACCCGGTCCACGGGGTGACGGGCAATCCCTATGCGCCGTCGCGCAGCGCGGGCGGATCATCGGGCGGGGCGGCGGCGGCGCTGGCGGCGCGGATGGTGCCGGTCGCGGACGGGTCCGACGCGATGGGATCGCTGCGCAACCCGGCCGCCTTTTGCAACGTCTACGGCTTTCGTCCCAGCGTCGGTCTGGTGCCGTCCGACCCGCTGGGTGACACATTCCTGCACCCGCTGGCCACGGATGGCCCGATGGCGCGCTGCCCCGAGGACCTGGCCCGGCTGCTGGAAGTGCTGGCGGTGCCGTCGCCCGCCGATCCGCACGCCCGCCCGTGGGAGCCCTTTGCCTCGGCGCTGGACGCGGATGTTGCGGGACTGCGCATCGGCTGGCTGGGGGACTGGGGCGGGGCCTATGCCACCGATCCCGGCATTCTGGAAACCTGCGAGGCGGCCCTTGGCACCTTTGCCGATCTGGGCTGCCGGGTGGAGCCTGTCAGCCCGCCCTTTCCCGCCGACCTGTTGTGGGACGCGTGGATCACCCTGCGCACGTGGTCACGTGTTGCCGGTCTTGGGGACCTTTACCGGGACGCTGCGATGCGGCCCCTGCTTAAGCCTGAAATCATCGCCGAGATCGAGGCGGGACTGGCCCTGTCAGCCGCCGATGTGCAGGGGGCCAGCGTGATCCGGTCGGCCTGGTTCACGGCGCTGGCCGGGCTTTTCGCGCGCTATGACGCCCTGGTGCTGCCTGCGGCCCAGGTCTGGCCCTTTCCCAAGCTGTCGCGCTACCCCACCGAGATCGCCGGGCGCGCCATGGACAGCTATCACCGCTGGATGGAGATCGTGGTGCCGGTCAGCCTGGCGGGGTTGCCCGCGCTGGCCGCCCCGGCCGGTTTCGGCCCGCAGGGGCTGCCCACCGGCCTGCAGATTTTCGGACCGCGCGGCAGTGACCGGCACCTTCTGCGGCTGGGTCAGGCGTGGCATCGGGCCACAGACTGGCCAAACCGCAGGCCGCCGCCGGGTGTTCAGACCAGTGGATAGCGCGCCAGCGCGCTGTAGCGCACGGCATCGCGCAGGCGGGTCGATTCGAACAGGATGATCTCGCGCACCGGCACGGGTCCGGCGCGGAACCCGCCCTGATCCACCACCGCGCGCTCCAGCCGCATCGCCGCCTCTGGCCCCGGGGGGCGAAAGCGGCCCAGCGTGATGTGCGGGACAAAGCGGCGCGCGCCGGTCTGCACGCCGGCCCGGCGTGCGGCCCCTTCCACCTTGCGCTGAAGCCGCAGCAGCGGCGCATCCGGGACCACCCGTGCAAAGACCAGACGGGGACGGTCGCCGCCGAACATGTCCAGACCCGACAGCGACAGGGAAAACGCCGGCAGGCGCAGGTCCGAAAGCGCCTCGTGCACCTGTTCCAGCTGGCGTTCGGGCACCTCGCCCAGAAAGGTCAGCGTCAGGTGCAACGTCTCTACCGGTTCCCGGCGCGGCAGCGGCAGCAGGAACTGCTGCACAGCCAAAGCCGACCGCGTCGCATCGTCGAGGTCGGCGGCAACGAAGGCCCGGATCATCGGCGCGCCAGTGCCGCCAGCCGGTCGGCGACCTCGGGGCGGACCGGCCCTTCGCGCGGAACGTCGCGCAGGGTTGTCATCATATGCGGTGCCGGTGGTCTGCGCCCCGGCGCCAGCGCCTGCAGGACATCCTGCGCCGCCGCCGGAAGCCTGTCCGGAATTTCCTGCCCGCACAGCGTTGCCCAGACGCCGGTCCAGCAGCGCCCCACCGACCAGGGGTCATAGCCGCCACCGCCAAGGACAAGATAGCGCGGGCTGAGCGGGCGAAGCGCGGCCACGACGGACCAGTGCGCGTTGTTGGACAGCGACAGGCGCGACAGGGGGTCTTCTTCCAGCGCGTCCGCCCCGCATTGCAGCACGATGGCCCCGGGCCGGAAGGCCGCGACCCGGGGCAGGATCAGCCGGTCAAGCACCGCGCGCATCTCGGTGTCGTTGAAGCCGCGCGGCACCGGCAGGTTGAAGCAGTTGCCACAGCCGTCATCGCAAAGATGCCCCGTAAAGGGCCAGCGCCCTTCCTCATGGACGGAAATCAGCAGCGCTTCGGGGTCTTCGGCAAAGGCGGCTTCCACGCCGTCGCAATGATGCGCATCGATATCGACATAGGCGATGCGCCGGACCCCTGCCCGCCGCAACACCAGCATCGCCAGCACCGGATCGTTGGTATAGCAAAAGCCGTTCGCGCGACCGGGCAGGCCATGATGCGTGCCACCGGCAGGCACATAGATGACCCCGGCGTGGCGCAGCAGTTCGGCGGCCAGCATCGCGCCCCCGGCAGAGGTTGCCGGACGGCGGAAAACCTCGGGGAAGACCGGGTTCGACACCGTGCCCAGATGAAAGCGCGCCCGGTCTTCGGGCGTGGCGACGCCGCGCTGTTCTGCCGCCTGAAGGGCGGCGAGATAATCGGGGTCGTGCCACAGGGCCAGTGCCGCCGGCTTGGCACGGGGGCTGCGGCGGAACCGCGAGGCCGGCAGCCATCCCAGGGCATGGGACAGGTCCATCACCGTCGACACGCGCGGAATCGACAGCGGGTGCCTGTGCCCATAGCTTGAGGCGCGGTAGATGTCCGAGCCGACCAGAAAGGGGCCGACGGCAGAGGTCAGTTCAGAAGGGGCTCGATCTTCGAGGTGATTGCCGCCGAGGTCGGATTTGTCATGGAACCCCATGTTGCAACCACGTCTCCCTCAGGCCCCAGCAGCACCTTGTTGAAATTCCAGCCAGGGACAAAGCCGTATTCCTTTTTCAGCCAGAGATAAAAGGGGTGTGCTGCGCTGCCCGTGACCGATGTGATCTCTGTCATCGGCAGGGTCAGATCGAAGTTGGCCGCACAATACTCTTTCACGGCGGCATCATCCGCCAGTTCCTGGTTGAAGTCATTCGACGGCACGGCCAGAACAACCAGCCCCTGCGCGCCATAGGTATCCTGAAGGGTCTGCAGATCATCATACTGCCCGGAAAACCCGCAAAGCGACGCCGTGTTGACGACCAGCACCGGCTGCCCGGAAAAACTGCCCAGATCGATCATGCCGCCATCGATCGAGTTGAACCGGAAACCTGCCCCGGCCTGCGGCCCGGTGACAAGTGCAGCCGAAAAAGCGGCAACGGCAGCGATCAGTCTGAAGGTCATCCCTGTCTTCCCCGGCACATAAGGGTGATGTGACATCACATCACAGGATGTAGGGGTAGTCTTTTTCGCGGCAAGGTCAATCTTGTCGCCACTGGGTTCCGGTTGAACCGGGATCTTGCAACAGATAACCCCTGCCGCAGATGCAGGACCTTGATCCGAGGACGTCGCCATCCCTTCAAGACGGAAAGACACGGCGCGGCTTGGCCGAAACCCGGGCGCGGTCGGCATCCAATGCGGGGCGCTGTGCTGGCGGTGGCAGGGCAGCGATCTGAAGGTTCTTCTGGTCACCAGCCGGGATACCGGGCGCTGGGTCATTCCCAAAGGGCACCTGATCCCCGATCTGACACCCCAGGCATCGGCGGCGCGCGAGGCCTGGGAGGAGGCGGGGGTTGAGGGCGCTGTCGCCGACCTTCCGATCGGCGTGTTTACCTATGACAAGATCATGGGTCCGGGGCAGGCCATTCCCTGCACTGTCACAGTCTATCCGCTTGAGGTTACGCGCCTTCGCGACCGGTATCCGGAAAGGGTACAGCGGCAACGCAAATGGTTCGCACCCGATAGGGCCGCCGCGAAGGTGGCCGAACCCGGGTTATGCGACATCCTCATGGCATTTTCCGCCCCGCAGCCGCCACCGGGCGGGCAGGGCAGGGCCGCAAGCGCTGCGGTCAAGACCGCACCGAGTTGAATCCGGACCGCAGCCGGCATAGGTCTTGGGGAAGACAGGTTATCGGACATCGCGGCATCATGATCAGATACGCCATAAAATGCTCGGCCGATCATAGCTTCGACAGCTGGTTTCAGTCTGCCGCAGCTTATGAGGCACTGATCGGCGCGGGCCGCGTCACCTGCCCGATCTGCGGCAGCGCCAAGGTGGAGAAAGGCCTGATGGCCCCCGCCGTCCGCCTGTCCGATGCGGCAACGGCCGCAGACCGGCCGCTGGATGCGCCCGGTACGGCTGTAGAGACGGCCCTTGCGGCGCTGCGCCGCCAGATCGAGGCCAATTCCGACTATGTCGGCCTGAACTTTGCCGCCGAGGCGCGGCGCATCCACGCAGGGGATGCGCCCGAACGCGCGATCTATGGCGAGGCCCGCGCCGACGAGGCGCGCGCCCTGATTGAAGAGGGCGTGCCGGTTGCCCCCCTGCCTTTCGTGCCGGGACGCAAGACCAACTGAACGCCGCAACAGGCGGGACAGATCAGCGGCAGGCCAGGGCGGCATCCAGACCCTGCGGCCCCGGCATCCTGCCCAAGGGCTGCGCCGCAAGCCACGCCGCCGGCACAGGCCCGCAGCGGATCAGATCTGCTTTTCGGGCATATGCACCACAAGGCCTTCCAGCGCCGCTGTCACCTTCAACTGGCAGGTCAGGCGCGACCGGACTGTATCCGGCTTCCAGGCGAAATCAAGCATGTCTTCTTCCATCGCTTCTTTGGGGGGAAGCTTGCCGACCCATTCGGGGGCAATATAGACGTGGCAGGTTGAACAGGCGCAGGCGCCGCCACAGTCAGCCTCGATCCCCGGAATTCCATTGTCGCGGGCCCCTTCCATGACGGTCAGCCCATTGGGCACATCGACCACATGTTCCTTGCCGCCAAACTCCACATAGGTGATCTTTGCCATCCGCATCCCCCTTGCCTGCCGTGTTGCGCCGACATAGGCCATCGCGGCAGACTTTGCCAGACCCCGCCGGGACAGGGGACCTTGCCCCTGACGGACAGTCTTCTAGACTTCCTGCATCATGAACACGCGTCCCCCCCCTGGCCGCAACCGCCTGCTGCCCTGCCGCATGCCCGGCTGAACGAACCCCCTTCCGGCGCGCGGGTGACGGTTGCCGGCCTTGTTCTGGTGCGGCAACGGCCCGGTACGGCCAAGGGCGTGATCTTTGTGACGCTGGAGGATGAGACCGGTGTCTGCAATGTGGTGGTCTGGGCCAAGACCTATGAACGCTTTCGCCGTGCTGTCATTTCGGGGCGGCTGTTGCGCGTCACGGGCCGATTGCAGCGCGACGCGGGTGTTGTCCATGTTGTGGCAGAGCTGATCGAAGACCTTTCGCCCATGCTTGACCGGCTGCTGCGATCCGATTTCAGGCATGATGGCACCCGCGCCGGGGATCAGCCCTGAATCCCGACCCTTACCGACGGAAAAGGGCGCCCGAAGGCGCCCTGATCCTTGACCGGTGGCTGTCCGTCACTTTTCGACGGACAGGGCGACAAAGCGCGGGTCACCATCGCGGCGGACCAGCAGCAGCAGCGACTTGCGCCCGGCCTCGCGGGCTTCGGTGATGCGGCTTTCCAGATCACCGGTTGTTTCGACCTTGCGCTGGCCGGCTTCGGTGATCAGGTCGCCTTCACGCAGACCCTTGGCATAGGCCTCGGAAGCGGCGTCAACCGCCATCACGACAAGGCCTTCGGACCCGGATGGCAGACCCATGCTTTCGGCGGCCTCCGGCGTCAGCGTTGCAACCGTCAGGCCAAGCAGATCCTGCACTTCCGGTTCTGCCGGCGGCGCCGCAGCGGCGGGCATCGCTTCGGCCTCGGCCTCTTCGCGGCGGCCCAGGGTGATGGTCAGCGTTTCGGTCTTGCCGTTGCGCAGCACGATCACCTCGGTGGCCTTGCCAACTTCGGTGTCGGCAACCTTGCGGACCAGTTCGCGGGTATCGGCCACGTCAACACCATCAAAGGTGGTGATCACATCGCCCGCCTGCATGCCGGCGTCCCTGGCCGGGCCTTCGGGAACATCCGTTACCAGCGCGCCCTTGGCATCGGCCAGCCCCATGGCTTCGGCGACATCCGGTGTCACATCCTGAATGCGCACGCCCAGCCAGCCGCGGCGGGTTTCCCCGAATTCGCGCAGCTGATCGGTGACCTTCGACACGACATTCGACGCCATCGAGAAGCCGATGCCGATCGATCCGCCGTTGGGCGAAAGGATTGCTGTGTTCACGCCGATCACCTGACCGTCCATGTTGAACAGCGGCCCGCCCGAGTTGCCCCGGTTGATCGCGGCATCGGTCTGGATGAAATCGTCATAGCTGCCGCTGAGCGCGCGGTTGCGGGCCGAAACAATGCCGGCCGACACCGAGAAGCCCTGGCCAAGCGGGTTGCCCATGGCCATCACCCAGTCGCCCACCCGCATCAGGTCACTGTCGCCGAACTGCACGAAGGGCAGCGGTTCGTCACTTTCAACCTTCAGCAGGGCGATATCGGTTTTGGGGTCGGTGCCGACCAGTTTGGCATCCAGGGTTTCGCCCGAATAGAACTCGACCTTGATCTCGTCGGCCCCTTCGATGACGTGGTTGTTCGTCACGATGTAGCCGTCCTCGGAAATCACGAAGCCAGACCCCAGGGCCTCGCTCCGGCGCGGTTGCCCATTGTCGCCCTGGCCGTTGCGGTTCTGGAAATCCCGGAAGAATTCTTCGAACGGCGATCCGGGCGGCACCATGGGCCCGTCTTCGATGGATGCGGAAACGACGGAAGAGGTGGTGATGTTCACCACCGAAGGGCTGATCTGCGTTGCAAGATCGGCAAACGTGTCGGGCGCGCCCAGCGCTGCCGCCTCGATTGCCGGGGTGACCGCCAGGGCCAGACCCAGAACGGCGGCGGCGGCAAAGCGCTGCGCGGCATTCGGCCGGGCGATAGACAGGGCGTTGGACTGCACTCCGAACTCCTTTTCAGATGTTGAACAGGTCCGGCAGAGGTGCCGGGAATGGCTGTGTTACACAGCTAAGATCGCCGCACCGCAATGCAATCCCGGTCGCAATGGCTCAATTGGATGTGACTGTACCGTGACGTTCCGTCAGGCCCCAAGACGGCGCGCAAGCCAGATCGGGCTGACGCCGATCGCCACTGCGGCCAAGCCCGGCTGGCGTCGCCTTTCATGCGGCATCCGTACAAACTGCGCCAGCAGGTCTTCCGCGCGCGAAGGGGCCAGCGCAAGCGCCAGCCCCTCCACCACAAGCACCAGCCCAAGGGCCAGGGCGACAAAGCCCGTCACTCGGTCGCGGCAGGGGCCACCGCCGGCGCGGACCCGCCCGCGTCCGGCGCAACGGGCAGGGCAGTGCCGTCACCCACAGTATCCCCCGCCGGGGCGACGGGCACCCCGGCAGGGGCAATCGCGGCGCTGGGTGCGCCATAGCTGCGGAAGTACTCGAAGAAGGCTGTGTCCGGCTTGACCACGATGGATGAATTCGTCCCCTTCAGCGCCCGCTCGTAGGAGGTCATGGAGCGGGAAAAGGCGAAGAATTCGGGGTCCCGTCCAAAGGCCTGTGCGTAAATCCGGTTCCGCTCTGCATCCGCCTCGCCCCGGATGACTTCGGCCTGTCGGCGCGCATCCGATGTCAGCTCGACCACGGTCCGGTCGGCACTGGCCCGGACCCGGCTTGCCGCCTCGTTTCCGCGGGCGATCTCGTCGGTCGCCTCGCGTTCACGTTCCGCCCGCATCCGGGCATAGGTGGCGGCCAGGTTCTGTTCGGGCAGATCGGTGCGGGTCAGGCGCACGTCGATCACGTCAACACCCAGCGAAGCCGCCTCGCGCCGCGACAGATCGCGGATCTGGTTCATCAGCCCGGTCCGGTCTTCGGACAGCACCGCCTGGGACGGCACCGATCCCAGCACATTGCTGATCGCGTTATTGACGATCCCCTCCAGCCGCGTCTGCGCGGCGCGCACGCCTTCGGCCCCGACCGCCTCGCGGAATTCGACAACGTTGACGATCTGCCAGCGCGCGAAGGCATCAACCACAAGTCGGCGGTCGTCCAGCGGTGTCACTTCCAGCGGCTGCGTCGGCAAGCCAAGGATCCGGCCGTCGTAGCGCACGACCTGCTGGAACACCGAGAATTTGAAACCAAGACCCGGATCTTCCTTGACAGCCGTGACTTGACCAAATTGCAGCACCAGCGCCTTTTCGCGTTCATCCACGATAAAAACGCAAGACAGGGCCAGCAGCACCACGGCGGCGATCGCGGGCAGGATAAAGGATGTGCGGTCCATCAGTTGGTCCCCCCGGTGCCGCTGGTCGAAGCTGCGGCAGCACCCTGCTGCATCCGTCCCAGTTCGTTCAGCGGCAGGAAGGGCACCACGCCCTGCCCGGCCTGTTCCCCGCCCACGCCATCGAGGATGACCTTGTTCATGTCGCCGAAGACCCGTTCCATTGTTTCCAGATACATGCGCCGCCGCGTCACGTCGGGCGCCTTCACATATTCCTCGTAGACCGAAAGAAACCGGCTTGCCTCGCCCTGGGCGTTGTTCACGACCTGGGCGCGGTAGGCTTCGGCTTCCTCCATCAGACGTGCGGATTCGCCGCGCGCGCCTGCCGTCACCCGGTTGGCATAGGCGTCCGCCTCTTTCTCAAGCCGGTCGCGTTCCTGCTGGGCAGCCTGCACTTCGCGGAAGCTGTCGATGACTTCGCGGGGCGGATCGGCCCTGTTGAAGTTCACCCGCACCACGTTGATCCCGGCATTGTAGCTGTCAAGCGTGCCCTGCACCGCCGCCCGCAGATCCGATGCGATGACGCCCCGGTCCCGGTTGAGGATGGGCGAAAGTTCGGACCGGGCGATGATGTCGCGCATGGCGCTTTCCGACACGGCCTTGATGGTGTCGGTGGGGTCGGCAAGGTTGAACAGGTACTTCGCCGGATCGGTGACGTTCCAGACCACCTGGAATTCGATGTCCACGATGTTCTGGTCGCGCGTCAGCATCAGACCCGTATCCAACTGACCGTCCTGGCCGGTGCCGACATCTGTCTGCCGTTCGCCGGTGACCTGAACGATTTCCGCCGTGACAATGGGCCAGGGCGCAATGTTCAGGCCCGGCTCGCCCACGGCCGAGAACTTGCCCAGGAACAGCTCGACCGACCGTTCTTCCAGGCGGACCTGGTAAACCGACATGTAGGCCCAAAGCGCTGCAGCGGCCAGAACAGCCAGGGCAATGCCCTGGCGCGTGAACAGCGGGGCGGCACCAAGGCCGCCGCCACCACCGCCACCGCCACCGCCGTTCTTGCCACGACCGCGCCCGCCGATCAGGACGCGCAGCTGTTCCTGGCCCTTCTTGACGATGTCGTCGATCTCGGGAATCTGCGGCCCCTCTCCGCCGGGCTTGCGCCCGCCGCGATTGTCGCTGCCGCGATTGTCGCTGCCGCGATTGTTGTCACCCGGGCCGCCACCGCCGCCCCAGGGCCCTCCGTTACCAGCCATCCCGTCATACCCCTTGTTTTCGCTGTAACGCTAACTGGTCATTCCGCCGGAGATTTCAAGCTTTCCGCGTGGGATGGCGCAACGTAACCAGCTCTTCCGCCAGTGTGGGATGCACTGCAACAGTGCGGTCGAAATCGTCTTTCGTGGCCCCCATACGGATGGCGACTGCCGCAAGCTGGATCATTTCCCCGGCCTGCGGGCCGACAATGTGGCAGCCCAGCACCCGGCGGGATGATTGGCTTACAATGAGTTTCATCAAGGCGCGGTCGCTTCGCCCTGCAAACTGCGTCTGCATCGGCCGGAAAGAGGTGGCGTAAACCTCGATCGGTTCCTGCGCGCGCGCCGCATCCTCTGTCAGGCCCACCGTACCAAGTTCCGGCCGGGTGAAGACGGTCGACGGCACAAGATCATATGACATGGTCCGTGCCGTGCCGCCAAATACAGTATCCGCAAAAGCATGCCCTTCACGGATTGCAACCGGTGTCAGATTGATCCGGTCGGTCACGTCGCCGACGGCAAAGACCGACGGCACGGCAGTCTGACTGTAGCGATCCACCACGATCTGGCCGCGTTCGCCGATGCCGACGCCCAGCGCGGCAAGACCCAGACCCTCGGTGTTGGGCACGCGACCGGTGGCGTAGAGGACCGCGTCAACCTCAATGGTGTCGCCATCGGCCGATGTTGCCAGAATGCCGCCCGGGCAGCGTTCAAGGCGCGTCACCGTGACGCCGCACCTGATCCTGATGCCGCGGTCCTGCATCGCGTCCGCCACCAGATTGCGCGCCTCATCGTCGAAGCCGCGCAGGATCTGCGTGCCCCGGTAGACCAGCGTCACACGGGCCCCCAGCCCATGCAGGATACAGGCAAACTCCGAGGCGATGTAGCCGCCCCCCACCACCATAACGCGCCCTGGAAAGTCGGCCATGCCGAAGACGTCGTTCGAGGTGATCGCAAGTTCGGACCCGGAAAATTCGGGGACGAACGGGCGGCTGCCGGTGGCCACCAGGATGTGTCTTACGCGCAGCAGCTCTCCTGAAGACAGACGGACCGTATGCGGATCAACCAGTGTGGCCCGCGCATTGAAAACGGTGACACCGGCCCCCGACAGGATCGCGCGGTAGGCCGCCTCTAGCCGGTCCAGTTCGGCATTCAGCCGGCTGCGGAACCCTGGCCAGTCAAAGTCCCCTGCCGTGGCGTCCCAGCCATAGCGGGCGGCATCGCGGATCTGGTCCGGATAGGCCGAGGCGAAGACCATGATCTTCTTGGGCACGCATCCCCGGATGACGCAGGTGCCGCCCATGCGGTCTTCCTCGGCCAGCGCCACCCGCGCCTTGTATTCGCCCGAGGCGATGCGGGCCGCGCGCACGCCGCCCGATCCGCCGCCGATGACGAACAGGTCATAGTCAAAGGACACCGGATCAGTCCCCAGTATCGGCGAAGATATTGGACAAATCAGGCAGGTCGCTCCTGTCTTCGGCCTGGGTGGCCCCGGTCCTGTCGCGCACTATTACCCTGCCGTCAGCGTGACCGATGATCACCGTGTCGCAGATGTCGATGAACAGACCGTTTTCCACCACGCCCGGAATCTGGTTCAGAAGCATGGCCAGGTGCCGGGCATTTCCGATGCGGTTCAGGTAAAGGTCGATGATGTGGTTCGATTCGTCCGTCAGCAGCGGATTGTCATCGGCAAGGCGCAGGTGACAGCGATTGCCAAGCACGTCCATGCCGACCAGCATGTCTTCGATCAGGTAACGGGTTGTCTGCCAGCCAAAGGGAATCACCTCGACCGGCAGGGGAAAGGCACCAAGCTGCGCCACTTCCTTGGCGGCATCGGCGATCACGATCATTCGGTCCGATGCTGTGGCCACGATCTTTTCCCGCAAAAGCGCTGCCCCACCGCCCTTGATCAGATTGAGGTCTGCGTCGAATTCATCGGCCCCGTCGATGGTCAGATTTAGCCATTTCACCTCGTCCAGCGTCGCCAAAGGAATGCCCAGATCTGCGGCAAGGTCGGCGGTGCGGCGCGATGTCGGCACGCCGATCACGCGCAAACCTTCGGTGTGCACCCGTTCGGCCAGGCAGCGCAGCATCCAGTCTGCGGTCGATCCGGTGCCAAGACCCACGCGCATCCCCGACTCCACCATCCCCGCCGCATGCCGGGCCGCCACAAATTTTGCCGTTTCGATGGGCGAAAGGTCGTGGGCCATGCGCGTCTCCCAGGTTGCTGTCCTGCTTATAGGCAATCCTGCAGGAACCGGCGAGGGGCAATCGCACCCGGGCCGGGGCACCCTTGACAGATCAGAGGTCGGCCTTGCGGGGAGTGCCCGGGGTTCCGGCCACCTGATCGGCGGTTGCACGGGCGACGGCGGCAACGCGTGCCACTTCAGCCAGCGACACCAGGCCATCCTGGTCGACATCCAACAGGGGCAGACTGCGCAGGGCAAGTTCGCGGTTCTGGCTGATCACCTTCCGCGCGCCGACATCGGCCTCGGCGCGCAGTTCTGCCGCAGGCACCGTCGAATCTCGGTTCGCATCGGCACGGTCGAACAGCCGGCGCAGCTGGCCGCGCTGAAAGGCGGACAGGGCCTGACCCAATGCCTCCACCTCGGTGCGCCGGATGGTACTGTCATTGTCCAGATCCGCCTCCATCAGCCGCGCCGTGGTGCGCGACCGCGCCGCCGCCCGGGTCACGTCGATGAACAGGTCGATGCCCGCAGGATCGATGCCGTCGGGGCCGCCGTACCCGCCGATGACGTCCGCGGCGTTCTCGACAAAACGCTCCGGTGCCTCGATCAGGCTGTCCTGCACGGCTTGCGGCAGTGTCTGGATCAGCCGGACAATCTGCGCATCGTCCGGGGGCGAAACCTGTTGCGCCTGACCGGCACCGGCCGCCCAGGACAGGCAAAGCACCATCATCGCTGTCCGACCCATCGCTGTTCCCCCTTTGGCGCAAGCCACGCATCGCGGGCATATTCTGGTCCGGGATGGTTAATCCGGCGTAAACCGCGATGCCCCTCTGCTTGACACAGCGCAGGGACGGCACATATTGCGACTAATTATCATTATCAGGATTGCGAAACGTGCAGGACAAGTTCCGCATCAATGACGTCGGCACCGTTGCCGGGCCGGCCGGCAACTGGCGCACCCTGCGCGGCGATCCGGCTTTGGCCGACGTGCACCGGTCGGTGGCTGTTCCGCGATCGGGCTGGCGCAGGTTCTTTGCCTTTGTCGGGCCGGGCTATATGGTTGCGGTCGGCTATATGGACCCCGGCAACTGGGCCACCAGCCTGGCCGGCGGGTCAACCTTTGGCTATGCCCTGCTGTTTGTGGCGCTGATGTCCAATATCATGGCCATTGTGCTGCAGTCGCTGTGCGCCCGGCTTGCCATTGCCTCGGGCCGTGATCTGGCGCAAGCCTGCCGCGATGCCTATCCGCGCTGGGTCAGCATTCCGCTGTGGTTCCTGGCAGAGCTGGCCATCATCGCCACCGATATCGCCGAGGTTATCGGCACCGCCATCGGCCTGAACCTGCTGTTCGGCATTCCGCTGGAAATCGGCGTCATCATCACGGCGCTGGATGTGTTCCTGATCCTGTGGCTGCAAACCAAGGGTTTCCGCTGGCTTGAGGCCTTCATCATCGTTCTGCTGGGCGTGATCGCCGTCTGCTTTGCCGTTCAGATCGCCTTGGCAGACCCGGAATGGGGGGCGGTGATCCGGGGCTTTGCGCCGACCACGGAAATCGTGACCAATCCGGACATGCTCTATCTGGCGCTGGGCATCCTTGGGGCCACAGTGATGCCGCACAATCTGTATCTGCATTCGGCCATCGTCCAGACGCGCAACTATGGCGATACCCTGCCGGAAAAGCGGCAGGCGCTGCGCTTTGCCACCATCGACAGCACCGTGGCGCTGATGTTCGCGCTGATGGTCAATGCCTCAATCCTGATCCTTGCGGCGGCCAGTTTCTATGCCACCGGCAACCGCGAGGTCGCCGAACTGGGCGATGCGCATCAATTGCTGGGGCCGCTGCTGGGCTATGCCATTGCGCCGACGCTGTTTGCCATTGCGCTGCTGTGCTGCGGGCTGAATTCCACGGTCACGGCCACCCTTGCGGGGCAGGCGGTGATGGAGGGGTTTCTGCATCTGCGCCTGGCGCCCTGGCTCCGCCGGCTGATCACGCGCGGCATCGCCATCATCCCGGCGGCTGGGGTGACGATCCTGTACGGGGAAAGCGAAACCGCGCGCCTGCTGATCCTGACCCAGGTGGTGCTGTCGCTGCAGCTCAGCTTTGCGGTGGTGCCGCTGGTTATGTTCACCACCGACCGGCGCAAGATGGGCGCGCTGACCGCGCCGCCCTGGCTTGCGATTCTGGCGGTGGCGATCGCCGCCGTCATCGTGGTGCTGAACGTGAAGCTTCTGTACGACTTCCTGTAGGCCTTGCCGCACAGGGCGGCGTTTCAGGCCACGGCATGTCGCTTTTCGCGTGACCCCCGGCTGTGGCCGGCTGATACTGCGCAGAAAGGGGGGGACTGCCATGTACGTTTTGCATACGATGCCCGACAGTGCCGGGGTTGCCGTGCATCTGGTGCTGCAGGAGCTTGGCCTGCCGTTCACCCTGCACATCGTCAGCCGCGACACCGGCGAACGCGACACGCCGGAATACCGCGCGCTGCATCCGCTTGGGCTGGTACCGGCGCTGGAGACACCCGACGGCCCGATGTTTGAGACGGCGGCGATCCTTTTGTGGCTGGCAGACCGCCACAACACCCTTGCCCCCCTGCCGGCCGACCCCGACCGGGCCGCCTTCCTGACATGGTATTTCTTCACCAGCACCAACCTGCACACCACGCTGATGCATCTGTTCTACCCCGGCCGTTACACCGGCACCCCCGAAGGTGTTTCCGCCTTCATGAAGGCCGCAGCAGCCCGCATGGCCGATCAGCTGACGCTGCTGGACGGCATGGCAGCGACCATTCCGCGCTGGTGCAGCCCGCAGACCCCGTCGATCCTTGGCTTCTACCTGGCGATGCTGCTTCGCTGGATCGGCTCTTACGAACATGGCCACCCCGGACGCATCGATCTTTCGGCCTTTCCGGCGCTGATGGCGCTGGCGAGGGGCCTGGAACAGCGCCCGGCGGCGCTGCATGTGGCCGAAGCCGAAGGGCTGGGGCCGACGATCTTCACCAACCCGACCCCGTGATGCGAAAGGCCCCGGCGCATGTTTCTTTCGGTCTTCGACATGTTCAAGGTGGGGATCGGCCCATCATCTTCGCATACGATGGGGCCGATGGTGGCCGCCGCGCGCTTTCTGGACAGGCTGCGCGCCAGCCCGTTCCACCCGGCGGGGTTGCGCGCCTCGCTCCACGGCTCGCTTGCCTTCACCGGGGTCGGCCATGCCACGGATCGGGCCACGATCCTGGGTCTGGCCGGCTTTGAGCCGGCCACCTATGACGCACAAAAGGCCGAAGCCGCGCTGGCGGCGATCCGCGAGACAAAGGTGATCCACCCGCCGGGTCTGCCGCCGCTGCGGTTCGATCCCGCGGCGGACCTTCTGTTTGACTATGGCCCGGCCCTGCCCGGCCATGCCAATGCGATGATCCTGCGCGCCACGGATGCGCAGGGCGACGTCCTCCTGTCAGAGACCTATTATTCCATCGGGGGCGGCTTCGTTTTGACCGATGCCGAACTGGCCGACGCGGCCGAGGGCAAGGCAAAGGCCCGCGCCAACGTGCCCTTTCCGTTTGAGACGGCGGAAGAGATGCTGGCGATGGCCAGATCATCGGGCCAGTCGATTGCCGGGATGAAGCGCGCGAATGAGCTGACGGTCCGGTCTGCCGCCGATCTTGATCAGGGCATGGCGCGCATCTGGCAGGTGATGAATGCCTGCATCGACCGGGGCATAACCGGCGAAGGCATCCTGCCCGGCGGGCTGAAGGTGCGCCGCCGCGCCAAAGGCATCCATGATGCGCTGCTGGCCGAACGCGGGCTGAACATGACGCCGCCCCATACGATCAATGACTGGATCAGCCTTTACGCCATGGCGGTGAACGAGGAAAACGCCGCCGGCGGGCAGGTGGTGACCGCACCCACCAACGGGGCGGCGGGCGTGGTGCCTGCCGTCATCCGCTATTGGCAGGATCATGTGCCGGGGGCGGTGCCGTCCCGGATCGGAGAGTTCATGCTGACAGCCGCCGCCATCGGCGGGCTGGTCAAGCACAACGCCTCGATCAGCGGGGCGGAATGCGGCTGTCAGGCCGAAGTGGGCAGTGCCGCCGCCATGGCTGCCGCCGGACTTGCCGCCGTGCTGGGCGGCACGCCGGAACAGGTCGAGAATGCCGCCGAAATCGCGCTGGAGCATCACCTTGGCATGACCTGCGATCCGGTGCGCGGCCTGGTGCAGGTTCCTTGCATCGAACGCAACGGCCTGGGTGCGATCAAGGCGGTTTCTGCCGCATCGCTTGCCCTGCGCGGCGACGGCATCCACCTCGTCAGCCTTGATGTCTGTATCGAGACGATGCGCCAGACCGGGCGGGACATGCACGAGAAATACAAGGAAACCTCGCTGGGCGGGCTTGCGGTGAACGTGCCCAACTGCTGAACCGCTTTCCGGGCCGGACGGTGCCCGCCCGCACCCCCGAAAGGCAGCCGCCATGACAACCGATCGCATTCTTCCCGGCGTCGCGCTGATGCTGGCCTTCTGCATGCTGGCCCCGCTGCTGGACGTGTCATCGAAACTTGCCGCCGCGACCATCCCGGTCGGGCAGATCACGGCGGCGCGGTTCCTGGTGCAGGGGGCCCTGATGCTGCCCGTGGCGCTGATGATGCGGCTGGCCTGGGCGGTACCGCCCAAGATGGCGGGCCTGATCCTGTTGCGCGCGATCTTCCTGATCCTGTCGACCTACTGTTTTGTCGCCGCCATCCGGGTCATGCCCATTGCCGATACGCTGGCGATCACCTTTGTCGAACCCTTCATCCTGCTGCTGCTGGGGCGCCTGCTGTTCGGGGATGAGGTGGGGCCGCGCCGCATCGCGGCCAGCCTGGTGGGGTTTGGCGGCGCGCTTCTGGTGATCCAGCCGTCGCTGGCGGTGTTTGGCGAGGTGGCCCTGTACCCGCTGGGCACGGCCTTTTTCTTTGCCTTTTACATGCTGATCACCCGGTTCATCTCGACCGGGGTGCATCCGGTGACGATGCAGATGCACACCTCGATCGCGGGCACGCTGATCTGCATTCCGGGCATGGTGCTGCTGGACGGCAGCGCCATCCCCTCACTTGATCCGGTGATGCCGCAGGGCATCGCCTGGCTGTGGCTGTTCGGGGTGGGGTTCTGGGCGGCGGTCAGCCATATCTGCATGACCTATGCGCTGAAATTCGCGCCCTCGGCCACGCTGGCACCGCTGCATTATGTTGAAATCGTCGCGGCTGTGGCGCTGGGCTATGCCGTGTTCGGCGATTTTCCCAATGCAAAGACCTGGGCCGGAATTGCCGTGATCGTCGCGTCCGGCCTGTACATCATCCACCGCGAGCGCATCGTGGCCCGCAGCCGCCGCGCAACGGCGGCCACGGCGGAACCCCTGCATTGACCAGCGCGCCCCGCGCCGCTGCCGCCGGATATCGCACCGCCCTGGCCCTTCACCGGGCTTGCGCATCACCGCCATGGGGCCATCCGAACCGCCCCGCGCGCCCCGAAACCCGACCGCATGGGGCGGTCGCAACAGACCCGGTCATCCCGGTCCGGGCCCATATCCTGCGGGTGATCGGCGCAACATCTCGACGGCTGTCAAGACCGTGACTGTCATCGGCAAGACCAGGGCGTGAACAGGAAGATCAGCAGGCTTGCCGGGCAATGCGGGCACAATCACAGGGGCGGCCCGGCAGACCCTGATCCAGCCGGAATGCGCGGCGTCGGGACGGCTGCGTTGAAACTGCTGTCAGTTGCCAGAAAAACGATACAACAATTGTACACTTATCCTGCCGTCATTGTTGGCCCCAATCCCGGTCGTATCTGCCGTTCTGCATGCGGTCATGGCCTGATCATAGGATGTACTCCCAGACACCCCTGCAAAGGTTACGAAAGGCATGCCTTCATAGGCGGCTCCTTGAACGTAGCCGTGCATAACAACGTTCCGTCCGACGGTATTGGATGCCAACAGGCGCGTGCATATCTCAAATGAAAGGTTGGTCAAAAGCACCGAAACCTGAAACACTCCCCCGCTCGGGCCCGTAATGAATCCAGCCGACAACTGAATGAAACCGCCCCATGGGTTCCGGATTTGTTCATTGGCGGGCTTTGACGTGTCAAGCCAGGCTCCAGGGACGGCCCCTCTGGTGACGAGGTATCCGCTTAAGGCTTCGTAGGCGGGCAACACCCTGCTCTCCGCTGCGACAGCTTGTGTTTCCGAGATCAGAGATGACACCATCGAAACAGTGGCATTCATCCTGGACGCTGTTGATGCCTGCTGGTAAAATACCAGCCCGCCCACGATCAGCGCCAGTGCGATCGCGATGTACAGCACGGCCTCGATCAGCGTCACGCCCCGCCGCCGCCGGGCCCGTTGAGGCACCTTGAGGGTCCCTGTCACTTCATCACCTTTGCGCGCAAAACGCCCTGCGGCCACCACCGGCACGGCCCGGAACCACATGTCACCCATGCGCGATCGAACCACGGAACGGTAAAGTTAGTCTTCTTTCGATCCGCAAGCAAGCCATGTGCCGCAGGCGGATGTCCGGTGCCCCGCCAGCGGCCCCGGCCCCGCGATGACCCGGGCCGGAATTGCCGTGATCGTCGCGTCCGGCCTGTACATCATCCACCGCGAACGCATCGTGGCCCGCAGCCCTGCAGGCAAAGCCCCGGCCAGGGATTCCATCCGTGTCAGACGAAAACCGCACAGGGGATGACGACCATCCGGTCGGCCTGATTGCCGTGCAAGTTCCTTGTTCAACCCCCGGCGGATAGGCAAGGCTTGCGGACCGGCGGTTCGGCTGCCATTCCTGCCGCATGACGCTTGGCCCGCTGCTTGACGCACCCGCCCTGATCCAGCTGCATGTCGCGGCGGCCTTGCCTTCGGTCGTGCTTGGGCCGGTGGCGATCCTGCGGCGCAGCCGCGACATCGTGCATCGCGTGGTCGGTCGTGCCTGGGTGGTCAGCATGGCAGTCACCGCCGGGTCTTCTTTCTGGATCAGTGAGACGCCGATGATCGGGACGTTTTCGATCATCCACATCCTGTCGGTTGTCACCCTTGCCAGTTTGGTCGGTGCCCTTCGCGCCATCCGTTCGGGCGCTGTGGCAAGGCACGGGGCGATAATGCGCGCGCTTTATGCCCAGGCGCTGATGCTGGCCGGGGCCTTTACCTTTCTTCCGGGGCGGCGGATGAGCGAGGCTGTCTTTCCCGGCACACCATGGCTGGGTCTTGCGGCAATGCTGGCCGTGGCCGCCGCTGCGGTCTGGCTGCTTTGGCGCGATGGCCGCAGAAACCCCCTTCCCTTCACCGGGGGGCTTCGCTAGAAGGCCGGAAATCACCCGGACACATGCGGATGTGGCGGAATTGGTAGACGCGCAGCGTTGAGGTCGCTGTGGGGTAACTCCCGTGAAGGTTCGAGTCCTTTCATCCGCACCATATCGCTGCCTTGAAGGCGGGCGGGTCGGCCCGCACGGGCCGCTGCTGCGGTGTCGGGCACAGGCTGCCGCATCCTTATCTCTGCCCGGCCCGCCCTTTCCAGATCAGACGCACGCCCAAGAAAGCGCCGCTTGATCAGACCAGGCCCGCCGGATGCCGCAAGGCGTGACAAGTCCGTTGCAAACTGCACAGGTTTCGGTTTAGTCGGCTTAACAAAAGGCGCAGGGCATCCTGCCATATCCGACCGGGAGACGTCCTTGGCTGTTACCGCCGGCACCGATACCTTCGTGGAATTCGACCGCGTCCAGAAAAGCTATGACGGCGAAACTCTGGTCGTAAAAGAGTTGAACCTGACCATCGCCAAGGGCGAATTCCTGACGATGCTGGGGCCTTCGGGGTCCGGCAAGACCACCTGTCTGATGATGCTTGCCGGGTTCGAAACAGCGACCAGCGGCGACATCCGGCTGGCGGGGCGCCCCATCAACCAGGTGCCGCCGCACAAGCGCGGCATCGGCATGGTTTTCCAGAATTATGCCCTGTTTCCGCATATGACCGTCGGCGAAAACCTGTCCTTCCCGCTGGAAGTGCGCGGGCTGGCCAAGGCCGAGCGCGAGGTGAAGATCGCCCGCGCGCTGGACATGGTGCAGATGGGGGCCTTCATCAGCCGCCGCCCGTCCCAGCTTTCGGGGGGCCAGCAGCAGCGCATCGCGCTGGCGCGCGCGCTTGTGTTCGACCCCGCCCTGGTGCTGATGGACGAGCCGCTTGGCGCGCTGGACAAGCAGCTGCGCGAACACATGCAATTCGAGATCAAGCACCTGCACGAATCGCTGGGAATCACCGTGGTCTATGTCACCCATGACCAGGGCGAGGCGCTGACGATGAGCGACCGCATCGCGGTGTTCAACGACGGCCGCATCCAGCAGCTTGCCCCACCGTCAGATCTGTACGAGCGCCCCGAGAACAGCTTTGTCGCCAGCTTCATCGGCGAGAACAACAAGCTGCAGGGCACGATCAAAGAGCTTTCGGGCGACAAGGCCCTTGTCCGCCTGCCCACGGGTGAACTGATCGACGCAACTGCGGTCAACGTGAAGGAAAAGGGCGCACGCACCCTCGTCTCGATCCGCCCCGAACGGGTGGAATTCAAGCCCGAGATGATGCCGCCCGGCGCCCATACACTCGACGCCGAGGTGGTCGAGGTCATCTACATGGGCGACATCCTGCGTACCGTCCTCAAGGTCGCAGGCTCTGATGACTTCGTGATGAAGATGCGCAATACGCTGGGGCAGACCAGGCTTGCCCCGGGACAGAAGATCAAGGTGGGCTGGCATCCCCAGGATGCCCGCGCGCTGGATCCTTGATGAACGGGCCGGGAGGACCGGCCGTCAAACGAAAACCAAACAGGGAGACCTTGAACATGAAGAAGACCCTCATCCTCACGACCGCCCTTGTCGGCCTGGCCTTCCCGGCTCTCGCCGACGTGACGGTGATGTCCTGGGGTGGTGCCTATGGCGCGGCCCAGACCGAAGGGCACCTCAAGCCTTTCACCGCCGCGACCGGCATCGCCACCACCATGGTCGACAGCGACAACCCCGCCACCCCGATCAAGGCGATGGTCGAGGCGAACAACGTCACCATCGACGTGGCCAGCCTTGAATATGCCGACGCAGTCCGGCTTTGCGACGAAGGCGTGCTCGAACCGTTCGACGCGTCCATCCTGCCCGCCGGCAAAGACGGCACCCCCGCTGCCGAGGACTTCCTGCCCGGCGCGGTGACCGAATGCGCCGTGTCGACCGACATTTGGGCCACCGTCTTCGCTTACGACATCACGAAGTTCCCCGATGGCGGGCCGACGACTGCGGCTGATTTCTTCGACACGACCAAGTTCCCCGGCAAGCGCGGCGTGAAGAAGGGTGCCAAGGCGGTTCTGGAGTTCGCGCTCATGGCCGACGGCGTTGCTCCGGCGGATGTCTACGCGACCCTCTCGACCCCCGAAGGCGTGGACCGCGCCTTTGCAAAACTCGACTCGATCAAGGCCGATATCGTCTGGTGGGAAGCCGGCGCCCAGCCGCCGCAGCTTCTGGCCGATGGCGAGGTGGCGATGACCATGGCCTACAACGGCCGGATCTTCAATGCCGCCATCGCCGAGGCGAAGCCTTTCCAGATCGTCTGGGATGGCCAGATCTACGAAAACGAGATGTACGCGATCCCCAAGGGGGCCCCGAACATGGAAGAGGCCAAGCAGTTCATCGCATTTGCCACCTCGACCGACGGTCTGCGCCAGCAGGCCCAGTGGATCAGCTACGGCCCGGCCCGCAAGTCGGCCCTGGCAGAGCCTCTGATCTTCAACGACGGCAAGACCGAGATGGCACCGCACCTGCCGACCGCGCCTGAGAACATGAAGAACGCACTCGAATCGAACTGGGAGTTCTGGGTCGACCGGGACGCCGAGCTCAACGAGCGCTTCAACGCCTGGCTGTCTGCCGGCTGACGACACCTGGCGCGGGGGGTGAAGGCCCCCCGTGCCGCTTCCCGAACGGACAGAACGATGGCCGACACCGCCCCGATTGCTGCCGCCCCCCTGACCACCGCCGACGGCCGCCCGCTTGCCGAGGCGCTGGTTGCCGCGCAGGCGCGATCGCGCCGCAGGGCCTTTCTTCTGGTGGTACCGCTGCTTCTGTTCGTGATCCTGAGTTTCATCCTGCCCATCGGGCAGATGCTGCACCGCTCGATCTACCACGACGGCTTTTCCTCGAACGCCCCCAGCGTCTCGGCCTGGTTTGCCGCCAACCCGCAAGGCACCGAGCCGGACGAGGCCGCCTTTGCTGCGCTGGTCGAAGATCTGCGGACGATGCAGGCCAACCGCACCGCTGGCGAGGCCGGGACGCGGATCAACTATGTCCTGCCGGAAAGCCGGTCGCTGTTCACCAAGGCGGCGCGGGAAGCCAAGGACCTGCAGCCGCCCTACAGAGAGGCTTTCCTTGCCCTGGACCCGAAATGGGGCGACCCGGTGCTGTGGGAGGCGATGCGCGCTTCGGCTTCGCCCTACACTTTCGACTTCTACATTGTTGCGACCGATTTCGAGAGGGCGGGCGACGGCAGTATCGTCCGGGTGACCGAGAACCGGCAGATCTATGTCTACCTCTTCATCAAGACCTTCCTTCTCTCGGGCCTCATCACGCTGATCTGCCTCGTGATCGGCTTTCCGGTCGCGCATCTGCTGGCGACCCTGCCGATGGCTAAGGCTAACCTGCTCATGATCCTCGTCCTTCTGCCGTTCTGGACATCGCTTCTGGTGCGCACGACCAGCTGGATGGCGCTTTTGCAGGGCGAAGGCGTCATCAACGACCTGCTCGTTTGGATCGGCGCGATTTCGCAAGAGGGGCGTCTGCGGATGATCAACAACCAGACCGGCACCATCATCGTGATGACGCATATCCTGCTGCCCTTCATGATCCTGCCGCTCTATTCGGTGATGAAGGTCATCCCGCCCAGCTATGCGCGGGCCGCGCGGTCGCTGGGGGCGACAAGCTGGACCACGTTCCGGCGCATCTATCTGCCGCAGACCCTGCCCGGTATCGGGGCGGGTGCGCTGCTCGTGTTCATTCTGGCCGTGGGCTATTACATCACGCCGGCCCTGGTCGGCGGGGCCGACGGGCAGCTCATTTCCAACCTGATCGACTTTCACATGGACAAGTCGAACTGGTCGCTGGCCGCCGCCCTGTCGGCCATGCTGCTGGTCGGGGTGCTGGTGCTGTATTGGCTGTATGACCGGCTGATCGGCATCGACAATCTGAAGCTGGGTTAAGGGAACGCGCCATGGCCTTACCCACCTATGCTACCCCGCTGGAACGGCTTTGGTACTATGCCTTCCGCGTGATCTGCGTGCTGATCTTCATCTTCCTGATCGCGCCGGTCCTGGTTGTGATTCCGCTGTCCTTCAACGCCGAGCCCTATTTCACCTTCACCCCGAAGATGCTGGCCCTTGATCCCGAAGGCTATTCGCTGCGCTGGTACGATGCGCTGCTGACCCTGGGCATGCCCGCCCCGGACGGGGTGCGCGACAGCGCCTGGTGGGCACAGGCCTGGGAAACCTCGACCTGGATCAGGGCCGCGAAGAATTCCATCATCATCGGCTTCTGGTCCACCATTCTGGCAACCGTTCTGGGCACGCTGGCCGCCCTTGGCCTGTCGCGGCCGGAAATGCCTTATCGCCGCCTGATCATGGCGATCCTGATTTCGCCGATGATCGTGCCGATCATCATCATCGCAACCGGGCTGTTCTTCTTTTACTCCAACCCCTGCGCGCCCCTGGCCATCGTCGGGATCGAGGCGCAATGCGGGCGCCTGACCAGCACCTATCTGGGGGTGATCCTGGCCCATGCCACGCTGGGCATTCCCTTTGTGATCATCACCGTCACGGCCACCCTTTCGGGCTTTGACCAGTCGCTGACCCGTGCCGCAGCCTCGCTGGGGGCAAATCCGCGCGTGACCTTCTTCAAGGTGATCCTGCCGCTGATCCTTCCGGGCGTCGTCTCTGGCGCGTTGTTCGCCTTTGTCACCTCGTTCGACGAGGTGGTGGCGGTGCTGTTCATTGCCGGGCCGGAACAGCAGACGATTCCGCGCCAGATGTGGAACGGCATCCGCGAGGCGATCAGCCCGGCCATTCTGGCGGTGGCGACGATTCTTGTGATCATCTCGATCCTGCTGCTGGCCACGGTGGAACTGCTGCGGCGCAGGTCGGAACGGCTGCGCGGGGTTTCGCCGCACTGAGGACGGGACGCGCGGGTCAGGTTTTGCCGCGTCACGCGCGGGTGCGAATTTTCTGCGAAAATTCATCAGGGTCCGGGCGGTGGATTTTTCGCAGAAAAATCGTCCGTTACGGCAAGATGTGGAGCCAGCCCCAGACGGTAAGGATCGACGCGGCCGTGGCCAGCAGCACGGCCGAGGCCGCCACCCGCGTTGCCACGCCGTAAAGGTTGGCAAAAAGATAGGCATTGACCCCGGGTGCCATGGCCGCCGTCACCACGGCGGATCGCAGCTGATCGGTGGAAAGCCCCAGTACAAAGCGGCCCAGCCCCCACGTGACCGCCGGATGGAAGACCAACGATATTGCACAGACCATGGCGATGGTCTTCATGTCGCCTTCCGGGCGATAGCGCACCATCACCCCGCCCAGCCCGAAAAGGGCGGCCGGAATCGCGGCTGCGGCCATGATGTTGACCGCACTGAACAGGAAACCGGGCAGGGGCAGATGCCCAAGGTTGACGGCAAACCCCAGAAGGATGCCGATGACCAGCCCGTTGGAAAAGATCGCCCGCAGCACCTGCCGGGCCAGTGCCGCCGGGTGCAGGCCGGTGCCATGGCTGCGCACCAGTTCCATCAGCGTGATGCCGAAGGCATAGAACAGCGGTGCATGGATGGACAGGATTGCGAAGTTGCCCTGCAGCGCATCCGGGCCATAGGCGCGTTCGGTGATCGGCAGGCCAAGCAGCAGGGAATTCGAAAACAGGCAGACAAAGCCGATGGCCACCGAATCCGTGACAGGGCGGGCAAACAGCAGGCGCGCCCCGGCAAAGCCAAGCGCGAAGGCGGCAAAGGCCCCCAGATAGAAGGCAAGGAACAGGCGCGTGTCATAGACCGAAGCCAGATCAAGGGTCGCGATCGACCGGAACAGCAGGCAGGGCACGGCAATGGTTTGGGCAAAGCGCATCAGCCCGTCGACAGCACCCCTGTCCAGCAGCCCCGCCCGGGCGGCGGCATAGCCCAGACCAATCACCGCGAAGACCGGAAGGATAACGTCAAGAAGCGCGTTCATCCGACGGGCAGGTCGATGGTCATGCCGTCATGCGCGGGGCGGACATGGGGGGGAAGCTCTGCCTCCAGCGTGCGGTAATCAAGGTCGATGTGCATGTTGGTCAGCACCGCACGGCGGGGGGCGGCGCGGGCGATCCATTCCAGCGACAGCGCCAGATGGGCATGGGTCGGATGCGGGGCGCGGCGCAGGGCATCAAGGATCCAGCAGTCCAGCCCCTCCAACTCCGGCCAGGCCTCGTCGGGAATGGCCACCACATCGGGAAGATAGGCCATGTCTGCGACGCGGAATCCCAGTGCCGTGGTCGATCCGTGATCGACCTTGAAGGGCGCAAGCCGGATCACGCCGCCGGGGCCGGAAATCTCGAAGGGTCCGGTGATGGTGTGCATGTCCAGGATCGACGGATAGGGCGAGCCTTCGGGCTGGATGAAGGCATAGCCGAAGCGCGCATAAAGCGCCTCCTGCGTGGGATGGTCGGCCCAGATCGGCAGGCGGCGGCGCATGTTGTAGACGATCTGGCGCAGATCATCGATGCCATGCACATGATCGGCGTGGGAATGGGTGTAGACCACCGCATCCAGCTCGCCCACGCCCGCGTCGAGAAGCTGGTCGCGCATGTCGGGCGATGTATCGATCAGCACGCGGGTCGTGCCGCCGGGGCCGGTCTGTTCCAGCAGCAGCGAGCAGCGGCGGCGGCGGTTGCGCGGCTCTGCCGGGTCGCAGTCGCCCCAGTGCCCGCCAAGGCGCGGCACGCCGCCCGATGATCCGCAGCCCAGGATGGTGGCGCGCAGACCCATCAGACCCGCCCCGTCACGCGGCAGCGGCGGCGCGCGCCGCCTTGGTGAACAGCCGGTCGAAATTGGCGGATGTCCGCGCTGCGAAGTCTTCCGGCGTCAGGCCATACAGCGCGGCACCGGCGGCGGCGGTATGGGCGGCATAGGCAGGCTCGTTGCGCCGCCCCCGGTGCGGCGGCGGGGCAAGATAGGGGCTGTCGGTTTCCAGCAGAATCCGGTCCAGCGGGGCCGCGCGGAAGATGGCGCGCAGATCGTCCGATTTGGGGAAGGCCGCGATGCCGGACATCGACAGGTAAAACCCAAGATCAAGGGCCGCACGCGCCAGCCCGGCGCCGGACGAAAAACAATGCATCACACAGGCATAGGCACCATTCCCGAACTCGTCAGCAAGGATGGCCGCCACGTCTTCATCCGCCGCACGGGCATGGATGATCAGCGGCAGCCCGGTGATCCGGGCGGCGGCGGCATGGATGCGCAGGCTGTGCTGCTGCACGGCTTTGGTATCGGCGGTGTAATGATAGTCGAGCCCCGATTCGCCAATGCCGACACATTTGGGGTGCCGCGCCAGGGCGACCAGATCCTCGACCCTTGCCAGGGGTTCTTCCGCAACGCTCATCGGATGGGTGCCGACGGCGTAAAAGACGCCCTCATGCGCCTCGGCCAGGGCGCGCACACGCGGTTCAAGGCGCAGCCGGGTGCAGATGGTGACCATCCGCGTCACGCCGGCCGCACGGGCGCGCGCCAGGACAGCGGGCAGCTCGCCGTCGAAATCGGGGAAATCAAGGTGGCAATGGCTGTCGACGAGGCACGGGGGGACAGGCATGGATGGCTCACCTCGGGGCAAGCGTGCCCGCCGTCTCGTCGATCTTCAGCACCATATCCATGAGAAGCGAGGCAGGGTCAAGGTTGACCGCCCGGCCCCGGCGCGCCCGCGCCGACAGGCCCTGTGCCAGATCGGCCCAGACAAGGGCTGCCGCGGCATCCGGGGCAAGGCGGGCAATCAGCGCCGCTTCGCCGGAAGCGGCCTCGGGCGGGGGGGGCCCGGTGACGCCGGCCCGCGCGAGGCGCGCCAGAAACAGGTCCACCAGCCGCAGGATCAGATCAAAGCTGGCCTCAGCCCCGCGTCCTGCGCCGGCTTCGGCCAGGGCCAGCGCGCGGGGCCGGTCGATCCGGGGCAGGGTGGCGAAAAGGGCAAGAAGCTGCGCATAAAGCTTCATCCCGTCCAGGTTGGCAATGCGGATCGCCTCGCCGACCGAGCCGCCGCTGAGTTCGGCCATGGCCCCGGCCCCGTCCACCTCCACGCCGGCGGCGGCCAGGGCCTGCGCCAAGTCGGGGGCGGACAGCGGGCCAAGCCGCAGCTCGCGGCAGCGCGAACGGATGGTCGGCAAAAGGCACCAGGGCTGATGGCTGACCAGTAGCAGTGTGACACCCCGGGGCGGTTCTTCCAGAAGTTTCAGCAAGGCATTGGCGGCATTCGTGTTCAGATCGTCCGCCGCATCGACGATCGCCACGCGCCGCCCGCCGTCGGCGGCAGAAAGACTGAAGAAGTTCTTCATCCGGCGGACCTCGTCCACCGTGATTTCCTGCCGGTGGCGCGGCGGGGTCGCCTTGTCATCCCAGGGTCGGCGCAGCAGGAACAGGCGCGGCTCCGACAGGGCCAGCATCCTGCGGCTGACCGGATGGTCGGGCGGGATATCAAGGCTGGCGGGCGGGGGCGGGGCAAACAGGCCGCCGTCCTCTTCGGGCCTGGCCAGCAGAAAGCGCGCGATGCGCCAGGCCAGGGTGGCCTTGCCGACACCGCGCGGTCCGGTCAGCAGCCAGCCATGCGGCATCCGTCCCTGACGGTACGCCTCCAGAAAGGCGGCCTCTGCCGCCGTCTGCCCGATCAGCCGCAGCGTTTCGCGCGGGTGCGGCGCGCCTTCGACCCGGTCGGGTTCCGGGACGGGGTCTTCCGTCAGGTCGGCGGGGGCGCGGGCCATCAGCGGGGCAGGCGGGCCAGGGCACTACGCAGAATATCTTCCGCCACAGCTTCGGGCGGGCGGGCCCCGTCAATCACGGCAAAGCGGGCAGGGTTGGCCTGCGCCAGCGCCAGAAACCCGGCCCGCATGGCCGATTGCATCGCCAGGCCCATATCCTCGAACCGCCGTTCGCTGGTGCGCCGGGCAACGGCGCGCGACAGGCCCGTTGCCGGGTCGATGTCGATCAAAAGGGTCAGGGCAGGCTCGGTTGCGATCATCAGATCATGCAGCCGGTCCACGGTGGCGCGCAGATCGCCGCGCGTGATGCCCTGATAGACCCGCGTCGAATCTGCGAAACGGTCGGTGATCACGGTTTCGCCGCGGGCCAGGGCGGGGCGGATGATCTTTTCCAGATGATCGCGGCGGGCGGCGGTAAACAGCAGGATTTCGGTCTCGGCCGACCAGCGCCCGGGATCGCCTTCCAGCACCAGGCGGCGGATCTCTTCGGCACCGGGGCTTCCGCCCGGCTCGCGCGTCAGGGTCACGACATGACCCGCATCGCGCAGGTTCTGCGCCAGAAGCCGGGCCTGGGTCGATTTGCCCGAACCGTCGATGCCCTCGAAACTGATGAAGTGCCCCCGACCCGTCATTCAGCTTGCCGGTGCCTCTGGGGCGAAGCGGGCGTAAAGGACCCGCGCCGCCGTCGCCAACCGCCCGAAAAAGCCGGCCCGGTTGACGGCGGCTTCGGTGACCAGCGGAATGCGCGCGTCGGGAAGATCGGGAACGCGGATGATCAGTTCCGCAACAGGCTGACCCGCGCTCAGGGGGGCCGCTAGGGGCCCGGTGTAGCTGACTTCGGCCGAAACGCCGCCCTGCAACCGGGCAGGCAAAAGCACCGCCACATCCCGGGCCGGGACCAGCCCGACAGTCCGCTCACGGCCCATCCAGACAGGGGCCTCGGCCACACGCGCGCCGGCCTTGGCGGCTGTCTTCAGAACGAACTGACGGAAGGCCCAGTTGACGATGCGCTCGGCCTCTTCGGCGCGGGCGGCGTCGCTTTCCAGCCCGGTGATGACGAAGATGACCCTGCGGTTGCCCTGAACGGCAGACCCCACAAAGCCGTATCCGGCCTCTTTCGTATGCCCGGTCTTCAGGCCGTCGGCCCCGATGCCGAGTTTCAGCAGCGGATTGCGGTTGAACCGGTTCGCTTCGGACCGATCAGCAAAGTTGAACTCGGTTTCCCTGAAGATCACGTATTCTTCGGGAAACTCCTCGATCAGGCGCCGGGCGATCAGGCCCAGATCATGCATGCTCATGCGGTGGTTCGGATCGGGCCAGCCCGTGGAATTGACAAAGTTGGACCGGGTCATGCCAAGCGCCCTGGCACGTTCCGTCATCTGCGCGGCAAAAGCCTCTTCGCTGCCTGCAAGACCTTCGGCGACCACGACACAGGCGTCGTTGCCGGAATTGATGATGATGCCATGGATCAGGTCGCGCACCGTGGGGCGGTCCCGTTCGTTCAGGAACATCGTCGATCCGCCCATGCTGCGGGCCCTGGTGGACACGGCAAAGGTCGTGTCCATGGTCACGCGGCCGTCCTGCAGCGCCTCGAACAGCATGTTCAGGGTCATCAGCTTGGACATCGACGCCGGGGGCAGCGGCACGTCCGCGTTCTTGGCCAGCAGGACGGTCTGGGTTGTTTCGTCAAAGACCCAGGCGGCCGTCGCGCGCGTGTCAAAGGCCTGGGCAGGAAGGCCCAGCAGGGTGACGAAAATCAGGATCAGGCGGTACAGCATGGGGCAGTGGCATCCTTTACCGGAAGGTCATCGGGAAACGAAACAGGCATCAGAAGGACCGGTCCATTGACTGTCTTCACCAGGGCGTTGCTGTCTGCCCTGTCGGCCGCAGGGTTGACAGCGATGCTCTGACAGGTCTTGCCCGTGCGATCCTTTTTGCGCGCGGTGGCGCTTGAACCGGCTGTAGGTGCGGCATCGACCGTGCGCCTAGGCCTGGCTTTGACGCCGAAGATCAGGATGCCCGGCTGGATACCGGACGCGCTGCCCCTGGCAGGGGCAAAGGCGGCAAGCGCGGCCCCGGCCCTGGCCCTGGCCATGCCGGTCACCGCCGTGACGGTCCCGGCATCACCCCGGTCGGTTTCGACGCCCTCGGTCCGGGCGGGTGCGGCGGCAGCCCCGGGTGCGACGGGCGTCTCTGCTTGCCGGCACAGCGCTGTGATCAAGACCATTGCGGGCCGTCTGGCCGGAAGGCCGCCCACCCTGCCCGTGTCAGAGGAAACCTGAATCGACGGGCCGGGGTTTGCGCGCTTGCGCCCCAACAGGGTGGCGGTCACCGTCCTGCCGGTTGCATCGTTGCGGATGATCCCCCATCCGTGCCTGCTGGCACCGGGCAAGGCAGCCCGGACGCGGGCCGACGGCGGGCACCCGGCCCACAGCCCCGGCACGCCTTGCGTGAAGAGCTTGGGCACCTGCGCCTCCGCGCCCGTGGTGCGACCGGTGCGGGCGGGTGTCGCCGCCGTGCCGGGCGCGGCTTGCGTTGCCGGTCCGCAGGTGGACGGGGTTGTGCCGACGTCGCAGACCGCCCGTGCGGGCAGGCCCGGAGTCAGGATGGCCACGAGCCGATGTTCCGCAGATGCCATAGCAAAAACTCGCCCTGTCTGCGCAGTCTCTATCGCGCCTGTCCCGCCCGCCGCCAAGGCAATCCTTGGCCATCCCGGTGCCGTGCGGACCATACCGCCACAACGGCCCAAGGAAAAGACCGCGAACCCGTGTCGGCACATTTCCCCTGTGCGCCGCCCGGTCTGCACGGATCGTGCCGCGACGACCCGGGCGGGCCGGGGATGGGTTTGCAGCACTGCGGGACCGTTCTGCGACAGGCCGCACGGTCATTGCTGGACGGGCCAGGGGGAATTCTGCTACACGCACCTGCCAGCCGGTGCGGATCGGGGCTTGCCGGGTGCCATGCCCGACCCCGTTCGCGACATCACCGGACGGGGCATGGAAGTGTGGCCGAGTGGTTTAAGGCTCTAGTCTTGAAAACTAGCGTACGGGGAACCGTACCGTGGGTTCGAATCCCACCGCTTCCGCCAACGCGACTCCGGTCGAACCTTCTCTGGCTTGGAAGATTGCGGCAGGAGCGTTAACAACGTCTTGACTTCGAGCGCGTTGAATGATGCCCAAGTTTTGGGGGCGAACGCAGAATGCGGCACGAGAGCAAGTTCTCAACCTGGATCAGATCAGGTGGGCAAAGCACATTCGTTTTGCCGTTGACCGGCCCTTTTGACCTGGAAACGAAGTTTTCGGTGGTGCCCGACCGACTCCTCGACAGCATCATTGATGATGCGCTTGCAGCTGCCGTCGGTCGCCTGAACCAACACCTGCCAGAAGGTGTGTCTATCGACATCAGCGCGATCGATCTGTCTCCTATCCGTGATCAACTTCGGAGCGAGGTTGCAGACCGGCTGACCGAAATCGGGGTGGCCGTAAACCCGAACGACCCGGTCATCACCTCGATCATTGCCCGATATGCCGATATGCCGAGATACTGAACGGTCTGTTCCAGACGGATGCCCTTCAAGTCGAGAGATACATTTGGCGAAGCAGCGACGATTCCCGGGTTCGCGCTGCCCATGCCGAATACGACGACCGCGTCTTCTTGTGGTCGGATCCCCCTGAAGGCGGGCATCCGGGTCAGGGGTGGAATTGTCGATGCACTGCGGAACCGATCATTGTCCCGACCGGCATTCCCGAAGGCTCTGTGTGCGACATCCTGACGGGTGATCGACTGACATCCGTTTTCCCTGATGCTGATACGGACCGTCTGGCGCGGATAGCACGAGAAATCGACCTTCAACGTGTAACCGCTCGCCTGGACAGCCCGGATCGCCTCGCACACTTCTTCGGCCAGGTGCAACAGGAAGTCGGACCGCGCCTGCGCCTTGTAGAGAGCCTTGATTACCCTCCCGACAAACTTGGTGTAACTTTTCGCTACTTCCGTCGTCATCCCGACGAAGCCTTGCGTTTTGGAAGAACTGACGAGCATCCTGCGGATCAGGAAGCGATTGCAAACCGCGCCTATGCTGATC
This sequence comes from Rhodobacter sp., assembly GCA_020250445.1. Taxonomy (GTDB): domain Bacteria; phylum Pseudomonadota; class Alphaproteobacteria; order Rhodobacterales; family Rhodobacteraceae; genus Aliitabrizicola. The sequence goes on from JADCEF010000008.1 coordinate 99,190, forward strand.
GAAATGGCAATGGTGATATCGTAAGCGGTGACGGGTGGAGGTACCGTGGTCGCGGGTTGAAACAGGTCACCGGACGGGCGAATTACCGGGCCTTTACCGAAGATCATGCGAAACTGTTTGGAGATTTGATCGACTTTGAAGCCGAGCCGGAACTGCTTGGAACTCCTCGTTATGCGGTGCGATCTGCTCTCTGGTTCTGGCGCGCGAACAACCTTTTCTCGCTCGCGGACGCCGGAGGTAACCAAGCTGCCGCCGACAGCATTACTGCAATCATTAATCCGGGAACGAAATCGTACGTTCAACGCTGGGACAACGTCCGAGACCTGAATGGATCTGCGGTTTTCGCCAGTATCTGTCGATTCTCGGTTGCGAGGCCGCGCTTTGAGGACGCCGAATGAAACGCAGGCTGCGATGTTCAGTGCTGATCCTTCTGCTGGGCAGTGCCACCCAGTCGGCAGGTCAGACGACATACAACGGTTCAACAGTAGAGACGCCTGAACTCCGAATCGAACACCGGCCCGTTGGCGATGACTGGTTTGAAATTGGCCTAACTGACAAAGTGGCGGGCCTGCGAGTGGGCCATGAGTTTGAGGGAGAAGGGGCGAATGATCCAAGCCCCTTCTTGCTTGCCCATGGCCGGTATTGCGACACATCCGTCATCATGCTCACCGTGGAATACCCGTGGCGCCACGATCTTCCCGAGTTTCAGCGGGTTCTTTCAACTTTCGCTTTCAGCCAATCCGATTTTGCGTTTATTGACGAGGCCTACGGCACGCTGACTGACATCGCGTTAGCCGAAGAAACGGCGTATGATCGGGCAGATCTCGACATGCTGCCCCCGATACGGGTGCGCTGCCTCACCGGTCAGGATGAAAAGCCCTTTGAATTCTTTCGCCAAGAAACCAAGTAACGATCCATCGAGCCCAGAGAAGGTTCGACCGCAGTCGCGTTCCGTCCGCCAAACAAATCTAACAAACAAATGAAATATATAGAAAATTGTCGGTTGGAAATCGCTCAACCCACATTCCGCCTCGCAATCTGCCCCGGATACCCTTCTGTTTTCCCGGTCCTGCCTTCGCGGGCCGGTCACTCGGATCGGAAGGAACCGACCATGGGCTCTGTTGCAGAAATCCACTTCTGAGGGGACTCCCCCTTTCGCGGCCGGACTTATCCTTCGGCTTCAGTGACAGGGATACCGGGCGCGGTGAAGCCGTTGAGGACGGCGACATGGACCTGGAACTCTGCGACCTGACGGTCGATGTCCCGCGCCATGAGGCGCTGGCCCGGCAGTTTCCCACAATGCATCTTGGTTTCGACGCGGCTCTGGCGGTGGCAGCCGCTCCACCGTCGCCAGATCGGTCGACCGAAGCGGCGTGATGCGCGCAGGGCCTCGTTGCGTGTGATCGCCCCGACGGTATCAGGCTTTCGGGGCTTGGCGTTCTTGCGGGGCGGGATGATTGCAGGGGCCCCGCGGGCGGCGATGGCGTCGTGGCACTTGCGCGTGTCG
>JADCEF010000080.1 GCA_020250445.1 Rhodobacter sp.
CCCTTCGACTGTTCGGGCGGGAACAAGAAACGCATCGCGTTTCCCCCGCCCGCGCGGGACGGTGCCCTGTAGACCGCCAAGTCCGGGACCAGCAGAGGCCAGCGCCCGACCCGGCGGGCGAGAAGCGCCCGCCAGGGGCGGGGCGGGCGCTGGCCGGGGGCTTTGGGCCCCCGGCCTGTCCTGATCCCGGCGCAGCACAGTGGCAGGGGCGATGGCCCCTGCCATTGAGGCGTTGAAGGTCCCTTCGCCCGTCCGGGCGGGAACAGGAAACGCATCGCGTTTCCCCGCCCGCTCGGAGACGGTGCCCTGTAGACCGGTCGGTCCGGGAAGGACAGAGGCCAGCGCCCGACCCGGCGGGAGGGAAGCGCCCGCCGGTGGCGGGGCGGGCGCTGGCCGGGGGCTTTGGCCCCCGGCCGGTCAAGGGTCAGCGTTGCGCTGTGGCAGGGGCGATGGCCCCTGCAAGGATGCGCAAAGCGCGCGCAGGCAGAAGAGATTCCCGCTTTGCGGTCAGGCAACCCATGCGGCCCGCACTTTTTCAGCACCCTTTCAAGCCGGGAGGTCTTCAAAGTTGCATGTTGCCGCGGGATGCCTGGGCTCAAGTTTCAGCTGCAGCACGCCTGGCCCGCAAGCTGCACCGTCATCGGGCGTTTCGCCGCACCGACAGGGCGCTGCGGCCATTGACGCGGGGCGCAAAACTGTCCGACAATACGATGCTCCGCCGACGCCCCGCATAATCAAGACGAACGGAACGCCCCCGGACATGTCCCTTGCCCTGATCGCAGCGCTGCCCTTTCTTGGTGCGCTCCTTCCCGGCCTGATGATCCGTGCCGGGCGAACCACCTGCGCGCTGGCCTGCGGGTCCGTCACCGCGCTGGCGCTGCTGATGGTCGGTCTGCATATTCCTGCCGTGCTGCGCGGCGAGGTGATCCGCACCCGGATCGACTGGCTGCCGCAGCTTGGCCTGAACGCCAATTTCATGCTGGACGGCCTGGGTCTGCTGTTTGCGCTGCTGATCCTGGGGATCGGCCTTCTGATCATCCTTTATGCGCGGTTCTACCTGTCGTCTGCCGACCCGATGGGGCAGTTCTATACCTTTCTGCTGCTGTTCCAGGGCGCAATGCTGGGGATCGTGCTGTCGGACAACATCCTTTTGCTGCTGGTGTTCTGGGAGCTGACCTCGCTGTCGTCATTCCTGCTGATCGGCTACTGGAAACACCTGCCCGAAGGGCGGCGGGGCGCGCGGATGGCCCTGGCCGTCACCGGCACCGGCGGGCTGGCGATGATCGCGGGCGTGCTTATTCTGGGCAATCTCGCGGGAAGCTTTGATCTGTCGGTGATCCTGACGCAGAAAGAGGTGATCCAGGCGTCTGAGTGGTACCTGCCGGCGCTGATCCTGATCCTGCTGGGGTGTTTCACCAAATCGGCACAGTTCCCCTTCCACTTCTGGCTGCCGCAGGCCATGGCCGCCCCCACCCCGGTGTCGGCCTATCTGCATTCCGCCACCATGGTGAAGGCGGGCCTGTTCCTGATGGCGCGGTTGTGGCCGGTCATGTCGGGCACGCCCGAATGGTTCTATATCGTCGCCACGACCGGGCTGGTCACGATGCTGCTGGGCGCGGTTGTGGCCCTGTTCAAGGATGACCTGAAGGCGCTGCTGGCCTATTCGACGGTCAGCCACCTGGGGCTGATCACCATGCTGCTGGGCTTCGGCACGCCCGGGGCCGCCGTGGTGGCTGTGTTCCACATCCTGAACCACGCCAGTTTCAAGGCCGCCCTCTTCATGTCGGCCGGTATCGTGGACCACGAGGTGCATAGCCGCGACATCCGCCGTCTGGGCGGGCTGCGCCACCTGATGCCGGTGACCTTCGCCATTTCCACCGTTGCCGCCCTGTCGATGGCCGGCATCCCGCCGCTGAACGGCTTCTTGTCCAAGGAAATGATGCTGGATCAGGCAACGCAGACCGCCTGGATGGGCAATCCCTGGCTGGTCGCGGCGCTGGCCACACTGGGGGCCATGCTGTCGGTCGCCTATGCCTTCCGCTTCGTCGGGCATGTCTTTCTGGGGCCTGTGCGCAACGACTATCCGCATGTGCCGCATGATCCGGGCTTTGGTCTGTGGGCTGCCCCGGCCTTTCTGGCGGTGCTGGTGATTGTCAGCGGGCTGATGCCGATGACCCTGTTCGGCTGGCTGGTTGCGACCGGTGCCGAAGCGGTCACCGCAGGCGCGGCAGAGGTGAAAATCGTCCACTGGCACGGCTTTGTCACCGCGCTGTGGCTGTCGTTGGGGGCGATTGCGGGCGGCTTTATCCTGGCCCGGCGTTACGCCCCGCTGAACCGCATCTGGCTGGCCCTGCCGCGCCCGGATGCGACGCTGCTTTTCAACAGCGGCATCGCCGGGGCCTTTGCGCTGGCGCGGGGCATCACGGGGCGGCTGCACGACGGCTCTGCCACCCGCGCCCTGGCCATTGCCAGCGTCACGATGAGTGCCGCAGGTCTTTGGGCCTTTCTGGGGGGCAGCCACAGCCCCGGCACCCGCAGCCTGACCCCGGTGGAGCCGCTGGCGGCGGTGGGCTGGCTCTTGCTGGCGGGGTCAACCATCGGCCTCGTGCTGGTGCATCGCAACCGGGTTCTGGCGCTGGTGCTGGTGGGGGTGATCGGGCTGATCGTCTCGGTCACCTTCGTCTACCTGTCGGCCCCCGACCTGGCCCTGACGCAGATCTCGGTCGAGGTGGCAACCGTGATCCTGATGCTGCTGGCCCTGAATTTCCTGCCGAAGGTGACGCCCCCCGAACGCCTGACGCGGGTGGCGCGCGATGCGGTGATCGCAGGCGCGGCGGGGCTATGCGCGGGCGGGCTGATCCTGGCGCTGATGCTGCGCGACTTTGCCTTTCCCGGCATTGCCGCCTATCACATCGCCAATTCCAAGACCGAAGGCGGCGGGACCAATATCGTCAACGTCATCCTAGTGGATTTCCGCGGCTATGACACCTTCGGCGAAATCACGGTTCTGGGGATTGCAGCCCTGGTGATCTATGCCCTGACCGAAGCGATCCTCAAGGGCGGGCCGGCCAATGACCGGCTGCTGAACTGGCAGCCCGCCCGGGGCCGCGCCGGGGACCGGCACCCGATGATGTTTGTGATTGTGACGCGGCTGATCCTGCCGGTGGCGCTGATGGTCGGCGTGTTCATCTTCCTGCGCGGCCACAACCTGCCGGGCGGCGGCTTCATTGCCGGGCTGATCGTGGCGATTGCGCTTCTGATGCAATACATGGCATCCGGCTTTGCCTGGGCGGCCGCGCGCAGGTCGGTCGATTACCATGCGCTGATCGCCCTTGGCGTGCTGGTTGCCGCCGGGACCGGCATCGGGGCCTGGTTCAACGGGCGGCCCTTCCTGACCTCGGACTTCGGCTATGTCACCTTGCCCCCCTTGGAGACCTTTGAACTGGCAACGGCGGCCCTGTTCGACGCGGGCGTGTTCCTGTGCGTGCTGGGGGCGGTGATGCTGGCGCTGGCCTCGATCTCGCGGCTGGCGATAAGGGCGGGCGGCACGGTCAACACCCGGCCCTTCGACATCGACCCTTCGCATCCGGAGGCGCGGTGATGGAATACCTGATCGCCAGCGGCGTGGGCCTGATGACGGCCGCAGGCGTCTATCTGATCCTGCGCCGCCATACCTTTCCGGTGATCCTGGGGCTGGCCTTGCTGTCCTACGCGGTGAACCTGTTCATCTTCGCCTCGGGGCGCGTCGTCATCGGCCTGCCGCCGATCCTGACCAAGGGGGCCGCAGGCTATACCGATCCGCTGACGCAGGCGCTGGTGCTGACAGCCATCGTAATTTCCTTCGGGATGAGCGCCGTCATCGTCATGATGGCGCTGGGGGCCTTTCTGGAAACCGGGCACGACCGGATCGATACCAACGACGGCAAGAACGATGGCGAAGGAGCCGGCGATTGACCCACTGGATCATCGTCCCTGTCGTCCTGCCCGCCGTGCTGGGCGCGCTGATCGTGCTGGCCATGCGCAACGATCTGCTGCTGCAGCGCGTCTTCGGCCTTGCGGGCACCGTGGTGCTGACGGGCGTGGCGCTGGCGCTGTTCCGCGCCGCCCTGCTTTATCCGCCCGAGGTCTATCTGCTGGGCAACTGGCCCGCCCCTTTCGGCATCGTGCTGATGCTGGACCGGCTGGCGGCGCTTTTGGTGCTGCTGACGATGGTGCTGGCCCTGTTCGTGCAGCTTTACGCCATAGGTACCGGCTGGGATGCGCAGGGCCGTCATTTCCACGCGCTGTTCCAGTTCCAGCTGATGGGGCTGTCGGGGGCCTTCCTGACGGGCGATCTGTTCAACCTTTTCGTTTTTTTCGAGGTGCTGCTGATCGCCTCTTACGGGTTGATGATCCATGGCGGCGGCCGTGACCGGCTGCGCGCCGGGGTGCAGTATGTGGCCTTCAACCTGGTCGGATCGACGCTGTTTCTGTTCGCGCTGGCCACGATCTATTCGGTGACGGGGACGCTCAACATGGCCGACCTTGCCGTCAAGGTCGCCCTTCTGCCGCCGGGGGATATGGCCCTGCTGCGGGTGGGGGCGATGCTGCTGCTGCTGGTCTTTGCCCTCAAGGGCGCGCTGGTGCCGCTGCAGTTCTGGCTGCCGGGCACCTATGCGGTGGCACCCGGCCCGGTGGCGGCGCTTTTTGCGGTGATGACCAAGGTCGGGGCCTATGCGGTGATCCGGGTCTATACGCTGATCTTCCCGCCGACGGCCCCGGCAATCGGGCCGATGATCGGCGATGTGCTGCTGCCTGCGGCGCTGGTGACGCTGGTCATCGGGGCCATCGGCGTGATGGGGGCGGGCACGCTGGCGCGGTTGGTGGCCTTTGCCGCCATCGCCTCGATGGGCACCCTGTTCACCGCCATCGCCCTGTTCACGCCGCAGGCCACGGCGGCGGCGCTGTACTATCTGCTGCATTCCACCTTTGCCACCGCGATCCTGTTTCTGCTGGCGGACCTTGTTCTGGCGCGCCGCGGGACCGGCACCCTGCGGCAGGCGCTGCCGCCGGTGGCGCAGGGCGGGCTGCTGGCCGCGCTGTTCTTTGCCGGGGCCATCGCGCTGGCGGGCCTGCCGCCGCTGTCGGGCTTTGTCGGCAAGCTCTTGATCCTGCAGGCGGCGCGGGACCAAGCGGCAACGGTCTGGCCGGTCATCCTTGCGACATCGCTGCTGATGATCCTGGGCTTTGCCGCAGCAGGGTCCACCCTGTTCTGGAAGGCCCACGCAACCCTGCGCGATCCGGGCCCCGAACCGCCCGCCACCGCTGCCCTGCCCCTTGTGGCGGTCTTCGGTCTGACGGGCTGTCTTGTGGCGCTGACCGTATTTGCCGGTCCGGTGCTGCGCGTGCTGGATGCCACGGCGGCAGACCTTTATGCGCCTGCGCCCTATATTGCCGCCAACGCCCTTCCGGCGCAGGATTAGGCCATGCTTGCCCGGATTTTTCCCCATCCTGTCCTGACCGCCGGTCTGATCGTGATCTGGCTGCTGCTGGTCAACCATATCAAGGTCGGCAGCCTGGTGATGGCCGCGATCCTGGGCACGGCCATTCCCCTGCTGACCCGGGCCTACTGGCCGGACCGACCGCGCATCCGCAGCCTGCGCGCCCTTGCGGGCTATGCGCTGCTGGTGGTCTGGGACATCATCCTGGCCAATATCATCGTGGCCCGGATCATCCTGTTCAAACCGAACGACCGCATTGAAACACGCTGGATCACCGTGCCGCTTGACCTGCGCACGCCCGAGGCGATCACCCTGCTGGCCGCCACGATCACCCTGACCCCGGGGACCGTCACGGCAGACATGTCGGCCTGCGGACGCGCCCTTTTGATCCATTCGCTGCACGCGCCCGACCCCGACGCGGTGCGGGACGAGATCAAGTCCCGCTATGAGGCCCGCCTGAAAAGGATTTTCGAATGATCGAGATTGCCCTGTCCACGGCGCTTGTCTGTTTCGGTCTGGCCCTGTTGATGAATCTGGTCCTGCTTTGGCGCGGCCCGGACCTGCCGGACAGGATTCTTGCGGTGGACACCATCGTGATCAACATCATCGCGCTGATCGTGCTTTACGGCATCCGCAGCGGCAACGGCCTGAACTTCGAGGCGGCGATGCTGCTGGCGATGACAGGCTTTGTCTCGACCGTTGCCTTCTGCCGCTACATGCTGCGCGGCGATGTGATCGAATAGGGGGCGGGGATGCTTGCAGAGCTTGTCATCAGTCTGCTGCTGGTCATTGGCGGAGTTTTTGGGCTGGTCGGCAGCCTTGGCCTTTTGAAACTGCGCCAGCCCATGCAGCGGCTGCACGCCCCGACCAAGGCAACCACCATCGGCGTGGGTGCCGCCCTGCTGGCCTCGGTCATCTATGCCGCGACGGTGAAGGGCGACCCGTCCTGGCAGGAGTTGCTGATCATCATGTTCCTGTTCATCACCTCGCCCGTCACCGCGAACTTCCTGTCAAAGGCGCATCTGCACCGCACGATCCCCCCCGAAAGCCTGCCCGCCACCGGAACCGACAGCCCCTGGGCGACGCTGGAGACCGAAGATGCCGCCCAGGCACCTGCCGCTGACCGCAAGGCACCCTGAGCTTTGCGGGCAGCCTGCGGGTTGACCCTTCGCCCCGGCGAACCGGCGAAAATCCCGGATGGCGGTTCGGTACGGCGCTTGCCACCCGCCGCGCCTGCGTGCAAACCTTGATCCCTGCGACCTGCCGGAGTGTGCCCGTGCTGACCCATCCTTCCCCCGTCGCCACGGCGACAGACCAGGTGCCGCAGGTCACGCATGCCCGCAATCCGGGGATGCCGCTTGATCTGGATTGGGTGGCTGCGGTTCAGGCCAATACCCCGGCGATCGAGCGGCGCGCGGCCACGCTTGCGGGGCGGCGCAGTGTCAAGAAAGACTGGCAGGCGGCCTGGCTGCTGAAAGCCGTCACGCTGATCGACCTGACCACGCTTTCGGGTGATGATACCGAAGGGCGGGTGCAGCGGCTCTGCGCCAAGGCCCGCCAGCCGGTGCGCGCCGACCTGCTGGAGGCGCTGGGGATGCCGGGAATCACCACCGGGGCGGTCTGTGTGTACCACGAAATGGTGCCCGCCGCCGTGCGCGCCCTGGAAGGCACGTCAATTCCGGTCGCTGCCGTGTCCACCGGCTTTCCCGCCGGGCTGTCGCCCTTCCGTCTGCGCATCGCGGAAATCGGTGAAAGCCTGCGGGCGGGCGCACGCGAGATCGACATCGTCATTTCCCGCCGCCATGTGCTGACGCAGAACTGGCAGGCGCTGTATGACGAAATGGCGGAAATGCGCAGCGCCTGCGGCGAGGCGCATGTGAAGGCGATTCTGGCCACGGGCGAACTTGGCACACTGCGCAACGTCGCCCGCGCCAGCCTTGTGTGTATGATGGCGGGGGCCGATTTCATCAAGACCTCGACGGGGAAGGAAAGCGTCAACGCCACCCTGCCCGTCAGCCTGACCATGATCCGCGCGATCCGCGCCTATCAGGACCGTACCGGCATCAAGGTGGGCTACAAGCCTGCGGGCGGCATATCAAAGGCCAGGGATGCGCTGGTCTATCTGTCGCTGATGAAGGACGAGCTTGGCCACCCCTGGCTGCAACCCGACCTGTTCCGCTTTGGCGCCTCGTCACTGCTGGGCGATATCGAACGCCAGCTGGAACACCACCTGACCGGCCGCTATTCGGCTGGCTTCCGCCACCCGATGGGATAGCGCCATGACCATCCGCGACATTTTCAACGAGATGAGCTACGGCCCCGCGCCGGAATCAAGCGCCGAGGCGCTGGCCTGGCTGACGGCGCATGGCAACCGCTTTGGCCACTGGATTGACGGCAGCTTCACCAAACCGGGCGAGACGTTTGAAACAAAGAACCCCGCCACCGGCACCGTGCTGGCCGAAGTCACCCAAGGCTCGGGCAAGGACCTTGACGCGGCCATTGCCGCCGCCCGCCGCGCGCAGCCGAAATGGGCACGGCTTTCGGGGCATCAGCGGGCCAGGCACCTTTATGCGCTGGCCCGTCTGGTGCAGAAGAACGCGCGCCTTTTGGCCGTGCTGGAAACCATGGACAACGGCAAACCGATCCGCGAAAGCCGTGACATCGACGTGCCGCTGGTTGCCCGGCATTTCTACTATCACGCGGGTCTGGCGCAACTTCTGGCATCCGAAAAGCCCGGCATGTCCCCGCTGGGGGTCTGTGGCGCGGTAATTCCGTGGAACTTTCCGCTGCTGATGCTGGCGTGGAAGGTGGCCCCGGCCCTGGCCGCAGGCAACACCATCGTGCTGAAACCCGCCGAATACACGCCGCTGACCGCCCTTCTGTTCGCCGAACTCAGCCGCGAGGCGGGCCTGCCGAAGGGCGTGCTGAACATCGTCACCGGGGATGGTGCCACGGGGGCCGCGCTGGTGGCGCATCCGGGGCTGGATAAGGTGGCCTTCACCGGATCGACCGAGGTCGGGCGCAACATCCAGCAGGTGACGGCGGGCACCGGCAAGGCACTGACGCTGGAGCTTGGCGGCAAGTCGCCCTACATCGTCTTTGACGATGCCGATCTGGACAGCGCCATCGAAGGGCTTGTCGATGCCATCTGGTTCAATCAGGGCCAGGTCTGCTGCGCCGGGTCGCGCCTGCTGGTGCAGGAAGGCGTGGCCGGGCACTTCCTCACCCGGTTGAGGCGCCGCATGGACGGGCTGCGCCTTGGCGACCCGCTGGATAAATGCATCGACGTGGGCGCGGTGGTGGACCCGGTCCATCTGGCCAGGATCACCGCCATGGTCGATGCCAACCGGCAGGGCGAAACCCATGTTGCCGACACGCCGCTGCCTGCGGGCTGCTTTTACCCGCCCACCCTCATCACCGGCCTGTCTGCCGCATCACCCCTGATGCAGGAGGAAATCTTTGGCCCCGTGCTGGTCTCGACAACGTTCCGCACCCCGGCAGAGGCGGTGGAACTGGCCAACAACACCCGCTACGGCCTTGCCGCATCGGTCTGGACGGAAAATGTGAACCTTGCGCTGGACGTGGCGCCAAAGTTGAAGGCGGGCGTCGTCTGGGTGAATGCGACCAACCTTTTCGATGCCGCCGCAGGCTTCGGCGGGGTGCGCGAATCGGGTTTTGGCCGTGAAGGCGGCTGGGAAGGGCTGATGGCCTATCTCAGGCCCGCGCGGGACAGCAAGGCGCTGAAACCCGTGCTGGCCGTTCCCGCCCCGCGCGATCCAGTGGCTCCGGCTCTGGACCGGACCGCAAAGCTATACATCGGCGGTACGCAGGCCCGGCCCGACGGCGGCTATTCCAGGGCCGTCTGGTCTGCCAGGGGCAAGCTTCTGGGCCATATCGGCCTGGGCAACCGCAAGGACATCCGCAACGCGGTCGAAGCCGCCCATGCCGCCAGGGGCTGGGCCAGAACCACCGGCCATGCCCGCGCGCAGATTCTGTATTTCATTGCGGAAAACCTGTCGGCCCGCGCCGCCGAATTCAGCCTGCGCCTGCGCGATCTGACGGGGCACGACGGAATGGCAGAGGTTGAGGCCGCGATCTCGCGTCTGTTCACCTATGCCGCCTGGGCCGACAAGTATGACGGGGCCGCCAAACCGGTGCCGATCCGGGGTATTGCGCTGGCCATGAACGAACCCTGCGGCGTCATCGGCGCGATTGCCCCCGATGATGTGCCGCTTCTGGGTCTGATCAGCGTCATGGCCCCGGCGATTGCCATGGGCAACACCTGCGTTCTGGTGCCAAGCGAGGCGTTCCCGCTGGCCGCCACCGATCTGTATCAGGTGCTGGAAACATCCGACCTGCCGGGCGGGGTGGTGAACATCGTCACGGGCAGCCACGCCGAACTGGCAAAAACGCTTGCGGGGCATATGGATGTGGATGCGGTGTGGTCGTTTTCCTCCACCGACCTTGCCGCGATGATCGAAGGCGAATCGGCCTGCAACCTCAAGCGGACCTGGGTCAACCGCGCCCGCAGCCGCGACTGGTTCGGGCCCGAAGGCGAAGGGCGCGACTTCCTGCGCCAGGCGACCGAGGTGAAAACGATCTGGGTGCCCTATGGCGAGTGATGTTGTAACATTCCTTTCATAACATGAGTTTTTATCTTATTCTTTCAATATTGTAGAAAGAAGGATACGAAACCAGGCCAATGTTTCTGCGATCAGGGTCCGTTGCCGGACCATGGCCGGAACATAACGGTTGCAGCAAGCGCGACGGCGGAGGGGAAGACCTTGGGGCACCTGTCGCAGGGCGTGGCAATCCCTTGCCAGTCCCACAGTCGCCCGAACATGATCCCGATCCTGTTGCGGCCTTCACGGCGGACTTTGTCGTGCTTTACCGGCTTGCCGCACGGCGTCCGCCCGGGATGGTGGGCATGATCCCCCGGTCTTTGTCCCCCCTGTCTTTCGACGCTTCCCTGAAGCAATCGGCACCATGGCCCCGGTCAGCCAGCAGCCAGCCCGCCTTTGGCAAGCTGCCCGGCAGAGCCGCAGCACCGGCATGATCGGTGACCTGGCCCGCGGTCATGAAGAGGCGGATCGGTCATCGGTAACGGCATGCAGCCTTGTGGTCATGCCGCCCTTTGTGCGGCGTTGTTGCAAGACCCGTGCCCGGGGCAAGACTTTCCCTTTCCCGGTTGATGTCGGGGCATGCGCACGGCCAGGGCGGTGCCGGGGGGGGCGTTGACGCGGTTTATGGGTGCGATGCGGATATGGATTTCTGCGGTCCGGCAGTCCGGGTCTCGTGCGGAGGTGCGGTCAGCGAAGGCCTTGGGGCACCGCATCTTTGCCCCGATCCGGCTTCGGGCATTGTATTCGGTCCGGCGTTTCCGGATCGCCCGTCCGTCGTGGCGCGGGACACGGAGGGTTTCGGTCCGGGTGATTGCGGCAGGGCCGTCCACTTTCCACGGTCGCCCGGTCTTGCGGACAGGGATGATCGGGGGCGGCCTGTCGATCAATGGTGGCGATGTGGCAAGGGCGCGTGTCACAGGCCCCATCGGCGGTCACTGCGGCGGTTTCCTCACCTAGGGGATATGGTCTGGCCGCTCCGGCAGCACTGGGCCGCCGCCGTCGCTGCCGGGGGTAAACTCCACCGCCCGGACGTCTGGGGCGACCGTGTCGATGGGCGATGCACCTTGCACCGCTGGCGCCGGCCCGGGGCGCCATGCTTGCGGGCCTGCCATTCGCCATCACCGGGTAACTTGATGCCGGTGCAGTCCGCCGTAAGGTTCAACGGGCCATCGGCGCGCCGGTAAGGGATATGGACTGCCAGTGTTTTTTGCGTCGGCATAAGGACGTACAGTCCGGCATTGCCCAGTCCGGGTTTGCCAATTTCACAAGCCCGGCCACCATCCCGGTCGCTTGCCGCAGCGGCAGCTTGAACAGAACCTTGATGGTCCGACAGAACCAGATAGCGGCATCCGGGAAGTCCGCAGGGCGACCGGGGCTGGCGTCGTGCAGCGCAATCCACGTCATCCCCTTGTCCAGCCAGATCAACAAAGACCCGCGCCGGTGCAGGGAAACCGTGCAGAAGGACCGGATCGCTGTGCGGGACTTCCCCAGGGGAATCGCATTTGAAGAAATGAGTGGCTGACTGTTTGCGGAGGGATTCTTGTCATCTCATCTTGGCGGAGGACGGGATGGTGTCACTTTTGGCGATTTTGGGTTCGGTTCCTGACCCTCGGACCGGGAACGCACA
>JADCEF010000081.1:0-35000 GCA_020250445.1 Rhodobacter sp.
GCCCGGCGGGGGCGAAGCGCCCGCCAGGGGCGGGGCGGGCGCTGGCCGGGGGCTTTGGACCCCGGCCAGTCCTGATGGCAATGTAGCGCTGCGGCAGGGGCGATGGCCCCTGCCATGGCAGCGGTGACAGTGCTTTCACCTCTTCGGGCGGGACCAGGAAACGCAACCCGCGTTTCCCCCGCCCGTGCGGGACGGTTCTACGCAGACCGGCAGGTCCGGGACCAACGGCAGGCCAGCGCCCGGCCCGGCGGGGGCGAAGCGCCCGCCAGGGGCGGGTACGCGGCACGCGCAGGGTCGGGGCGTTGGCCCCGCCCGGAATGCGCAGGGCGCGCAGGCGGAAAAGCTTTCCGCTTTCCGTACCGGCAGCCCCTTGCGGCCGGCACATTCCGGAACCCTGCTACAGCAGGGTGCCGATCCACACTCCCGCAGCCAGAAGACCGGCCCCCGCCAGCATCCAGACCACAGGGTTGCGATCACGCGGAACAACGGGCCGCGCCGGTTCTGCCTGCCGGATCAATTGCGCCTCGGCCAGGCGGGGCAACTTCGGACCGAAGCGCGACAGCACCCGCAGGGTCCGGCCAAGATCGCGCAGGATCGCCTTCGGCCCCACGTTGGCGGCGATATAGCCTTCGACGATGGGCTTTGCGACCTGCCAGATGTTGATATGCGGGTCCAGGCTGCGCGCGACACCCTCCACCACGACCATGGTGCGCTGCAAGAGGATCAGCTCGGTGCGCGTTTCCATACCGAACCGTTCGGTCACTTCGAACAGATAGGCCAGCAGGCGCGCCATCGAAATGCGGCTGGCATCCATGCCGAAGATCGGCTCGCCCACGGCCCGCAGCGCGCGGGCGAATTCATCGATGTCGCGGTCGGCAGGCACATAGCCGGCCTCAAAGTGCACTTCCGCCACACGCCGGTAATCCTTGCGGATGAAGCCGAACAGAATCTCTGCATAAACGCGGCGGGTGTATTCATCGATCCGGCCCATGATGCCGAAGTCATAGGCGATGATGTCGCCATTCGCCGCCACCTTGAGGTTGCCCTGGTGCATGTCGGCGTGGAAATAGCCGTCGCGCAGCGCATGGCTGAGGAACAGATGCAGCACCCGGGCGCCCAGGATGCGGCGGTCATGGCCGGCGGCGTCAATGGCTGCGTTGTCGGCCATCGACACGCCTTCGGCCCAGCCCAGCGTCATCACGCTGCGGCCCGACAGGTACCAGACCGGCCTTGGCACCTGAAACCCTTCGTCCTCTGCCGTGTTCGCGGCAAATTCCGACGCGGCAGAGCTTTCAAGCCGCAGGTCCAGCTCGCCCAGCACGACGCCCTCGAAATGTGCGATCACATCCATCGGGCGCAGGCGGCGCGAGGCCGGCGACAAAATCTCGATCATCCGGGCGGCCAGATAAAAGGCATCGATATCGGTGCGGAAGGCCCGCTCGATGTTCGGGCGCAGCACCTTCACCGCCACATCCTCGCCGGTATCGGCCAGCTTTGCCCGGTGAACCTGTGCGATCGAGGCGGCGGCGACCGGTTCCGAGAATTCGCAGAAGGCCTGATCCACAGCCAGGCCCAGTTCCGCCTCGATCATCTGCTTGGCGATGGCGGTCGGGAAGGGCGGCAGCTTGTCCTGCAGATATTTCAGCTGGTCCGCCAGTTCATCCCCCACCACATCGGGCCGGGTCGACAGGATCTGCCCGAACTTGATATAGGCGGGCCCCAGCGCCGTCAGCGCCCGCGTGGCAGGCGGCAGGGCCGGGTCCCCTTTCAGGCCCAGCCACTTGAAGGGCCAGGCCAGAATCCGCGCCACCAGACGCAGGCGCGGCGGGGCGCTGAACGCCTCCAGCACCACGTTCATGGCACCGGTCCGTTCCAGTGTGGCACCGGTGCGGACCAGCCGCCAGATGTTGTGGGGGCCGCGCACCTAGATTTTCCATCCCGAATGCAGGGCGGCAATCCCAAGGCTCAGGTTCCGGTACCTGACCTGCGCAAACCCTGCGCTGCTGATCATTGCCGCAAAGGTCTCCTGATCCGGAAAGCGGCGGATCGATTCCACCAGATACTGATAGCTGTCCCGGTCCCCCGCCACGACCTGCCCCATCACCGGAATGACATTGAACGAATAGCGGTCATAGGCCCATTGCAGGCCCGGCACCGGAATCCGGCTGAATTCCAGCACCATCAGCCGCCCGCCGGGCTTGAGCACGCGGCAGGCCTCGGCCAGGGCATCGGGAATGCGGGTAACGTTCCGGATGCCGAAGCTGATGGTGCAGACGTCAAAGCTGCCCGCAGCAAAGGGCAGCGCCATCGCATCGCCCGCCACCCAGTCCAGCCGGTCGGCCAGGCGCTCGGCCTCGGCGCGCTTGCGCCCCTCGGTCAGCATGGCTTCGGTCATGTCCAGAACCGTCGCCATGGCCCCGGGCGCGCGCTTGAGAAAGCGGAAGGCCACATCGCCGGTGCCGCCCGCCACATCCAGCAGCCGCTGGCCCGCACGCGGGGCCAGCCAGTCCATCATCGCATCCTTCCAAAGGCGGTGGACGCCGCCCGACATCAGGTCGTTCATCACATCGTATTTCGACGCCACGCGCGAAAACACGCCATGCACCATGCCGGCCTTGCTGTGTTCCGCGACGGTCTGAAAGCCGAAATGCGTGGTCTGCTGTTGGTCACTCATGCTGCGCCCTGCCCGGTCTTGGTCCGGCTGGGATACAGCGTGCCGCCCCCGGTGACAAATCCTCAATCTGCCGCAGGCTGGTCAGCCCGCGGCAGATGCCATAGTCTGGTCCGCCGACAATGTCATCCGCCTGAACCCGCTGAAAGGTCCGCAGATGCCCGAACTGCCCGAGGTTGAAACCGTCCGCCGCGGGCTGGACCCGGTGATGACCGGGCAGGTGGTCGCGCAGGCGCAGGTCAACCGGCCCGATCTGCGCCGGCCCCTGCCGCCCGGCATGGCAGAGCGCCTGACGGGCCAGCGGGTGGAACGGCTGCGGCGGCGGTCCAAGTACATCCTTGCGGATCTTTCATCGGGGGAAACGCTGCTGATCCATCTGGGCATGTCGGGCCGGATGCTGGTGTCGGGCGCGCCGCTGGCGCGGTTTCACCATGACCACCCCGCGCCGCAGAAACATGACCATGTCGTGCTGACCATGGCCAATGGCGTGCGCATCACCTTCAACGATGCCCGCCGCTTCGGCACGATGGACCTGATTGCCACGGTCAGCGCAGACAGGCACCCCCTGCTGGCCGGCCTTGGCCCCGAACCCTTTGGCAATGACTTCGACGAGACCCGCCTCGTTGCCCGGCTGAAGGGGCGCGCCACGCCGATCAAGTCGGCGCTGCTGGATCAGCGGGTGGTGGCCGGGCTGGGCAATATCTATGTCTGTGAAACGCTGTTCCGGGCCGGCGTGCATCCGGCCCGCCAGGCGGGCGATCTGCCTGCCATGCGCGTTGCAGGGCTGGTGGCGATCATCCGCCAGGTCCTGAGCGAAGCGATCGGGGCCGGCGGTTCGTCCCTGCGCGATTACCGGCAGTCAGATGGCGCGCTGGGCTATTTCCAGCACAGCTTCCATGTCTACGGCCGCGAAGGCCTTTCCTGCCGGACGCCGGGCTGCCCCGGCACGATTGCGCGCCTCGTCCAGTCGGGCCGGTCATCCTTCTTCTGCCCTGTCTGCCAGACTTGACTTGAACATCGACGCCGGGCTGATACCTGATACGCGACCCAAGCCCGGAGGCCGCGATGCCCTATGAAACCCTGATCGTCGAGATCGAAGACGAGGTGGCGCTGGTCCGGCTCAACCGGCCGGACGCGCTGAACGCGCTGAACCTGAAACTGATGCAGGAACTGGCGGCCTGCCTGACGGCGGCCGATGCGAACCCCAAGGTGCGCTGCATTCTTCTGACAGGGTCTGACAAGGCTTTTGCCGCCGGGGCCGATATCCGCGACATGGCGCGCCAGGGCTTTGTCGATGTCTTTGGCGCCGACCTGTTCGGACCCGAGGCCGAGGCCATCCTGCGCGTGCGCAAACCCGTCATCGCCGCCGTCGCCGGCTATGCTCTGGGCGGCGGGTGCGAGCTTGCGCTCATGTGCGATTTCATCATCGCGGCCGATACGGCAAAGTTCGGCCAGCCCGAGATCAACCTTGGGATCATCGCCGGCATGGGGGGCACCCAGCGGCTGACCCGCGCCATCGGCAAGGCCAAAAGCATGGATATGCACCTGACGGGCCGTTTCATGGATGCCGCCGAGGCGGAACGCAGCGGTCTGGTCAGCCGCGTTGTTCCGGCGGGGCTGCTGCTGGACGAGGCCCGCAAGATCGCCCTCGGCATCGCCCAGAAATCAAGGCTTTCGGTTCTGGCCGCGAAAGAGGCGGTCAACCGCGCGCAGGAGACCGGCCTGCGGGAAGGTCTTCTTGCCGAACGCCGCCTGTTCCACGCGCTGTTCGCCACGGAAGACCAGAAGGAAGGCATGGCGGCCTTCCTGGAAAAGCGCACTCCGCAGTTCCGCGACCGCTAGCTTTGGACGCCCGCCGTTTCCGTGTTGACTTGCCCCCGACTCGGACCTAAAGACGCGCATTCAGATTGATCCGAACCGAAGAACCGGAATCCCGACATATGGCCAACTCGCCCCAGTCCAAGAAGCGCGCCCGCCAGGGTGAAACCCGCTATGCCGTAAACAAGGCACGCCGGTCGCGAATTCGCACGTTCCTGCGCAAGGTCGAAGAAGCCATCGCAAGCGGGGATCAGACCGCAGCCGCCGAAGCGCTGCGCATCGCCCAGCCGGAACTGGCGCGCGGAATAACCAAGGGCGTGCTGCACAAGAACACCGTGGCGCGAAAGATGTCGCGCCTGTCGTTGCGTGTGAACGCGCTGGCGGCCGCTACCGCCTGAGGTGCAGAAAGACAGAAGGTCTGGAAGGGTGCCCTGAAACGGGCACCCTTTTTCTTTTCAGGCGCTTGGCGCGGCAGTGTTGCACGTGCACCTCAGCGCCTGCCGGATTCGCTGACCCGATCCGCGTGTCAACAGAGAAGTTCAGTTGCGAAAGCCAAGCGGCAGTTGCTAGCCTTGCCGGGTGATTCACATCGTCCTGGGGGGACATGGGAAGATCGCGGGCTGCCTTACCAGGGGTCTGCCGCATCGCTGCCGGTGCGGGGATCCGTTCTGAGGGACGCTTGTGATCAACCCTGTGGCCTGTTCGAAGAAGGGGGCTTCTTCATCGGCCAGAAGCTGACGTGCGCTGCATGACCCTGTCACGCGGCAAACGGCGGTCTTTTCCACAGAACCGCCCCGGAAACACGGTGCTGCGACCCTGACTGGGTTTGCAGCGCCTTGTCCGGGGGCCATGGCAACGGCGTCTTTCAGGACCCCTTTGCCGTGATCGGATCAGGACGGTCAGGTTGCGGGGAATGCGGTTGGCCACAGGCGCGTGATGCCAAAGGGGCAACTGCTTTTGGACGGGCGAAAGAATGACCGACGGGACCTGGCTGAACGCCAGAAATGATCTGCTCAAGCGAATCGGCCGGAACAATTTCGTAACCTGGATCGAACCGATGCGCCTGTGCGGCATCGACGCGGGCGTTGCCCGGTTCGAGGTGCCGACGGTCTTTTTCGGCGACTGGGTGTCGCGCAACTATTCGGATCAGATCCGCTCGGACCTGAACCGGCTGGGCGAAACGGTGGATCGCGTCGAATTCACCGTAAGTCCGGCAAGCCGGGGCAATGTTGCAACGCAGGCCTCTTCGGGCGCGATCAAGGCCAGGCCGCGCGCGGTGCCCGAGGAAGACCTTCGGGGAGCCGCCCTTGATGCGCGCTTCACCTTTGACAGCTTTGTCGTCGGCAAGCCCAACGAACTGGCCCATGCGGCGGCCCGCCGGGTGGCCGAAGGCGGGCCTGTCACCTTCAATCCGCTGTTCCTTTACGGGGGCGTTGGGCTGGGCAAGACCCATCTGATGCACGCCATCGCCCATGAGCTGCAGGTCCGGACGCCCGAGCTGCGCGTGCTTTACCTGTCGGCAGAGCAGTTCATGTACCGCTTCGTGCAGGCCCTGCGCGAACGCCAGATCATGGGTTTCAAGGAGTTGTTCCGCTCTGTCGATGTGCTGATGGTCGATGACGTGCAATTCATCGCCGGCAAGGACAGCACGCAGGAAGAATTCTTTCATACCTTCAACGCACTGGTGGACCAGAACAAACAGATCGTCATTTCGGCAGACCGCGCGCCGGGCGAGATCAAGGATCTGGAGGACCGCATCAAAAGCCGCCTGCAATGCGGGCTGGTGGTGGATCTGCATCCAACCGATTACGAGTTGCGCCTTGGCATCCTGCAGCAGAAGGCAGAGTTCTACCGCCAGCAGTATCGCGGGCTTGTCATCTCGGACGGTGTGTTCGAGTTCCTCGCACATCGCATCACGACCAATGTCCGAGTGCTGGAAGGGGCGCTGACGCGGCTCTTTGCCTTTGCCAGCCTTGTGGGCCGCGAAATCACGCTGGAACTGGCACAGGATTGCCTTGCAGACATCCTGCGCGCCAGCGACCGCAAGATCACGATCGAGGAGATTCAGCGGCGCGTGGCCGAGCATTACAACGTGCGACTGTCGGATCTGATCGGCCCCAAGCGCGTGCGCACCATCGCGCGCCCGCGCCAGATCGCCATGTATCTTGCCAAGCAGCTGACGCCGCGCAGCCTGCCCGAGATCGGCCGGCGCTTCGGCGGGCGCGATCACACGACCATCATGCATGGCGTCCGCCGCATCGAGGAGTTGATGACGACGGATTCGCAGATGGCAGACGACCTGCAGCTTCTGCGCCGCCAGCTGGAAGGCTGAGCCAGGGCAGATCAGGGCCTTGACGGCCCTGCCAAACAGACCGACAGTCCCGAAAACGCTTGAGATGTGACGAAAAACAGCTAGTTTTCGCGTCCCGCACTGCGTGGGGCGGTGTTCATGGGGAACGGATGGAATGAAGATCAGCATCGAACGCGGCGTGCTTCTCAAGGCCGTCGGGCAGGCCCAGTCGGTGGTGGAGCGGCGCAATACGATCCCCATCCTTGCCAATGTGCTGATCGAGGCAGAGGGCGGGCATGTCAGCTTCCGTGCCACCGATCTGGACATCGAGGTTGTCGACAAGGCCCCCGCCGTGGTGGAACGCCCCGGTGCCACCACCGTATCGGCGGTCATGCTGCACGAGATCGTCCGCAAACTGCCCGACGGGGCGCTGATCAGCCTGTCGGAAGATGCCGCCACCGGGCGGCTGACCGTGGCCGCCGGGCGGTCCACCTTCAGCCTGGCGACCCTGCCCAGGGAAGATTTCCCGGTCATGGCCTCGTCCGAGTATTCCTCGAACTTCTCGGCCCCTGCCCCGCTGCTGCGCCGCCTGTTCGACAAGGCCAAGTTCGCAATCTCGACCGAGGAGACGCGCTATTACCTGAACGGCGTCTACATGCATGTCGCCCAAGGCGAAGGCGGCGCGGTGCTGCGCTGTGTCGCCACCGATGGCCACCGCCTGGCCCGCATCGATGCCCCGCTGCCCGATGGCGCGCAGGGCATGCCCGGCGTCATCGTGCCGCGCAAGACCGTGGGAGAGTTGCGCAAGCTTCTGGACGATGACGAGGCGCAGATTGCCGTTTCCGTGTCGGAAACCAAGGTGCGCTTTGCCACACCGACGATCACGCTGACCTCGAAGGTCATCGACGGAACCTTCCCCGATTACACCCGCGTCATCCCCACCGGCAACACGCGCCGTCTGGAAGTGGATGCCAGTGAATTCGCCAAAGCGGTCGACCGTGTGGCCACGGTGTCCTCTGAACGCAGCCGTGCGGTGAAGCTTTCGCTGGACGAAGACCGCCTGGTCCTGTCGGTCAACGCCCCCGACAGCGGGGCCGCGGAAGAGGAACTGGCCGTCGCCTATGCCGACGACCGTCTGGAGATCGGATTCAACGCCAAATACCTTCTGGAAATCGCCAGCCAGGTGGACCGCGAAAACGCCGTCTTCCTGTTCAACTCTTCGGGCGACCCCACCCTGATGCGCGAAGGCAACGACCTGTCGGCGGTCTATGTCGTCATGCCGATGCGCGTGTGACGCAAGTCGGGGGGGTTGCACCCCCCGGACCCCCCGCAGGATATTTGCGAACGGAAGATGAAGAAGGACGGGTCGTGACAGGGCTTGCGATCACGGCGCTGACCCTTTCGCAGTTCCGCAGCTACCGCCTGGCGCGGCTGCACTTTGACGGCCGCCCCGCAGTGCTGTTCGGGGCCAACGGCGCGGGCAAGACCGGCGTGCTGGAGGCGGTTTCACTGCTTTCGCCCGGACGCGGGCTGCGCCGCGCCGCGCCGGGGGATCTGGCCCGCCGCCCCGAGGCACCGGGCTGGAAAATCGAAGCGCGGGCGCACTACCTTGACCGGATGCATGAGATCGCAACCTGGTCCGAAGGCACCGAGGCGCGGCAGGTCCGCATCGACGGCAAGCCCGCCCCGCAGACGGCGCTGGCCCGGGTTCTGCGCATCCTCTGGCTGGTGCCTGCGATGGACCGGATGTGGATTGACGCCGCCGAGGGGCGGCGGCGGTTTCTGGACCGCATGACCTTGTCCTTCTGCCCCGACCATGCCGAGGCGAGCCTGGCCTATGAAAAGGCCATGCGCGAGCGCAACCGCCTGCTGCGCGACGGCATCACCGATGCGATGTGGCACGGTGCCCTGGAAAGCCAGATGGCCAAAGCCGGGGCGACCATCATCGCCAACCGCGCCCTTGCCCTGTCCCAGCTTGAGGCAGCGCAGGACGGGGCCGATACCGCCTTTCCCCGCGCGGACTTGCGTCTGACCAATCCCGAGCCGCTGCCGGAGAACGCGGGCGGCCTGGCGGCGGCGCTGGCCGAGGGGCGGCGGCGCGACCTGGCGGCAGGGCGGGCCCTGACCGGCCCGCATCGCACCGATCTGGCGGCAGTCTATGCCTTGAAGGGCGTTGCTGCGGATCAATGTTCCACCGGCGAACAGAAGGCCCTGCTGATTTCGCTGATCCTGGCCAATGCCCGCGCCCTTGCGGGTGGCATCGCAGCGCCTCCGGTCCTTTTGCTGGACGAGGTGGCGGCGCATCTTGATGTCGATCGCCGCGCCGCGCTTTACGACGAGATCGTCGCACTTGGTGCGCAGGCCCTGATGACGGGCACCGGGCAGGACCTGTTCGCGACGCTGGGGAACCGGGCGCAACAGTTCGCGGTCACCGAAACCGGCGGTGTGTCGCAAGCGGCAGAGGTGCCGTCATGACCATCACCCTGGACGGCCTGCTTTTGTACTGCGGGGCCCTTGTGATCCTGTTCCTGACCCCCGGCCCGGTCTGGGTGGCGATCATTGCGCGCGGCCTGACGGGCGGGTTCAGCGGGGCCTGGCCGCTGGCCGTCGGCGTGGCGATCGGCGACATGGTCTGGCCGCTGGCGGCGATCTTCGGGCTGAGCTGGATCGTGTCGGTCTATGCCGGTTTCATGGATGCCATGCGCTGGGTCGCGGTCGCGATCTTTGTGCTGATGGGCTGGCTGCTGATCCGGCACGCCGACCGTCCCATCGCGCAGGACAGCCGCCTGACGCGGCCCGGCCGCTGGGCCGGTTTTGCCGCCGGAGTGGCCGCCATTCTGGGGAACCCCAAGGCCATCCTGTTCTACATGGGGGTTCTGCCCGGCTCTTTTGATCTGCGTACCATCACCATCCCTGATATTGCGGCGATCCTTGCCGTGTCGGTGGCCATTCCGCTGACCGGGAACCTGATCTTCGCACTGACAGTCGACCGGGTCAGATCCGTCCTGTCTTCGCCTGCCGCGCTGCGGCGGCTGAACCTGACGGCGGGGGTTTTGCTGCTTGTCGTGGGCGGGGCCATCGCGCTGATGTAGCGGTGTTGTGCGGCCCCGCACCCGCCACCAAATCTTGTGTCCGTTGCGTGACAATCGCCGACGGACCGACTATAAGCCGCAGTCAGGAACAAGGACGGGTCCGCATGGCCGAAGCTGCAAAGAAACAGGACGACTACAACTCTGAATCCATAAAGGTTCTCAAGGGGTTGGAGGCCGTGCGCAAGCGGCCAGGGATGTATATCGGCGATACTGACGACGGCTCGGGCCTGCACCACATGGTCTACGAGGTGGTGGACAACGGCATTGATGAGGCGCTGGCCGGTCATGCCACCGCCGTGACGGTGAAAATCCATGCCGACAACTCGGTTTCGGTGCGCGACAACGGGCGGGGAATCCCGGTGGACATCCACGCGGAAGAAGGCGTTTCGGCCGCCGAAGTGATCATGACCCAGCTGCATGCGGGCGGGAAATTCGACCAGAACAGCTACAAGGTTTCGGGCGGTCTGCACGGAGTTGGCGTTTCGGTCGTCAACGCCCTGTCCGACTGGCTGGAACTGCGCGTCTGGCGCAACGGCAAGGAACATTTCGCCCGCTTTGAGCATGGCGATACCGTGGAACATCTGCGCGTTGTCGCCGATGCGCCGGGCGAAAAGGGCACCGAGGTGCGTTTTCTTGCCTCCACCCGGACCTTCTCGAATCTCGATTATGTCTTCAGGACGCTGGAAAACCGCCTGCGCGAACTGGCCTTCCTGAATTCCGGTGTGCGCATCGTGCTGGAGGATGAGCGCCCTGCGGAACCGCTGCGGTCAGAATTGTTCTATCAGGGCGGCGTGCGCGAATATGTCCGCTATCTTGACCGGTCCAAGACCGCCATCATGCCCGATCCGATCTATATTCTGGGCGAGCGCGCCGGGATCACCGTGGAAATCGCGATGTGGTGGAACGACAGCTATCATGAAACGGTGCTGCCCTTTACCAACAACATCCCGCAGCGCGACGGCGGCACGCATCTTGCAGGCTTTCGCGGTGCCCTGACCCGCACGATCAACAGCTATGCCCAGACCTCGGGCATCGCCAGGAAGGAAAAGATCGATTTCACCGGCGATGACGCGCGCGAAGGCTTGACCTGTGTGCTGTCCGTCAAGGTGCCTGATCCGAAATTCTCCAGCCAGACCAAGGACAAGCTTGTATCGTCCGAAGTGCGGCCAGCGGTGGAAAACCTGGTCAACGAAAAGCTGGCCGAGTGGTTCGAAGAGAATCCCGGCCCCGCTCGCCAGATCGTCGGCAAGATCATCGAGGCCGCCCTGGCCCGCGAAGCCGCCCGCAAGGCGCGCGAGCTGACACGCCGCAAGACCGCCCTTGATGTCGCCTCGCTGCCCGGAAAGCTGGCCGATTGCCAGGAACGCGACCCGGCAAAGTCCGAACTCTTCCTGGTCGAGGGCGACAGCGCCGGCGGATCGGCCAAGCAGGGCCGCAGCCGGGCCAATCAGGCGGTGCTGCCGCTGAAGGGCAAGATCCTGAACGTGGAACGCGCCCGCTTTGACCGGATGCTGGGCAGCCAGGAAATCGGCACGCTGATCACGGCACTGGGCACCGGGATCGGGCGCGATGAGTTCGACATCAAGAAGCTGCGTTACCACAAGATCGTCATCATGACCGATGCCGATGTCGATGGCGCGCATATCCGCACGCTGCTTCTGACCTTCTTCTTCCGCCAGATGCCGCAGGTGATCGAGGGCGGCTACCTCTATATTGCCCAGCCGCCGCTGTATAAGGTGGTGCGCGGCAAGTCCGAGGTCTACCTGAAGGATCAGGCGGCGCTGGAAGACTACCTGGTCCAGATGGGTGTCGAAGGGGCGGTCCTGCGCCTTGGCACCGGCGAAGAGATGGCCGGCACCGATCTTGCCCGCGTGATCGAAGGCGCGCGGCAGTTCCGCCGCGTGCTGGAAGCCTTTCCCACCCATTACCCGCGCCACATCCTGGAACAGGCCGCACTGGCCGGTGCCTTTGACGCAGGCAAGGCCGATGCCGACCTGCAGAAGGTGGCGGATACCGTGGCGCTGCGGCTGGACACTGTCGCGCCGGAATTCGAACGCGGCTGGATGGGCCGGATCACCCAGGATCACGGCATCCGTCTGTCGCGCGTGCTGCGCGGCGTGGAAGAGCTGCGCACGCTGGACGGGGCCGTCCTGCGTTCGGGCGAAGCACGGCGCCTGTCGCAGGTTTCCGGGGCCACGCGCGAGATATACAGCGCGCCGTCGCGACTGATGCGCAAGGATCGCGAACAGACCATCTTCGGGCCGATCGACCTGCTGAAGGCCGTTCTGGCCGAAGGCGAAAAGGGACTGAGCCTGCAGCGCTACAAGGGCTTGGGTGAAATGAATCCGGACCAGCTGTGGGAAACCACGCTGGACCCCGAAGCGCGCACGCTTTTGCAGGTGAAGGTCGAGGATCTGGCCGAGGCCGATGACATCTTCACCAAGCTGATGGGCGATGTCGTGGAACCGCGCCGCGAGTTCATCCAGCAAAACGCGCTGAACGTCGAGAATCTGGATTTCTGAGGCCGCGCTTCAGGCGCCCTGGCACCACGCCGGAATAGCACGCGCGACGCTTTGGCCCGGTGCCTGGTCCTGCGATTGGTTGCAAAGTTGTGGAGACGTCTCATGCCCTGGACCCTGCAGTCTGAAACCGGTCGCCTCACGGATGTGCTGTTGTGCCGCCCCGACAATTACGACTGGATTCCGACCAATGCCATTGCCCGGGCCACCCTGTTGTCGGGCACGCCGATGGACCGCGCCCGGCTGGATGCGGAATATGCGGAATTCGAGGCGGCGCTGCACGAGGCCGGGGTCACGCGCCATTACCTTATGCCCGAAGCGCATCTGAAGTATCAGGTCTACACCCGCGATTCGTCGCAGGTATCGCCGCTGGGCCCGGTTCTGACCATGCTTGCGATGCCGCAGCGGCGCGGCGAATATGCCTCGGTCCTGAATTTTTTCGACAACATGATGTGGAAAATGGCGACCGCAGGCACGGTCGAAGGCGGCGATATTCACCTGATCCGCCCCGGTCTGGCAGCCATCGGCACCAGCGGCGGGCGCACCGACCCCGCCGGGGCCGCGCAATATGCGGGCTGGCTGCGGGCCGAAGGGTGGGAGGTGATGGTCGTGCCCTTCGACGATCATTTCCTGCATCTGGACGTGATCTTTTCGATGTGCGCGCCGGGCCTTGCCCTGGCCTGCCCCGATGCCTTGCCGCCCGAATTCCTGGATTGGCTGCGCGATCACCAGATCCGCCTGATCCCTGTCGGCTACCGCGAGGCAATGGCGGATATGGCCTGTAACGTGCTGGCCCTGGGCCGCGACCGCGTGCTTTCGCCGCGCCATTCCACCTTTGCCAACGCCGCCCTGAGGGCCGAGGGGATCACCGTGCTGGACCCCGAATTGCGCCTGTTCGCCCATGGCGGCGGCAGCGCCCATTGCATGACCATGCCCCTGCGGCGGGACGACGACTGACGCCGGGCGGCTGGCCATCGCCTTTGCGTTCCAGACTGACGATCTTGGTCACAAGGCGCGGCAACACCCGAACCTGCCGCGCCGCCCCCCGATGTCCGTGCCCTTCCGCGACAGAAGTGATGATCCGGCTGCGAAGCCGGGCAGGATGTCGCGGCACGCCGAAAGGCCGCGCCCTGCCCGAACGCTGACCGCTGTCAGCGGATCAGGCGCGCGGCAACCGCGCCCAAGTCCGCGAACCGATCCAAAAGCGCATCGGGGGCCAGCCGGGCCACGCCGGTACCTTCCGGGCCGAAGGTGACCAGCGCCACCGGCACACCGGCGGCGCGCCCTGTATCGCGGTCCGTGGCCGTGTCGCCGACCAGCAGGGCGCGGCGCGCATCACCGCCCGCGCGGCGGATCGCCTCAAGCAGCGGGGCGGGATCAGGCTTGCGCACCGGCAGCGTACCAGCCCCCACCAGCGCGCCGAACAGGTCGCGCACACCCAGCCGTTGCAACAGCGTCTCTGCCAGACCTTCGGGCTTGTTGGTGCAGACGGCGGTGGCATAGCCCGCGCGGCGCAGCGCCTCTACCGCTTCCACCGCCCCCGGATAGATTTGTGTCTGCCGGTCAATCGCCGCGCCATAGGCCGCCAGCAGGACCGGATACTGCGCATCAACCGCCGCCTCCGACACAATGCCCAGCCGCCCGAACCCCAGCCGCAGCATCGCCCGCCCGCCGTGAAAGGCGGTCAGCGCATCGGTCTGGTCCAAAAGGTCGCCATGCCCCAGCCCCCGGAAACAGGCATTGGCGGCCGCGATCAGGTCGGCACTGGTATCGGCCAGCGTGCCGTCAAGATCAAAGACCACTGTGCGCATGGGGATTCCCTGATTTCCGGCGTAAACTTATTCCGCTGCCAGGCCCTTGCGGCCCCGCCCGGCCCGGATAAAACGGGCACCGACAGAAGGAAAGGGGTTCCATGCCCGTCTCAGTGATCATTCTTGCCGCCGGACAGGGCACGCGCATGAATTCCGACCTGCCCAAGGTCCTGCACGCCCTGGGGGCCGCCCCGCTGCTGCACCATGCGATGCGGGCCGCACAGGCGCTTGACCCCGAACGCACCATCGTTGTCGCCGGGCACGGGGCCGATCTTGTCAGCAAGGCCGCAAAAGCCTTTGATCCGGATGTGCAGATCGTGTTGCAGACCGAACAGCGCGGCACGGGCCACGCGGTGCAGCAAGCCGCCCCGCTGCTGGACGGGGTTGCGGGCGATACCATCGTGCTTTATGGCGACACCCCCTTTGTGCGCCCCGAAACGCTGGACCGCCTGCGCCAGGCCCGTGCCCGCCACGCGGTCGTGGTTCTTGGCTTCTCCGCGCAGGACCCCGATCGCTATGGCCGCCTGCTGACAGCCGGAGAAGATCTGACCCGCATTGTCGAATACAAGGATGCCTCGGCCGAAGAACGTGCCATAACCCTCTGCAATTCCGGCGTGATCTGCGCAGAAACCTCTCTGCTTCTTGACCTTGTGTCGGGTCTTGGCACCGCCAATGCGGCCGGCGAGTTTTATCTGACGGACGTCGTCGCCCTCGCGCGGGACCGCGGGTTGTCTGCAGGGGTTGTGATCTGCGACGAGGCCGAGACCCTGGGCATCAACACCCGCGCCCAGCTTGCCCGGGCCGAAGCGGCTTTCCAGACTGCCATGCGCGCCGAAGCTTTGGCGAACGGCGTGACCCTGACCGCCCCCGACACCGTCTTTTTCGCGCTGGATACCCATATCGGCCGCGATGCCATCATCGCGCCGAACGTGGTCTTTGGCCCCGGCGTCACCGTGGAATCGGGTGCCGTGATCCACGCTTTCTGCCATCTGGAAGGCTGCCATGTGTCGCGTGGGGCCAGCGTCGGCCCCTTCGCCCGTCTGCGCCCCGGGGCGGAACTGGCCGAAGACGTGCATGTCGGCAATTTCGTGGAACTCAAGAATGCGGTGCTGGACGAAGGCGTAAAGGTCGGCCACCTGACCTATCTGGGCGATGCCCATGTCGGCGAACACGCCAATATCGGGGCAGGCACGGTGACCTGCAACTTTGACGGCGTCACGAAGCACCACACCGAAATCGGCGCGCGTACCTTCATCGGGTCGGACACCATGCTGGTTGCCCCGGTCAGCATCGGCGCAGGTGCCATGACTGCCGCGGGCTCGGTGATCACCGCGGATGTCCCGGCGCAGGCCCTGGCCCTGGCCCGCGCGCGGCAGGTCAACAAGCCGGGCCTTGCCGCCCGGCTGATGGAGCGTCTGCGCACGATCAAGGCGGCAAAAGGCCAAGGCCGATGACCGATGATCCTGCCCCCGGCGTCACCGCGCCGCTGCTGCCCGCCGCCCTTGCCGCGCTGGAGGCCCTGGCAGACCCGGCGAAAGCCGCAGAGATGCTGGCCTATCACAAGGCAAAGCGCCGCTACCTGGGCGTGCCGGTCCCGC
Source organism: Rhodobacter sp. (assembly GCA_020250445.1). Classification (GTDB taxonomy): domain Bacteria; phylum Pseudomonadota; class Alphaproteobacteria; order Rhodobacterales; family Rhodobacteraceae; genus Aliitabrizicola. The sequence continues at coordinate 15,800 of JADCEF010000081.1, forward strand.
AGATCGAAGCGCTGGTCGCAGACTGGCGCGCGGCTGCCACGCTGGACGGTCGTGTGGCCCTGGCCGCCGGGCTCTGGGACAGCGACATCCACGAGGCGCGCGTCGCCGCCGCCAAACTGCTGACCCAGGCCCGCATCCGCCCCGACAGGGCGGTCTGGGACCTGCTGTGCACCTGGGTGCCGGGGTTTGACGGCTGGGCGCTGGCCGACCATGCCACCATCGCCGCGCAGAAACGCCTGGTCGCCGACCCGTCGCGCCTGGCCACCGTCGCAGGCTGGACAACCCATCCAAACATGTGGGCGCGCCGCGCCGCGCTGGTCATCACCCTGCCTTATGCCCGGATGAACAACCCCAAACCCGCCGACCTTGCCATCCGCGAAACCGCCCTCGGCTGGGCTGAAAGCTATATCGCCGACCGCGACTGGTTCATTCAAAAGGCCATTGCCTGGTGGCTGCGTGACCTGTCGAAACACGACCCCGCCCGCAGCAGCGCCTTTCTGGCGGCCCATGGCGCAAAGCTGAAAAGCTTCGCCCGGAAAGAGGCCGCCCGGCATTTGACCGCCATGTCCTGACCAAATCTGCTGTCTGATCCATTTTCTGTTCACAAGTATCCTCGGGGGTGAATTGGCCGCAGGCCAAGAGGGGGCAGACAGCCCCCGCCCCGGCGCGCTTCATGAATGCCGCCCCCAAACAACCGCTTGCCCCGCCCCCGCGCAATCCCTACCTTGCGCGCATGACCGCCCCGCTGATTGATCCCTTTGCCCGCGCCATCACCTACCTGCGCGTCTCGGTCACCGACCGCTGCGATTTCCGATGCGTCTATTGCATGTCCGAAAACATGACCTTCCTGCCCAAGGCGGACCTGCTTTCGCTGGAGGAGTTGGATCGCCTCTGTTCCGTCTTTGTCGGCCTTGGCGTGCAGAAGCTGCGCATCACCGGGGGCGAGCCGCTTGTGCGCAAGGGCATCCTGACCTTCTTCCAGCGGATGTCGCGGCACCTTGACTCGGGCGCGCTCAAGGAACTGACGCTGACCACCAACGGATCCCAGCTGGCAAGATACGCCCCCCAGCTTGCCGCCTGCGGCGTGAGGCGCGTCAATGTCTCGCTCGACACGCTGGACCCTGCGAAGTTTGCCAGGATCACCCGCTGGGGCCGTCTGCCCCAGGTGATGGACGGTATTGCCGCCGCCCGCGCCGCCGGGATGCGGGTGAAGATCAACGCGGTCGCGCTGAAGGGCGTGAACGAGGATGAGTTGTTCACCCTCACCGAATGGTGCGCGCAAGGCGGCCACGATCTGACCTTTATCGAGGTCATGCCGATGGGCGACCTTGGCAATGAAGACCGCCTTGATCAGTACTGGTCGCTGAAAGACCTGCGCGCGCGCCTTGCCACCCGCTTTGCCCTGACCGACCTGACCGACCGCAGCGGCGGCCCCGCCCGTTATGTCCGGCTGGAGGAAACCGGGCAGAAGATCGGCTTTATAACGCCGCTAAGCCATAACTTCTGCGAAAGCTGCAACCGCGTGCGGCTGACCTGCACGGGAGAGTTGTACATGTGTCTGGGTCAGGAAGACAGGGCAGACCTGCGCGCGCCGCTGCGCGCCGCCCCTGCCGATGATGCCGCCGTCGAACAGGCCATCCGCCGCGCCATCCTGCACAAGCCCAAGGGGCATGATTTCGACTATTCCCGCCAGACCGTCGCAGGCCAGGTCACCCGCCACATGAGCCATACGGGCGGGTAAGGCCGGGAACGGCAGATGAAGAGGGAAACCTGTTGCCCTGCGCGGGCCTTTTGCAGCGGGTATGATCGGCTTTCCTGACTACCTCTCAAGATCAATCTTGCCATGAAGAACGCTGACAGCCTGCGGTCTGTGTGATCATCCGGGATGGAACACGGGGCACCGTCCCGCGCGGACGGGGGAAACGCGCTGCGTTTCCTGATCCCGCCCCCAACCGGAAAGTGAACAGCACCGCGCCCATGGCAAAGCCCATCGCCTTTGCCATGCATCGCCGCCCCTTGGGAACCGGGGACCAAGGCCCCCGGCCAGCGCCCGGAAGGTACCGCGGCGCGTCTTCGGCACCCTGCCACATGACCGATCCGAAAGGGTGGTCAAATCTGCAGGACCATGCTACAGATTGGGGCATGGTCCTGCACAGCCCCAAGATAAGCCCATCTCGCCCGGTCATTCGCCAGCTTGACGAAGCCGCGATCAACCGCATCGCGGCGGGCGAGGTGGTGGAACGGCCCGCCTCTGCCGTCAAGGAACTGGTCGAAAATGCGATCGATGCCGGGGCCGGGCGGATCACGGTTGACTATGCTGATGGCGGCAAGACGCTGATCCGCGTCACGGATGACGGCTGCGGCATGACGGCGGCCGATCTGCCGCTGGCGCTGTCGCGCCATGCCACGTCCAAGATTGACGGATCTGACCTGCTGGCCATTTCCAGCTTTGGCTTCCGGGGCGAGGCGCTGCCCTCGCTTGGGGCGGTCGGGCGGCTTTGTGTGACCTCGCGCGTCGCGGGGGAAGAGGCCGGCTCGATGTCGGTCAGCGGCGGGCGGATCGAAGCGGTGCGGCCCGCCGCGCTGACGCAGGGCACGGTTGTCGAACTGCGCGATCTGTTCTTTGCCACCCCGGCGCGTCTGAAATTCCTGCGCAGCGACCGCGCCGAAGCCCAGGCGATTGCCGATGTCATCCGCAGGCTGGCCCTGGCGCAGCCCCTGGCGGGCTTTGTGCTGCGCGATGTGTCGGGCGGCGGCGAGGGGCGGGTGATGTTCCGCGCCGATCCGGAATCCGGCGATCTCTTCGATGCCCTTCTTGGGCGCAGCGGCCGTGTTCTGGGTGCCGATTTTGCCGACAATGCCCTGCGGGTTTCGGCAGAGCAGGACGGCATGCGCCTGTCGGGCTATGCGGCACTGCCCACCTATTCGCGCGGGTCTTCGGTGGCGCAGTTCCTGTTCGTCAACGGCCGCCCCGTTCTGGACCGCCTGCTGTTCGGTGCCCTCAGGGCTGCCTATTTCGATGTTCTCAGCCGCGACCGGCACCCTGCGGCCGTGCTGCGGCTGGACTGTGACCCGCAGCGGGTCGACGTGAACGTGCATCCGGCGAAATCCGAAGTCCGCTTCCGCGAGCCGGGCCTGGCGCGCGGGCTGATCGTCAGCGGCCTGCGTCAGGCGCTGGCTGACGGGGCGCGGCGGGCGTCGTCCACCCTCGGGGCCGCAACACTGGCGGCGCTGCAGCCGGATACGCCGCGCATCTACCGGATGGAACGCCCCCCGGCCCCCGCACTGAGGCGGGCCTTTCAGCTTCAGTCCCCCTTGCCCGCGGTGCCGGGCTTTGCCGAAGCCCGCTCGGCCCGGATCGAACCGGCAGAGGTGCAGCTTGGCACCGAAACCCTGCCTTTGGGCGCGGCCCGGGCACAGGTGCATGAAACCTACATCATCGCCCAGACCGAACGGGGCATTGTGATCGTCGATCAGCATGCTGCGCATGAACGGCTGGTCTATGAACGGCTGAAGCGCCAGCGCGCCGGGCAGGGCATTGCGGCGCAGTCGCTGCTGATTCCCGTCATCGTGGAGATGTCCGATGCCGATGCGGCGCGCCTGATGGAGGTGGCACCAGACCTGCAGAAGCTGGGGCTGACGGCAGAGCCCTTTGGCCGGGGCGCGGTTGCGGTGCGCGAGGTGCCCGCGATTCTGGGGCAGGTGGACGCGCGGCGGCTGATCCTGGATGTGCTGGACGAACTGTCCGACCTGGGGGACAGCGGCTTGGTGCAGGCAAAGATCGATGCCGTGCTCAGCCGTATGGCCTGCCACGGATCAGTCAGGTCCGGCCGCCAGATGCGTGCCGAAGAAATGAATGCCCTGCTGCGCGAGATGGAGGCAACGCCCCATTCCGGCCAATGCAATCACGGGCGACCGACCTATGTGGAACTGAAGCTGGCCGATATCGAACGGCTGTTCGGGCGGACATGACCCTGGTGCTGCCAGACGGGGTGGACCCGCTGTGGGCCGCCGCAGGTGCCGCCGCCTTTGTGCTGCTGATCCTGCTGCTGACCCTGCGCGCTGCGGGGCGGGCGGGGCGCATGGCCGAACCGATGCTGCGCGAATTGAACTGGATGAGCCAGCGCGTGCAGGGTCTGGCCGAAGGGCAGGAACGCCTGACGGGCGGGCTTTCGCATCTGTCCGAAACGCAGGCGGTCAGCCAGACCGCCATGCTGGAGCTGATGGAACGCCGCCTGGCCGAGGTGCAGGCGGGCATGGCCGATGCGCTGACCGGCACCGCAACCCGCACGGCGCGGTCCCTTGGCGAATTGCAGCAGCGGCTGGAAACCATCGACAAGGCCCAGGCCAATATCGAAAAGCTGTCGGGCAATGTGCTGACGCTGCAGGACATCCTGTCGAACAAGCAGACACGCGGGGCCTTCGGGGAAATCCAGCTGAACGATCTGGTCCGCAAGGTGCTGCCGCCCGATGCCTATACGATGCAGGCCACGCTTTCCAACGGGAGGCGGGCGGATTGCCTGATCCACCTGCCCAATCCGCCCGGCCCCATCGTGGTCGATTCAAAATTCCCGCTCGAGGCCTATGAGGCGCTGCGGCGCGCCGAAACCCCGGCCGCGCTGACCGAAGCCACGCGGGGCATGCGCATGGCCGTGCGCGCCCATATCCGCGCCATTGCGGAGCGCTATATCCTGGATGGCGAAACCGCCGATGGCGCGCTGATGTTCCTGCCGTCGGAAGCGGTCTATGCCGAGCTGCACGCGAACTACCCCGAAGTGGTGCGCGAAGGCTTTGCCGCCAAGGTCTGGATCGTGTCGCCCACCACCTGCATGGCCACGCTCAACACCATGCGGGCTGTCCTTAAGGACGCGCGGATGCGCGAACATGCCGGGGCGATCCGCCGCGAGCTTTCGGAACTTTACCGCGATGTGGAACGGCTGGGCCTGCGGGTCGAAAATCTGGACCGGCATTTCGGCATGGCCGCCAAGGATATTGCCGACATCCGCATTTCTTCCGACAAGGCGGCGCGGCGGGCGCGGCGGCTGGACAATTTCGACTTCGAGGAACTGGCACCCACGCGGGATGACCCGATCCCTGTGCCCCTGGCACCGAAGGATGCCGCAGAATGAGGCATCTTGCTGCCGCCGGTTACAGACCCATGCCCTGGGCAAACGGGCGCGGGACAACGGCGGAGGTGCTGCGCGAAGATGGCCCGGAGGGGCTGCGGTTTCGTCTGTCGATGGCCAGCGTGACCGGGGATGGTCCGTTCTCGGTCCTTCCGGGGATCGAGCGGACCCTGACGGTCCTGTCCGGGCCCGGCTTCCGGCTGACAGGCGAAGGGCTGTCGCTGATCTGCGCGCCGCTGGTGCCGGTCTTCTTTCCGGGTGATCTGGCTTTATGCGCAGAGGGCACCGGCGGCTGTCCATCGGTGGACTTCAACGTGATGACGGCGCGCGCCCTGCCCCGCCCGACCGTCACCGTCTTGCAAGCACCCGTGGAACTGCCTGCGGACGGGACGCTTTACCTTCTTGCCCTGGACCCCCTGGTCGTCAATGGCATGCCGGTACAGCGCCATGATCTTGTCATCACCGAAACCTCTGCACGGATTGACGGGGCAGGAGCCGTCATCGCCGTGCGCCGCCCGCGTTAACAGGGTTGCGAAAACTGCCCACCACAGGGGCCGCCTGACCGCAAAGCAGGAAACCCTTCCGCCTGCGTGCCCCGCGCGGTCCTGCCGGGGTCATCGCCCCTGCCCTGCGCCGCGCCTGAATCAGGCTGGCCCTTGTTGCGCCTGCATGACGGGTCCTTATGTGACATTTGTCGGACACCGGGTTGCAAACAAGGTGCAATCCCCGTTGCGCCCGGAATGGCAAGCCGCCTTTCCGGCGGATCAGGATGGTTTTTCCGCCCGGCAGGCGGTCGGGCCGCGTCTTCAGTACCCTGTCAGATCCGCAGGAAGGGCTGCGCAATGCGCGGAATCAGCCGGTTGAAGCGCAGGGGCGCGTCGGTGGCTGCCAGACAGATGCAGTCTGCACCCTGTTCGGCAACCGGGGTGTGTTCCAGCTCTTCCGTTGCGATTTCAACGTCGCCGGGTCCGAAGCGGTCTTCGGTGTCCCGAAAGGCACCCTGCAGAACCAGGGTCAGTTCCATGCCGCGATGGCCATGATCCGGTACGGCCTGACCGGCCGGGATGTGCAGAAGCCGCGCGGTTGCGCCCTGGTCCGTCTTCAGGATGGCCTGGCGCACCCCCATGCCCACGGACCGCCATTTGACCGTCGAAAGGTCGCCGCCCACATAATCGCGCAGTGGCGCGGGAAACACGCTGCCCGGGATGCGCGGCGCACGGACAGGTTGGGCCTGCGGCAGGCCGGTGATGCGCGCCATGGTGGCCTCAAAGCTGTCTTCGGCCATGCGCGCCTGCCCGGCATCTTCAATAAGCGCGCCGCCGATGGCATCGAAAGACAGAAGGCGCGCCCGGCAATCGTCGCAAAGCGACACATGCGTTGCCACGACCAGGCTGAACGCCTCGGGCAATTGGCCCGCAGAATAGGCCATGAGCAAAGAGTCAGAGAGGTGGTGGCGGATCGTCATCTTCTTGCTTTCAACTCATCTGGTGGCGCAACCGTTCAAGCGCCAATCTGATACGCGATTTTATCGTGCCAAGGGGCAGACCTGTCTCTGCGGCGATTTCGCTGTGCGACAAATCGCCGAAATAGGCCCGCTCGATCAGGGACCGCTGCTTTTCGGGCAGCTGGGCCAGCGCCTCGCCCAGACGGCGGCTTTCCTGCTGCAGCACCATCGCGTCGGCCTGATCCGGTTCGGGTTCCGGTCCCCAGGGCAATTCCTCGGGCTCGGGCCGGCGGGATTTGCGCAGGGCGTCAATCCGCCGGTTGCGCGCAATTGTGAACACCCAGGTTGCAACGCTGGCCCGCTTGGGATCGAACATATGCGCCTTGTGCCAGATCGTCGCCATGACCTCTTGCGCACATTCTTCGGCCAAAGGCTCGTTTGCACCGGATTTTCGCAAGAACGCCTTGATCCTTGGGGCGAAGTGCCGGAACAAAAGCGCAAAGGCCCCCTTGTCTGCATCGTCGCGGACCCGAAGCAGAAGTGCGGCCCAGTCCTGTTCAGTTTCCGACGTCATTCTTCCGATTCCCTTGGAGCCCGCAAGACGATGCAGCCCTGCGCGTGCAGCATAATGCTGCCCGCTGCCCTGCGCATCCATCTTTTCCAAAGGACCTGTATCCAGTGTCATGCCGAAAATACGTGCACGGGCTGCCGCCGGATCACCCGATCTGCGGGAAAATCACACAGGGACGGCTGGCGATGCTTTCTGATCCGATTCATCGGTCGCGCCGTAACCAGTTCAAAGACGACAAACAAAGGGACAATCCACTCATGCCTTTCGAACGGCTTACTGCGGCACCGCGGCGCATCGCGGTGATTGGAGGCGGCATTTCCGGGATGGCCGCCGCCTATCTTCTTGCGCGTGACAACGCGGTCGTGCTGTTCGAGGCGGAAGGTCGCCTGGGGGGGCACGCACGCACCGTCATGGCGGGGAAGCGTGGCGATCAGCCGGTGGATACCGGGTTTATTGTCTACAACCGCGTCAACTACCCCAATCTCGTCGCCCTTTTTGAACAGCTTGGCGTTCCGACCGTTCCAAGCAACATGAGCTTTGGCGTGTCGCTGGGCGGCGGCCGGCTGGAATACGGGCTGGCCAGCTTTGATGCCCTGTTCGCGCAGCGGCGCAACCTGGTGAACCCGCGCTTTCTTGCGATGCTGCGCGACATCACGCGCTTCAACGCAAAGGCAGCGGATCTGGCGCAGGATGATGGCATCAGCCTTGGGGATTTCCTTGATCAGATCGGGACCGGGGACTGGTTCCGCGACCATTATCTTTTGCCGCTTTCGGGGGCGATCTGGTCGACACCGACCGCCGGCATGATGAACTTTCCAGCGCAGCCGCTGATCCGGTTTTTCCGCAACCACGCGCTGCTGGGATATTACGGTCAGCATCAGTGGTACACGGTCAAGGGCGGCTCGGTCGAATATGTGCGCCGCCTGCAGGCCTCTCTGGCGGGCCAGGGCGTTGACCTGCGGCTGGGCACGCCGGTCGCGGGGGTACGCCGGGGTGCCGCGGGGCCTGCGGTGCGCGTGACCGGGGGCGAGTGGGAGATGTTCGACGACATCGTTCTGGCCAGCCATGCCGACGACACGCTGCGCCTTCTGTCCGATGCAACGCCCGAAGAACGCGCCGCACTGTCTGCCGTGCGCTATCAGCCGAACGAGGCGGTTCTGCATTCCGATCCGTCGGTCATGCCAAAACGCAAGCTGGCCTGGGCATCCTGGGTCTATGTCGAACCGGCCGGGCCGAAACCTGACCGGATCGATCTGACCTACTGGATGAATTCGCTGCAGCCGATCCCGCAGGACGACCCGCTGTTTGTCACGCTGAATTCGAACAAGCCGATCCGCGAGGATCTGATCCATGATACGGTGACTTTCCGGCACCCTGTCTACGACATGGGGGCGTTCCGGGCACAGGACCGGCTGCGCCGGATGAACGGCGCGCAGGACACCTGGTTCTGCGGGGCCTGGATGCGCAACGGATTTCACGAAGACGGCTTTGCCAGCGCCCTTGACGTGGTCGGTGCGATGCGCGCGCGGCAAAGTCTGCTGGCCGCATGACAGGGGTGGACCACATAAGAGGCGAGACGTTCCACGGCCGCAAGGGGGCCGTGACGAACGCGTTCCGCTATGGTGTTGATTACATCCTGCTCGATCCGGTGACGGCACGCGGACCCTCGCTGTTTTCGCGCAATGGCCGCAACGTCACCTCGCTGCACGACACCGACCATGGCGGTCTACCAGGCCAGGGGCGTGGCGTTGCCTGGGTGCGCGAGGTGCTGGCGGCGCATGACCTGCCCGGGGCGGACCGCATCCTGCTTCTGGCACAGCCCCGCGTTCTGGGCCATGTCTTCAACCCGGTGTCGTTCTGGCTGTGCCATGACGCGGCGGGCGCGCTGCGCGTGGTCATCGCCGAGGTCTCGAACACCTATGGCGACCGCCATTCCTATCTGTGCCACCGCCCCGATCTGGCACCTTTGGGGCGCGAAGACACGGTTCAGGCCCGCAAGATCTTTCACGTCTCGCCGTTTCAGCCCGTCGAGGGCGGCTATGCGTTCCGCTTTGACATCCGCAGCGACCGCATCGGCATCCGGATCGATTACACGGCGGGACAGGGCGGGCTGATCGCGACGCTGACCGGGCGCAGGGTGCCGCTGACAAACGGCGGCATCCTGCGGGCCTGCCTGCGGCGGCCCTTCGGCTCGCGCCGGGTGCTGGCGCTGATCTACTGGCAGGCGGCACGGCTTTACTGGAAGGGTGCAGGTTTTCGTGACCGCCCGGCCCCGCCGGCAGAGGAGGTGAGCCGATGAAGGCCCTGACCCTGCCGCAGACGGATGCTGCCCCGCGTCTTGGGGCCTGGGCCCTGTTTGCGGGGCTGATCGCGGCAGCCGGTCTGCCGATCTATATCCATGCGCCGAAATTCTATGTCGATGAATATGGCGTCGGTCTGGCAGCCCTTGGCGGTGCCCTGGTGCTGCTGCGGCTGATTGATGTGGCGCAGGACCCGCTGCTGGGCTGGCTGTCGGAACGCCATGAAAGGCAGCGCGGGCGGCTGGTGGCCCTGTGCGTGCTGGGCATGGCGGCGGCGATGGTGGCGCTGTTTGCCGTGACCCCGCCGGTGGCCCCGCTGTGGTGGTTTTCAATCACGCTGACTGTTCTGTTTTCCGCCTTCAGTTTTCTGTCGATCTCGTTCTATGCCGAAGGCGTGCGCAAGGCGGCCGGGCTTGGGCCGCAGGGTCATCTGCGGCTGGCGGGCTGGCGCGAAGGCGGTGCCTTGCTGGGTGTGTCGCTGGCGGCCGTGGCCCCGGTGGCCCTTGCATCCGTCACCGATACCCCTTTCACCGGCTTTGCGATCGGCTTTGCCGTGGTGGCGCTGGTTGCCGCCTGGGCGATGCGGCGTGAATGGGGGCAGGCAGAGGTCACGGCCCGCGCCCCGGCCGAAGTTGCGCTGCGCGATGTGCTGTCGGACGGGCTGGCGCGGCGTCTGCTGCTGCTGGCGCTGGTGAATGCAACACCGGTCGCGGTGACATCGACACTGTTTCTGTTCTTCGTCGAAAGCCGTCTGGACTCTCGGGGAAGCGAAGGCCCGCTGCTGCTGCTGTTCTTCCTGTCGGCGGCGGCGTCGACCCCGGCATGGAGCAGGCTGGCGGCCCGGTACGGGGAAAAACCGGTCCTGCTGGCGGGCATGCTGCTGGCGGTGCTGTCCTTTGCCTGTGCTGCCACCCTGGGGTCGGGCGATGTGCTGGTTTTTGCCGCAATCTGCGCGGCGTCGGGGGCGGCCCTTGGGGCCGACATGACACTGCTGCCCGCGATCTTTGCCCGCCGCCTGTCGGTGATCGCACCTGGGGCCGGGGCCGGGTTTGGCCTGTGGTCCTTTGTCACCAAACTGACCCTGGCGATTGCTGCGGGAACCCTGTTGCCGCTGCTGGAGGCGAAGGGGTTCGTCTCGGGCGGGGTGAACGCCGAAGGCGCGCTTGTGCTGCTGACGGTTCTATATGCCATCGTTCCCTGTGTCCTGAAACTTGTGGCGATCGGGCTTCTGCTCGTCACCCCCATAGCGGAGAACTGACATGCCCACGATCCTTTCGCTGCTGCTTGGCATGTGCCTCATGCTTGGTCTGGTGGCCCTGCACGCGCGGATGACGGGTTTCCGTGCCCAGAGGCCGCGCGATTATGCCGCCACCCTGCCGCACTTTGATCTGCGGCGATACCTGAACGGCCCCATCCAGTGCGAAGGGGTGATCTATGGGCCCATGGGGCGCGTTTCGTCACGCTTCGTGGCGGATTTCGATGCGCGCTGGGACGGCAACGTCGGGGTGATGACCGAACGCTTCCGCTATGACAGCGGTGCCGTGCAGAACCGGGAATGGACCCTGACGCTGGGCAATGACGGGGCCGTCAAGGCCACAGCACCGGATGTCGTCGGCGAAGGTCATGGCCGGGCCGAAGGCGCGGGCGTGCAGTTGACCTACCGCCTGCGCCTGCGGCCCGAGGCGGGCGGGCATGTGCTGAGGGTGACAGACTGGATGTACCTGATGGAAAACGGCACGATCATGAACCGCAGCCAGTTCACCAAGTTCGGGATCAAGGTGGCGGAACTTGTGGCCACGATGCGGAAGAAAGACGCATGAGGGAGTTTCGTGGCAAGCGCTACTGGCTGGTCGGTGCCAGCGAGGGGCTGGGGCGCGCCCTGGCCGAACGGCTGAGCGCCGCCGGGGCCGAGGTGATCCTGTCCGCCCGCAGCGCAGACCGGCTGGCCGAGGTGGCAGCGACCCTTGCGGGGCCTTCAATGACCTTGCCGGTGGATGTCGCCGATACCGCATCCGTCCGCAGGGCCGCCGATGCGGCGGGGCAGATCGATGGCGTCGTCTTTCTGGCCGGCCTCTATTGGCCGATGGCCGCCCAGGGCTGGAACGCCGATCAGGTTGAAACCATGTGCGATGTGAATTTCACCGGCTGTGCCCGGGTCATCGGGGCAGCCCTGCCCGCCATGGTGGCGCGCGGGACGGGGCATGTGGTGATCACCGGCAGTCTTTCGGGCTTTCGCGGTCTGCCCGGTGCCATCGGCTATGGCGCAAGCAAGGCCGGTGTCATGGCACTGGCGGAATCCATGCAGGCCGATCTGCGCGGCAGCGGCATTGTGGTTCAGGTGGCGAACCCCGGCTTCATCCGCACCCGGCTGACCGACAAGAACAGCTTCACGATGCCCTTCCTGATGGAACCCGCCGAAGCGGCCGATCACATGTTCCGCCACATGCAGACAGACCGCTTCAAGGTCAGCTTCCCGACGGTCTTTTCATGGCTGTTCCGCCTGTCGCAGTTTCTGCCGGACTGGGCTTATTACCGGATCTTCGCACCGAAGTGACGGCAGGACGGGTCGCTGCCCGGCGCTTGTCGGGGCAAGGTTCTGACGGGCGTGGGGCGGTATTGGTGTCAGCGCCGCGCGGCGATATGCTGCGCCAGGTAATCCGCATCATGCCAGACCCCCCAGATGAAGGGCGAGGCGCGCCGCGACAGCCAGGGCAGGCCCAGAAAATACATCCCCGGCACATCGGTTACGCCGCGCCGATGCGCGGGGCGCCCCTTTTCGTCAAGGGCATCCACCTTCAGCCAGCCGTAATCCAGCCCATACCCCGTGGCCCAGATGATGGCGCTGATCCCGGCACCGGCCAGGGACAGGGACAGGATCGGGTTGCTCACGCAGTCCGGATCGGGGCCGATCAGGTGCGCGTCCGGGTCCGGCGGAAGATCCAGCCCGTTTCGGGCAACAAAGGCATCGGCTTCCCTCAGCACGGTCAGGTAATTCGCATCCCCCCTGGCGATGTTCTGCGCCAGATCGGGCGCGAAATGCAGCACCCCGTCGGAAAAGCGGCCCGCGCGGCCCAGCAACGTCATGCCCCGCGCCGCAAACCGGCGAAAATCCACCACATCCCCGCCATTTGCGCCGCTGACGGCAATGGTCACATGTTCCGTGCCCGGTGCGCGGGCCTTTGCATCCCAATAGCCCAGCGCCCCCAGCCACCAGACGAAATCCTTGCCGCGATAGCGCCGCGGCGGGCGGTCATGCGGGCCGACGGACAGATACACGCGCTTGCCTGCCCGCAGCAGCTCGTCCGCGATCTGCGATCCCGAAGAACCAGCCCCCACGACCAGCACCGCACCATCCGGAAGCTGGCCGGGGTTGCGATAGGCCGCAGAATGCATCTGCACCAGCCCTGCCGACGGCGGCACCACATCGGGCAGGATCGGGCGCTGGAAGGGCCCCGTCGCAACAACCACGTTGGCCGCCTTGATCCGCCCCTGCGGGGTTTCCGCGACAAAACCGGTGCCGCCTGCGCTTTGTGCCAGGCCAAGCACCTCGACACCTTCCCGGATCGGGGCGTTGATCTGGCGCGCATAGGTGACGAAATAGTCGACAATCGCTTCCCTGGGGGCGAAGCTGTCGGGGTCGATGCCCGCGAATTCCAGTCCGGGGAACCGGTCATGCCATGCCGGACCGTTTGCAACCAGCGAATCCCAGCGTTCCGTCCGCCAGCGTTCGGCAATCCGGTGCCGTTCGACGACCACATGCGGCAGGCCCCGTCTGCCCAGATGTTCGCTCATCGCGACACCGGCCTGCCCCCCGCCGATGACCAGCGTTTCAACCTGTTCGACCGTCATGGCGCGATCCTTTCAGAGCCGTGCGGCACGGCGGCCAGGGGGCCTGGGCACGTTCACCCGCCTTCCGAAGCTGCCGGTGCGCAGAGCCATCTATCCATCTCTGCCCAGATCAGACAACGGCCAAGCAGGCAACAGCCGCACATGAACCGAAGGATCGCAGCACCTTGCCGGGGTCTGTGTCTTTTGTGCCGGGCTGCGGGCGGCGTTTCCACCCGCCGCTGACCCGTGCTAGGTGTGATGCATGCCTGCGCTGTGCCGCGACTGTCTGACCCGGTTTTCCGGCGGCCCCCGCTGCCCGGCCTGCCGCAGCCCGCGTCTTGTTGCCCATGCGGAACTTGAGACACTGGCGATTGCCCATGTGGATTGCGATGCCTTCTACGCCAGTGTCGAAAAGCGCGACAATCCGGCCCTGCGCGACCGGCCGGTCATCGTGGGGGGCGGGACGCGGGGCGTGGTCTCGACCTGCTGCTACATAGCGCGGATCAGCGGCGTACGCTCTGCCATGCCGATGTTCCAGGCGTTAAGGCTGTGCCCGCAGGCGGTGGTCGTGAAACCCCGCATGTCCGTTTACGCCGAGGTTTCGCGCCAGATCCGTGCCCTGATGGAACGGCTGACACCCGCCATCGAACCCCTGTCGCTGGACGAGGCTTTTCTGGACCTGACCGGCACAGAGCGCCTGCATGGCGCGCCCCCCGCCGTCTTGCTGGCACGACTGGTCAGACAAATGGAAGAGGGCTTGGGCATAACAGGGTCCGTCGGCCTGTCGCACAACAAGTTCCTGGCAAAGATTGCGTCAGACCTCGACAAGCCGCGCGGCTTTTCGGTGATCGGACGGGGGGATACAGCCGAATTCCTGCGCCCGAAGCCGGTCCGGATCATCTGGGGCGTGGGCGAGGCGGGGCAGGCGGCGCTGGCCGCCGCAGGCATTCGCACCATTGCCGATCTGCTGCGCTGGGACAGGCGCGATTTGCAGGCGCGCTTCGGCAGCATGGGCGACCGTCTGTTCCATCTGGCGAGGGGTGAGGATACCCGCCCGGTCAAGCGGGATGAGCGGATGAAGTCGATCTCTGCCGAAACCACATTTGACGAAGACACCTCTGACCCCGGCGTTCTGGACGGCCATCTGTGGCGGCTGGCAGAACGGGTGTCGGACCGGGCCAAGGCCAAGGACCTTGCCGGGCGCACCATCACGCTGAAGCTGAAGCGGGCCGATTTCCGCATCGTCACGCGCCGCCACAGCCTGCCCGACCCCACGCATACCGCCGACCGGCTGTACCGCGAGGCCCGCGCGCTGCACGATGCGGCGCGCGACCCCGGCCCGTTCCGCCTGATCGGCGTCGGCCTTTCGGACCTGACGGCGGCAGGGGATGCCGACCGCATGTCAGACCTGCTTGACCCGCAGGCAGCCACCCGCCGCGCCGCCGAACGCGCCACCGATGCCATACGCGCCCGATTTGGCAAGGATGCCATCATCAAGGGGCGGGCGTTGAAAGAATAGTTTGATGTGAAGCCGTCCCGGCCAACATGGGAACGAACGATCCTTCCTTGCAAGGAATGCCTCTCCCTGCTAATGTTTAATGTATGTGGAACTTCTTGGAGTGTTCGAAGAAATGTATCGTCACTGCGTTGAGGTCGGCGCAAACGTAAACAGGGACTACGTCATGGCAAGAATTGAAGAAGCTGCCCGGAATCAGAAGAACGATAACTTTATTGAACGGCAGAAAAGAAAATATCTTTCGACGGACCTACTTGATGAAATAGATTGGAAGACCGCTCAAAAATCGAAAGCGACTGGCTTAGTGAGTGTGGGAAAAAATATAAAAGGACACGTCGTTGTCGAGATCAATCAAAGTGGAAGGCTTCAGGTAGTAGTATATTTTGATGACAGAAACAAGTGGGTTCTGGGTGTCATGATGTTTATGGCTATATTTCCCCCATTTTGGTTCTTTTGGTTGCTGATTGCGGTTCTGCATTTTGGAACAAAACACCGCTGCAAGTATGAAGCGAGACGTTTGGCAAATACCCTAGGGGCGCTCAAGACGTCTTGATTGATTCGGCAGCTGTTCTCGGAATATGAGTCATTTGAAAGTGATTAGGGTCCAGACTCATTGATTGTCAAAGCCAG
This sequence comes from Rhodobacter sp., assembly GCA_020250445.1. GTDB lineage: Bacteria > Pseudomonadota > Alphaproteobacteria > Rhodobacterales > Rhodobacteraceae > Aliitabrizicola. The sequence continues at coordinate 31,215 of JADCEF010000081.1, forward strand.
AACAAGACGGTTGCAGCCAGTGCGACGGCGGAGAGGAAGGTCTTCGCACATCTGTCGTAGCGGGTAGCGACGCGGCGCCAGTCCTTGAGCCTGCCGAACATGATCTCGATGCGATTACGCCGTTTATAGCGGCGCTTGTCGTAGCGGACGGCCTTGCCGCGAGACTTCCGGCCTGGGATGCAGGGCTTTATCCCCTTGTCTTTCAATGCTTCCCTGAACCAGTCGGCATCGTAGCCCCGGTCAGCAATCAGCCATTCGGCACCGGGCAGGCTGCCCAGCAGGGCGGCGGCGCCGGTGTAGTCGCTGACTTGGCCCGCCGTCATGAAGAACTTCAGGGGCCGTCCCTTGGCATCGGTCACGGCATGCAGCTTTGTGTTCAGCCCGCCCTTTGTGCGCCCGATCAGACGCCCGCGTTGATCGTCGGGCCCCCCTTTTTCGCCCGCAGGCTTGAGGCCGTGCGGTGCGCCTTCAGGTAGGTCGCGTCGATCATGACGACCTTCTCCTCGCAGCCTTCGGAGGCCAATCCCTCCATCATTCGGGCGAAGACCCCCATATCGCCCCATCGCTTCCAGCGGTTGTAGAGGGTCTTCGGCGGTCCATACTCCCTGGGCGCGTCGCACCATCTTAACCCATTGCGGTTGATGAAGATTATGCCACTCAGCACGCGCCGGTCATCGACCCGCGGCTTGCCATGGCTCTTTGGAAAGAACGGTTTCAACCGCTCCATCTGCTCGTCGGTCAGCCAGAAAAGGTTGCTCATGATCACCCCCGTCCGTTCGGGAGATTGAATCACGCAAGCCGAGCGGCCTCAAGCAGATCAATGGGTCCTGAGCCTAGGAACAGACCGTCCGGGCTTGAGATTGCGCCGACAATGCCGGCTCGGCTCCGGCACTTCAAATCCCGACCATCGCCAGTGAACACCATCGGCACCTTTTGCGCCATCGCCTCGGGTCGCTCGCCCATCCTAACGATCACGCTTCCGAACTTCGCGTCGCAGTTTGCCGGGTTTTGTTGACCTATTGTTGACCTGGGATTTGAGACGCAAAAAGCCGCCCGGGAGGGCGGCTCTTAAGCTTTTGATCTGTATAGTAAAAACTGGTTGCGGGGGCAGGATTTGAACCTGCGGCCTTCAGGTTATGAGCCTGACGAGCTACCGGGCTGCTCCACCCCGCGCCGGGTGTCCGGGGGTTTTGAGGGGGTACAGGGAGATGGATTTTGGGGGTATCTTGTTAGGTTTGGCGGTGACCTGCTCTCCCGCGTCTTGAGACGCAGTACCATTGGCGCGACGGCACTTAACTGCCGAGTTCGGGAAGGGATCGGGTGTTTTGCTCGTGCTATGACCACCAAACCGAAGAAGAAACCCCAACATCAGGCGCCGGTCGTGGCGCATTGTCCTTGTCTGGCTGCTTCTTGCTGTCCTGGAACGGGCTTTGGCCTTTGGCCTTGCCGTTACTGGATCAAATCAAGCCTGTCGGGCAATTAGTACCAGTCAGCTGAATGCGTTGCCGCACTTACACCTCTGGCCTATCGACGTGGTGGTCTTCCACGGCCCTCAGGGGAGACCTTGTTTTGAAGGGGGCTTCCCGCTTAGATGCCTTCAGCGGTTATCCTGTCCGTTCATAGCTACCCAGCACTGCCGTTGGCACGACAACTGGTCCACCAGTGGAACGTTCACCCCGGTCCTCTCGTACTAGGGGCAACTCTTCTCAAGTCTCCTGCACCCACGGCAGATAGGGACCGAACTGTCTCACGACGTTCTAAACCCAGCTCACGTACCTCTTTAAATGGCGAACAGCCATACCCTTGGGACCTGCTCCAGCCCCAGGATGAGATGAGCCGACATCGAGGTGCCAAACGATGCCGTCGATATGGACTCTTGGGCATCATCAGCCTGTTATCCCCAGCGTACCTTTTATCCGTTGAGCGATGGCCCTCCCACTTGGGACCACCGGATCACTATGACCGACTTTCGTCTCTGCTCGACGTGTCAGTCTTGCAGTCAGGCAGGCTTCTGCCATTGCACTCAACGACCGATTTCCGACCGGTCTGAGCCTACCTTCGCGCGCCTCCGTTACGATTTGGGAGGCGACCGCCCCAGTCAAACTCCCCGCCACGCAGGGTCCCGGATCCGGATGACGGACCGCGGTTAGACAACAAGAGTGCGAAGGGTGGTATCTCAAGGGTGGCTCCACGAGGACTGGCGTCCCCGGCTCATAGCCTACCACCTATCCTGCACATCGCAATCCTGTTGCCAATGCGAAGCTGGAGTAAAGGTGCATGGGGTCTTTCCGTCTAACCGCGGGCAGTGTGCATCTTGACACACAGTTCAATTTCGCTGAGTCCACATCAGAGACAGCGGGGAGATCGTTACGCCATTCGTGCAGGTCGGAACTTACCCGACAAGGAATTTCGCTACCTTAGGACCGTTATAGTTACGGCCGCCGTTTACTGGGGCTTCAATTCAGAGCTTGCACCCCTCCTTTTAACCTTCCAGCACCGGGCAGGCGTCAGACCCTATACGTCGCCTTACGGCTTCGCAGAGCCCTGTGTTTTAAGTAAACAGTCGCCACCCCCTGGTTTGTGCCCCCCGCCTCTACTTGCGTAAAGACGGGGCCTCCTTCTCGCGAACTTACGGAGGCATTTTGCCGAGTTCCTTTGATGTGGTTCTCTCAAGCGCCTTGGTATACTCTACCAGTCCACCTGTGTCGGTTTAGGGTACGGTCTGATGGAGGGCTGTTTCCAGGAACCTCTGAACGGCCCGCCCAATCCGATAAGGGCGAACAATCTTCGAGATCCGTCACGTCCTCCTGGCCCAGGACTATTAACCTGGTTCCCATCGACTACGCCTTTCGGCCTCGCCTTAGGGGCCGGCTTACCCTGCTCAGATTAGCTTTAAGCAGGAACCCTTGGACTTACGGCGAGGGGGTCTCTCACCCCCTTTGTCGCTACTCATGTCAACATTCTCGCTTCTGATCTCTCCACCGGATGCCTTGCGGCCCGGCTTCACAGAAAGCTTCGCGTGTCCGCCTTCCCCGAAGGAAACAGGACACATGAAGCTGTATCACAGAACGCTCCGCTACCACGTGCATTGCTGCACATCCTGAGCTTCGGCTCGTGGCTTGAGCCCCGTTACATCTTCGCCGCAGGACAGCTTATCTAGACCAGTGAGCTGTTACGCTATCTTTAAAGGATGGCTGCTTCTAAGCCAACCTCCTGGTTGTTTTGGCCGTCCCACATGCTTTCCCACTTAGCCACGAATTAGGGGCCTTAGCTGCAGGTCAGGGTTGTTTCCCTCTTCACGACGGACGTTAGCACCCGCCGTGTGTCTCCCGGATACTACTCCGCGGTATTCGGAGTTTGCTTAGGCTCAGTAAGGCTGTGGGCCCCCATCACCCATGCAGTGCTCTACCCCCGCGGGTATTCCTCCGAGGCGCTACCTAAATAGCTTTCGCGGAGAACCAGCTATCTCCAGGTTTGATTGGCCTTTCACCCCTAGGCACAAGTCATCCAGACCCTTTTCAACGGGTGTTGGTTCGGACCTCCAGCACGTGTTACCGTGCCTTCATCCTGCTCATGCCTAGATCACCTGGTTTCGGGTCTGATCCGTCCAACTCATGCGCCCTTTTAAGACTCGCTTTCGCTGCGCCTACACCTATCGGCTTAAGCTTGCTGGACAGACCAAGTCGTTGACCCATTATACAAAAGGTACGCCGTCAGGACTCCCATGAAATCGCTCTGCAATTCCAGAACTCCCGCGCCTTCTGCGCGCGCTTCCAGAATCGCCAG
>JADCEF010000081.1:40000-51728 GCA_020250445.1 Rhodobacter sp.
GCCGCAGTACCTTGCGCCAGCGCCGGAGCGGCCAGCACCAGCGCCCCGGCCCCGGCCATCAGCTGCCGGCGGTTCAGCCACTTCTCCTTCGGCGTAACGTCCGACCATCTGAGGTCCGTCCTGAAGCCCTTGCGCACCGTCGCCTCCGCTGTTGTTGCTGCCCGAACATGGCGCAGACCGGCCGGATTTCCAAAGAAACTTATCTCACAACCCTGGCAAGAGGCTGTAACAGTGCCACAGTTTCCGGCGGCCGGGATCACAGCCGATAAATCATGCTCACAGGTTATTGACTGGAAGCCGGCCGATCGCCGGGCTTAGCGCGGGACCTGGGCGCGGCAAGCCCGGCTGACAAAGTTTTGCGCCGCATCCGGTTGCCGCCGACGGCCGTTTTCTTTGCACCAAACCGATTTGGTGACCCACTCACAGGAGATTCCCATGATCCGTCGCACCTTCCTTTCCATCGCTGCTGCCAGCTTCATCGCCATGCCCGCCTTCGCGCAGGACAAAGACATCGTCGATACCGCCGTTGCCGCCGGAAGCTTCAGCACGCTGGTCGCCGCCGTGCAGGCTGCCGGTCTTGTCGACACCCTGAAGGGCGAAGGCCCCTTCACCGTCTTCGCACCCACCGACGCCGCCTTTGCAGCCCTTCCGGCGGGCACCGTCGAAAACCTGCTCAAGCCGGAAAACAAGGACCAGCTGGTTGCGGTTCTGACCTATCATGTCGTGCCCGGCAAAGTGATGTCGACCGATCTGACCGAAGGCATGGTCGCCAAGACGGTGCAGGGTGGTGACGTGACCATCACGCTGGACGGCGGGCCGAAAGTCAACGGTGCCGTCATCTCTGCCCCCGATGTTGCGGCATCCAACGGCGTGATCCATGTCATCGATGCCGTCATCCTTCCGCCCATGTGATCAATAACGCGGGGACGCGTGCGGGCCTTCCGCACGCGGCTTCGCGGCCTTCAGCAAAGGACATGACATGAACAGACGTACCCTCTTCAGCCTTCTGGGCGGCGGTGCCGTTGCCCTGACACTCGCGGCCTGCGCGCCGATGTCAAAGACCCCGGACATTGTCGAGATCGCCGCATCGAACGATCAGTTCAGCACGCTTGTGGCCGCCGTCTCGGCAGCCGGTCTTGTGGACACGCTGGAGGGCGACGGCCCCTTCACCCTTTTCGCCCCCACGAACGACGCCTTCGCAGCCCTGCCGGCAGGCACGGTTGAAAACCTGCTCAAGCCCGAAAACAAGGACCAGCTGGTCAAGGTTCTGACCTATCACGTCGTCCCCGGCGCCGTGACATCGGACCAGCTGGCAGGCAAGCGCATCGATGTGGCAACGGTTCAGGGCCAGACGGTTGCGGTCAACGGCACCAACGGTGTGCGTGTGAACAACGCCCGCGTCACCCAGGCCGACATCATCGCCTCCAACGGCGTGATCCACCGCATCGACCGCGTGCTTCTGCCGAAGTGATCCTGCGGGGGGGCGGGCAACCCCGCCCCCCCCCGAACGCCGCCCGCCGGGTGGCGCGACAGCATCCCCCCGCATGCATATTCCTGCGCAAACCGCAGGCGAGCTGCCTGCAGACCGCCCTCGAAATTCCCCTGTCCGAGATTGATGTCGACGCCCTTCCGCGCGACCGAAACGTGACCGAAGCCGCGCCGATGGCAGACCTGGAACACTCGGTCGCCACCGCAGGCCTGCGCCAGCCGATCGAGGTCTGGGAACTGCGCAGCCCGCGCGCCCCTTTGCGCTACGGGCTCATCTCCGGCTTCCGCCGCCTGTCGGCCTGCCGGGCGCTGGGGCACAGCATGATCCCCGCCTTCCAACGCAGCCCGTCCTTGATCCCAGAGGTGATGGCAGACATGGTCGCGGAAAATGAGGTGCGCATCCAGATCACCCCCTGGGAAAAGGGACGCTTCAGCCTTGCCACCGTCAATGAAGGCCATTCCGACACCCCGGATGCCGCCGGCAAACGCAAGTCCGGCCAGGAGCAGCATGATCCTTTTCAACCGCAAGACCCTGGCACGGCACCTCAAACCCGCCCCCTTCCCCCCGGTCACTTTGCCATACTGGACGCCTGGGCGGACATGATCCGCTAGGGCAGGGCCCATGCGCCAAAGGAAACGGCCCTTCATGAGGAACTGATCGTATGAGCCTGCACGCAGCACTCGCCCACGCCAGAACCGAGGAAGACATCAAGGACGGCCATCAGGCCGCTGAAGACCTGCGGCGGTTGGAAGGTTTTTTCTTGTTGGCCGGTCTGACACAAGCCTGTTCTGCGCTTTGGCGCTTGCTGTCTGGGTCTTCTGCCCGATCATGCGGCCGGCAGCCGGGGCAGTCTGGCGAGGTTGCAGGCGGCCATGGTCAATGTGAACCGGGCGCGGACGCGTTCGATGTCGCGCAACGTCGTTTGTGCCATGCCGCCGACGGTCTTGGCCCAGCCGAAGGTGAGAAGGAACAGACAACGATCCGGGCGATCGTTGTCCCGACGCAAGTCGATCTTCTTTCGGCGTTTCTGCGACAGGGCGTAGCCGACGTCGCGGGTGGTGCGGGCGTCGATGGCAAAGTGGCGGAGCTTTCGGGCAACATGTGGGGGGTGAGGGGCGGCAGGAAGCGATCCGGGGGATCGTTTCAGCCCCGAACCAGGCTTGCCTGAGTTTGGCTGCAAAATCGGCGCTGTCGCAGCCCTTGCCGGTGCCGGGCGTCAGGCCCCGGGCGTGAGGCAGTGGGTCGATCCGGGCGAATGGTGGCGGCGGATCATGCCGAGAGCCGCGCGCCGTTCGGCATGGCCGTCGGCCTGCGTCAGGTCGGTCTGCACGATCAGGCCGTTGCGGTTTTCCATCAGCCTGTGCCCCGTGAAGCACAGCACCGCTCCCGTGCCGCGCGACGTCCTGAACAGACGCGCATCGGGGCCGGTGGCCGAGGCATGGGTGGCGTTCGGGCGCTTCCCGCACCGGAGTGAGGGCACGAACGCCACCGGTTCAAGTGAGTGCCCGGACGACTTCGGCATTGCGATTGTGACGGGCGGGGCGGGTCATCGGGGCGGTCTCGGGTTGGGATTGACCGGGGGCATCGTCGGGGCAGACGGCAGGCGGATTGCCCGGCCCGCCGTCATCGTCCGGTGGCGCGCCATCGTCCTTGGGCCGGAAGCTCTTCATCGGCGCGTTCGCCAGGGTGCCTGAACCAATGGCGCACCCTGGTTCACCCTTCACCAGGGCACCGTCCACCGGGACGTGCTCGTCCGACAGCTGCGGCGCGACCTTGCGGTGCGCCGGGATGGCGGCCAGGAATTTGCGCGACATGTCGGTGGTCAGCAGCCGGTCGTGGTTCTTGGCGAACACCGCAGGCACCCGGACCGGGTCATTGATGCCAGGCCCCGCGAACCGGCGGAACCGGAGATCATGCTGCATCCGCCCGATCAGCTGGCACCCGGAGCGGACCGGGAACAGAACCCGGATCAGGCTGGCGCACCTCAGCCGCTCCGGCGCGATGGAAGGGCGACCCCTGGCGCAACAGAGCCGGCCAAAATCAGCATCAAGGCGCGACGGCGCGTCAGTCACAACTTGCCGGACCTTCCGCAGCGGGTGGCGCGCCGCAATGCGCGCCTCAAGGCCCGCACAGCTGAAACGCGAACCCGCCGACCCCTCCGTTCCACGCAGGATCACCCACGACCCCTCGCAGAAAGAGAGAACCATGTTCCTCAAACGCCGTCGAGGGCCGGCTATCTCAGCACCCTGCTAAGCTGTGGAGGCATCTTTCCACAGCGCGTGATCGGCTCGACGTCCGACATCCGCCCCGTTCGGGGGCCAATCTTGAGCCCGTCTTGGTCAGTCTGAACTCATGTTTCCCGGGCTGAGAGGTTTGTGATTCGATGATCCCGCCGGATATGGCGGATCGGACCGGTCAAGCCGCGTGCGGCGGAGCTTCGCAGCCGGGTCATCGCCTTTGTCGGCAAGGGGCATGGGCACAGGAAGGCCGCACGGCACGTTTGGCCATCGCCGCGCCTTGTGAAGGACAGGGTCATTCTGAAACGCAAACGCGGTGGCCTGCTTGCAAGGGGTCGGGCCCGCCGTGCAGGGGGACGCGATGGCCCCTGTCGCCACCCGCGGGCGCCGCGCGCTTGATGCGCTTGATGAAATCCGGGGAAACCGGCAGCGGCGGTCAGGCCCGGAACACTGGTTCAAGCCAGGACGCGCGTTTCCGGCGAAGGGCAACAACGGGCCGGATGTCGGGCGCGCGCGCGCGGCACCTTCCCGACCTTCGCGGGTCGACCTGCGGCTGTCAGCGAAGACCGCCCGCCGCGTCGGCTGCAGAACCTGTTGGCGAAACCGCCGCCAAGCCGTTAGCCTTGCCGCACCGGGAACTCGGGGGGTGGAAAGCATGCATATTCTCATCACGGGCGGTGGTGGTTTCATTGGCCGGAAGCTGGCACAGCGTTTGGTCCGGGACGGGGCGCTGCGGGGCAGGCCCATTTCCTCGCTGACCCTTGTCGATCTTGCCGTGCCGGCCGCTGTCCCGGCACCTCTTCCTGTCCGCTGTCTGGCCTGCGACATCTCTGACAGGGCCGCCCTTGGCGCGGTCATGTCCCGCCCCTTTGACGTGATCTTTCACCTTGCCGCAGTCGTTTCAGGCGCGGCCGAGGCGGATTTCGACCTTGGGCTGCGGGTCAACCTTTTGGGAACACTCAACCTGTACGAGGCGGCACGGGCGGCAGGCAATGCGCCGGTGCTGGTCTATGCCTCCTCGGCCGCCGTCCACGGCGGGGAGGAGCCTGATGAGATCACCGACGGGGTCGAACTGAACCCTCAAACCTCTTACGGCACGCAAAAGGCCATGGGCGAGTTGCTTTTGTCCGATATGTCGCGCCGCGGATTTCTCGACGGGCGCGGCCTGCGCCTGCCCACCGTCTCGATCCGCCCCGGCAGACCCAACGCGGCCGCGTCCAGCTTCATGTCCTCGATCTTCCGCGAAACTCTGCAAGGGCAGACGGCGAATTGCCCCGTCTCGCGCGACTTCGAGGTCTGGCACACGGCCCCGCGGACCGTGGTTGCCAACCTGCTTCACGCGGCCACGCTGGAGGGGGCGGCCTTCGGCTTCAACCGCTGCCTGAACCTGACCGGCCGGACAGATACGATCGGTGACATGATCGCCGCGATGACACGCGTTGCCGGACCGCTTGCCGAAGCGCGGATCACATGGCAGCCCGACCCGGTGATCGAGCGCATCGTGCGCGGCTGGCGCGCCCGTGTGCGGCCGGAAAAAGCGCAGCGCCTGGGCTTTGTGACGGATGCCTCCTTTGAAGATACGGTGCGCTGGTTTCTGGAGGATGATCTCCTTCCCCCGGCGTGACCCGCGCCAGGGGAGATGTCCGCAACGCGCGATTGCAACCTTTCCTCTTGATTTTTCGTTCCGTTTCATTAATTTTTGCGCGGCGACGTTATCCTATCGACCACTGTCTGCTCCAAAAGGCACAGTCCCTCGATCTTGCGTTGACTGAGCCGGGCCGCCGCATATCCGCGGGCGGCATCTAGGAGGAGAGATCACGATGGCCAAGGGCACCGTGAAATGGTTCAATGAAACCAAAGGCTACGGCTTTATCGCCCCTGAGGGCGGCCGCAAGGACGTGTTCGTTCACATCACCGCGCTTGAGCGTGCCGGGCTTCGGTCGCTGAAAGACGGTCAGGCCGTGACCTTTGACATCGAAGCAGGCCGCGACGGCCGCGAATCGGCGACCAACCTCGCGCTCGCCTGATTTTCGGACGGGGTTAGACCGTCAAGGGCGGGCCTGCGGCCCGCCATTTTGGCATGGGCAGGGTTCCGTTACCTCTGATCCGACAGGATGATCTCCGCCCCCTTCCAGCCCACCATCATGGATGGAGCATTGGTGTTTCCGGCGATCAGCGCCGGAAAGACCGAGGCATCGCAGACCCGCAATCCTGCCAGTCCATGAACGCGAAGGCGGGCGTCCACCACGGATGACGCAGGATCGGGGCCCATCCGGCAGGTGCAGGACGGGTGATAGACCGTGCCGCTGCGCGCCCGGAAATCGGCGATCAAGGCGTCATCGGTCCGGCACTCCGGACCCGGGCGCAGCTCTTCCGCAATAAGGCGTGCCAGCGGCGGCTGCGCTGCCAGTCTGCGCAGGAACTTCACCGCATCCAGCATTTCCGCAACATCGTGATCGGTCGAAAAGGCATTGGCCGTGATCACAGGATGTGCCAGCGGATCGGCACTGGCCAGCCGGATATGCCCCCGGCTGGTGGGGCGGCAGTTCGACAGGCCCAGCGACATGCCTGCAAAGGGATCGGGTGTCAGAAGCGGGCGCTCGCCTTCGCGCGGGATCAGCGTTGAAAACGCTTGCATGTAAAGCTGCATGTTGGGCCGGTCAAGCTCGGGCCGGGTGCGAAAGAAGCCGCCCCCGTGGTTGATCGACAGGCTCAGCGGCCCGCGCCCGGTCAAGAGATAGCGCGCGCCCACCCGCAGCTTGCCCCACCAGGGCCGCAGCACCTGGTTCAGCGTGGGCACGTTCATCCGCCAGGTGTAGTTGATGCCCTGATGGTCGTTCAGGTGATCGCCCACGTTCGGATTGTCCTTCAGCACAGGCAGGCCAAGACCGGCCAGCAGCGCCCCCGGCCCGATGCCCGACAATTGCAGAAGCTGCGGCGAATTGATCGCGCCACCCGCCAGGATCACCTCGGCCCGGGCCCGGATGACACGCCGCGCGCCCCTGTGCATCACTTCAACGCCCACGGCACGGCCACCGTCAATCACCACGCGCGTTGCCTGGGCATGGGTCATCACCGCCAGATTGTGCCGTTTCATGGCCGGGCGCAGAAAGGCGCGCGCCGCCGAATTGCGCCGCCCGTTCTTTACCGTCAGCTGATAGGTGCCAATCCCCTCCTGCCCGGGTCCGTTGAAATCGGCGATATGCGCCAGCCCCGCCGCTTTGCCCGCCGCGATATAGCTTTCCACCAGCGGGTGCAGATCGCGCCGGTTTGCCGAAATGAACAGCGGCCCGCCGGTGCCACGCCACTGGTCGCCGCCCGCCTCGTTGTCTTCCATCGCGCGGTAGGCGGCCAGCACCTCGTCCCAGCCCCAGCCGGGGTTTCCCGCCGCCTTCCAGTCCTCGTAATCGCTGCGGTGCCCGCGGATATAGACCATCGCGTTGATCGAGGATGATCCCCCCAAAAGCCGCCCGCGCGGCCAGTGATCGCGCTGCCCCGCCAGGCCCGGATCAGGTTCCGTCCGGTACAACCAGTTCACCGCAGGGTCATAGAACAGCTTGCCGTAGCCCAGCGGCATCTGCACATAAAACCGCCGGTCCGTCCCCCCCGCCTCGATCACCAACACGCGAAAGCGCCCGTCGGCCGTCAAGCGGTTTGCCAGAACCGATCCGGCAGAGCCTGCGCCAACGATGATGAAATCCGGATTGTCCACACCTGCCCCCGTTTGCCCCCTTTTTTTGGGTGACTGTAGCGCGGCACGGGGCACGCGCACGGCTGAAAGCGACCGAATTTGCCGCGCCCGACTCAGGATGTCAGCAATCTGGTGGCAGATGTCGACCGACAGGATAACCGCCGCCGCAATCGTCTCCCCCCGCGTGGTGTGGCTCGCTGGCGGCAAGGCCGCCCGCGCTGCGCTTTCAGACAGCTGGCGGCGCGGGCGGCTTTGCGGGGGATGATCGGTGATCCCGGATAGGTTTGGGTTGCGAACTCAACCTGGACCGGAGCTTCCACCGATGACCGAAGTGATGATGAGCCTGAAGGCCTTGCTTGAGAAGACCCCTGACGCGGGCATGCTGCGGGCGATGATTGGCTTTGCCGCTGAGCGGCTGATGGCGCCGGAGGTCGGTGCGCTGACCGGGGCCGGGTATGGCGGGACGACCCCCGGGCGGCTGGTGCAGCGCAGCGGCTGCCGGGAGAGGGACTGGCACAGGCGGGCTGGCACGGTGGGGTTGCGCATCCCGAAGCTGCGCAGGGGCAGCTGCTTTCCCGGTTTTCCCGGAGCCGCGCCGGATGGCCGGGAATGAGCCATTATCCGCCAGTGATGGAGTGGATGGCTCCCGCTTCCGGCATCGCGATGTGCCATATTGGGTGCGGTGAACACAGCCAAAAAAGAGAGCCATCCAGGGTCGATGGTACCACAATCGGGATCGATTTGGCGAAGTCTGGTTTCCGGTTGCACGGCGTTGATGCCGAAGGCAGCTGTCTTGCGTCGTCAGCGCAAGCGCAGCCAGATGCCCGGGTTCTTTCAGCGCCAGCCGACATGGCTGATCGGCATGGAAGCCTGCGCGGGTGCGTATTACCGGGCACGGGAGCTGGTCAGGCCCGGCCACGACGTCCGGCTGATGCAGCCCGGCTGCGTCAAAGGCTATGTCAGACACGGCAAGACGGACAAGGCCGATGCCGAGGCCATCTGCAAAGCGGTATTGCGTCCGTCCATGCGCTTTGTTCCCGCGAAGAGTGAAGAGACCCAAGCGCGGCTGCTGCTGACGCATAAGGCCCGTGAGTTTCTGGTTCGTCAGCAGACCCGGATCGTCAACGCCATGCGCGCGCACTTGGGCGAATTCGGCATCGTCGTCCCGAAAGGCATCCACAATGTCGAGCGCCTTATCATGGCCTGCGAACAGGCCGACCTGCCAGCACCCGCACGTAAGGCCCTGAGCCTGCTGGCTGACCAACTGGTCGATACACAGCGCAAGATCGAACATCTGACCGCCGATATCCGCGCGAACGCCAAGGTCGATGAGGATGCGCAACGCCTGCAGACGATCCCGGGCATCGGCCCGATCACCGCAAGTGCCCTCGTGTCAGCTTTGCCAGATATCGCCGACTTTCAGTCAGGCCGCGACCTGTCGGCGTGGCTGGGTCTGACACCAAAGCCCCATTCGACAGGCGGCAAAGAACGGTTGGGGCGTCTCTCCAAGATGGGCAACAAGTATCTGCGCAGGCTGCTGTATCTGGGTGCCATCGCGCAGGTCCGCGCACGGCGGCGTGGCGAGGCCGGGGACGACTGGCTGTGGAAGATCATCCGGCGCAAGAAACTCAAAACAGGCCGCGATCGCCCTGGCTGACCGCATGGCGCGCACCGCCTGTGCGCTGACGAAGAACCAGACCGAATTCCGCGCGGCGCAAGCCGCCTGACCAAGACTGGGGCGCAACCCCTACCGGGAAGGCAAGTGCATCGTGAGAGGATGGCACATGACGGACATATCGCCAAGGACACCCTGCTCGGACCCGAGCGCCCTGCAGCGCGTGCCATTGATCGGGACTGCTGTGACCCCCGATACTCATCCGGCTGAGGCTAGAGTCGGCGGTTGAATTTGGCGCGGTTGCGCCGGTGGAGCAATGGGCGATCTGCGCAGCGGTTCATGTGCGCGAAGCGGATCGCCCATTGCGGTGAGTTGGGCAGCAAAGACCGCCGGGGCCTGGTATCGGAGGGCCGAATGGGGCCGTTCGGTGTTGTAGGTGTGGGTCCAGCGGGCAATGGCCGCACGGGCGTGGTCGATGCGGAAGAACAGGGTCTCGTTCAGCAGCCCGTCGCGCATCCGGCCGTTGAACGCCTCGCAGTTGCCGTTCTGCATCGGCTTGCCGGGGGCGATATAGTGCCACTTCACCTTCATCTTCTCAGCCCATTCCAGAATCGCATTCGAGGTGAACTCAGTCCCGTTGTCCGAGACGATCACGCCGGGCCTGCCGCGCCGCTCGATCAGCGCCGTCAGTTCCCGGGCGACCCGACGGCCAGAGATCGATGTATCGACCACTGCGGCCAGGCTCTCCTCGGTGACATCGTCGATCACGTTCAGGATGCGGAAGCGGCGGCCGTCAGCGAACTGATCCTGAACGAAATCTACAGACCAACGGGCGTTTGCCACGGCTTCCGTGACCAGCGGTGCCCGCGTTCCGATGGCGCGCTTACGGCTGCGACGCCGACGCACGGATAGCCCCTCCTCGCGGTAGAGCCGCTGGGTTCGTTTGCGGTTCAACACATGGCCATCGCGCCGCAGCAGCACATGCAGGCGGCGATAGCCGAACCGCCGATGCGTCTCGGCGGCCCCACGCAGCACCTCGCGCAACGTCGCATCATCCGGGCGCCGGTGCGGTATCGGCACCGGTGACCGGTCCGTCCCGATCAGGGAACACGCCCGCCGCTCGCTCATCTCGTAGCCCTGTTCGAGATGAGCGACGGCCTCGCGCCTGGCGGCGGGCGTTACCATTTTTTTGACAGCAGATCCTTCAGCGCCGTGTTGTCGAGCATTGCCTCGGCCAGCAGGCGCTTCAATTTGGCGTTCTCATCTTCCAGCGCCTTCAGACGCCGGGCCTCGGATGGTTCCATGCCGCCAAACTTCGCCTTCCAAGCGTAAAACGTGGCACCACTGATCCCGTGCCTGCGGCAGACGTCGGCCGTCTTCGCGCCAGCCTCCTGCTCCCGCAGGATCGCGATGATCTGCTCTTCGGTGAACTTCGATCTCTTCATGTCCGGTCCTTTCCCCGGGCCGGACTCTAGCATCAGTTGGACGAGTTATCGGGGGTCACAGCAGGACCAAAGCGACCGCGGGCGTTCATCAAGGCGCGCAGCGATCCTGCTGCAAATCAGACGCCGCATACAGGGCCGCAGCCGAAATCACGCCAGAATCACCCGAAAAACCCTTGCCCCGCAGGAGCCATCCATACATGAGCATTCGTGAGAAATTGGCCCCCCGGACCAATTCCTGCTCCTGCTCACTCTCATCGTGATGCCACCGGCAGGCCCCGGCGCAGGACCAGCCCGGATATCTCCGGGATCATGGTGAACGCATCAAGCTGCGCCACGTCATGGGACGCGATCACCAACCGCCCTGATCGTCTCAATTGCCACAGATTCGGTCTTGGTCAGAATACCTGTCGCGGAGATGCCAGACCCACGTACGCCAACCGCATCATCGGCAGTAACCTGAAAGACACGTTCCTGTGCCTTAGGTCGTGCGATCTCGCGATACATGGCAACAAACTCGTCCCAGCGCCGCATTTCTGCGGCGGCGGCGTCGCGCCTGGCGATTGCTTCAGCAATGATCAAATCAGACATGTATGGAGTCCCATCTTAGATTAAAGGATTATGCCACATCCGCCGGAAACTTGCAAGATTGGGATTACAGAAAAAACCCGATCAAGCGGCCTCATGACAGAGAGGGTCAGGCAAGGGTTGGGAAAATCTTTTGACCTGCCTATCGATTCGGCCGCGCTGCATTCTGCATCTGTCAGGGAACCTGTCCCAGGTATCGCCAATCTTCACCGGCAAAATACTCGATGAAGGAACTCGACAAGGGTACGGAGACTCTGCCTTCCAGTAATACGGAGACTCTGCCTTCCAGTAAAATGATCTGCAATGCGGGCAGGGCAATCGCTTGAAGCCTGCAGGGATTCCGACGGAGCGGATTGAGCGAGTCACGGGAGACCTCAATCGTGGGGGTTTTCGCATGTTCCGCCAATCGCTTCTTGATCATTTTCGGCCCTTGATGACCCTCGTCAGCGGGGCAAGGTGGTGGATCTCTGTTGTACAGATCTGGTGACGTTTGGACGTCCTCTTTGCCCGGACAGACCTATCCCGCGATCTCTGTAGTTCACTCTGAACAAAGCTGTCACGCGGCTTCTGCGATCAGATGGCGGCGGTTTGGCGGGATTTCCGGGGTCGATATCACGGCGACAATCCAGGCAAGCCAAGCCCGGAGGTGGGCCAGGATCTTGCGAA
>JADCEF010000082.1 GCA_020250445.1 Rhodobacter sp.
CCCATGAACTCGAAACACGTTCTTTGCCAGATCGAGCCCGACAGTGATAATCTCCGACATGACCGTCCTCCTTTATGGATCCTCACAGACCCACCTTGGCACATCGATGCCGTCAGGGGGCGGTCACATCATCAGAGCCCCTGACCAGTATTATCGACATTTGCAACCGGGAAATCCGTCGATGCACCAATCGTCCAGGCTCTGGTATCTGCTATGCCGTCATATTCACGTGAAAAATCAATATATGCGATAGAAGCCGTGAAAAATGTTCCTCCATGCCTTATCCCGTCTGTATAAAACTCGACGCCATCAATCTCAGTGACGAACGTCCCATTCACACCGCTGTTCATTGCATCCTCCCTACTCACACGATCCGAGATCAGTCATTGAAAATGCTTCCGGGAAATAGAAGTGAGTTGACAATCGCGCCTGCCAGTTGGGAAAGACTGTCAAGAACATAGTTGACCCATTCATGTGTTCGCTGAGAAAGGATATGGCACCGTATCCACCGTCCTGAACTCTTGATATGGGAAAGCTGTTTCCAGGTGTATCAATAATTCCGCCATCGTCAGAGTAGGTCACTCGAATAACAAGATCAGTTTTTCTGCGGCTGCATGCATGTGTCTCCAGGCAGGTTGTTGAGAATATGCAGTTAAGCTGCGTGTCTGCCATAGCGTTCGATGATGTTGGCAAGTAAAGTGCAAAAGACAGCAGGGAAGCCAAAAAAATCGGCCAATCCCTGTCTCTTCACGCAGGTGAGCATCCGTAAAAGAAATCATCGGTCACACCGACACCAGGGAAAAACTGAAAGCTTACAACTCTTCATCGGGAACGGAATGTCTCTGCGCTTGTGAACAGCATGACTCTCCTCTTGGATTGTACGCCATCCCCGGCTGCCGCTGCAACATCCTGCAGACGCTTGGCCGTCAGGCGGAGTGCGCCCCTGCAGGCTGTCTGACTGACCGGTTGCGGTGTCGTCCCGGTGCAGATCAACACGACATCACCCGGGGACGGAGCCGAAGCCGACCCCGGATGTCATGTAGACAGTCCGGCGCGCCGCGCCTAGGGTTGCGCATTCTGTTGCGGGTCGGTGCCGATGTTCAAACCTTCAGTCAATTTCCTGCGGTCCTTCACGGCGCTTGGTCTGATCCTGGGGACGCTGTTCTTCGCCGCCTCGCTGACGCCCAGCCTGGTGCCGCGCCACCCGGCGGTGCAGGGCGTGCTCAGCGGCTTTTGCCTTGCCGCCGGATACGGGCTTGGCGTTGCCTTGCGGGCCTTGTGGCTGGCGCTGCAACTGCCTGTCCCGGCGGACAGGACCCGGCGCGTCGGGCAGGTTATGGCGATCCTCCTCTGTGCCGGTCTGGCGGCGCTGGCGCTGTGGCGGGCGTCGGAATGGCAAAACACCTTGCGTGCACTGATGGGCATGCCGCCCGTGGATGGCGCGCGCGTTCTGCTGCTGGCCAGCCTGGCGCTGGTGGTCTTTGTTGTGCTGCTGGTCATCGGGCGGCTTTTTGGCCTGAGCGTGCGCTTGCTGACCGCGCGCCTGGGGCGTCTGGTGCCCGGTCCGGTGGCGGCGATCACCGGCCTTGTCCTGACGGCCTTTCTGTTCTGGATGATCGGCAACGGGGTGATCGTGCGGCAGGCCCTGAAAGCCTTTGATACCGCTTACGCGCGGCTCGATGCCCTGATCGAAGACGGCAGCCCGCGGCCCGCCGATCCGATGAAAACAGGCGGGCCGGGATCGCTGCTGTCCTGGGAGGGGCTCGGGCGCGAGGGGCGTGCGGCAATTGCCGCCGGTCCCGACAAGGCGCAGATCGAAGCGATGACCGGGGCACCGGCCCTGGAACCGCTGCGGGTCTATGTCGGGCTGAACTCTGCGGGGTCGGTGCAGGAACGCGCGCAGCTTGCGCTGGACGAGCTGATCCGCATCGGTGCCTTCGAACGGACGAACCTTGTGATCGTCACCCCCACGGGTACCGGCTGGGTCGACCCCGAAAGCCAGACGGCGCTGGAATATGTGCTGCGCGGCGATGTCGCCAGTGTTTCGGTGCAGTATTCCTATCTTGCCAGCTGGCTGGCGCTGATGGTGGACCCCGGCTATGGGGTGGAGACGGCGCGGGCGGTGTTTGCCGCCGTCTACGGGCACTGGCACAACCTGCCCAAGGATGCCCGGCCGCGGCTTTATCTGCACGGGCTCAGCCTTGGCGCGTTCAACTCGGACCTCAGCCATGACCTGCATCAGGTCATCGGGGATCCCTATCAGGGTGCGCTCTGGGCCGGACCGCCCTTTCCCAGCCGGACCTGGAACAATGTCACAGCGGCGCGCAACCCCGGCACCCCGGCCTGGCTGCCCGAATTCCGCGACGGATCGGTGATCCGCTTTACCTCGCAGGACAACAGGCTGGACAACGCGCCAGCCCCCTGGGGGCCGTACCGGATCATCTACCTGCAATATGCCAGCGATGCGGTGACCTTTTTCGACCCGAATGCGCTGTGGCGCAAACCGGACTGGCTGGCCGAACCGGTCGGCCCCGATGTCAGCCCCGATTTCGCCTGGATTCCGGTTGTCACCTTTCTGCAGCTTGGCATCGACATCATGCTGGCCACGACACCGCCGCTGGGATACGGCCACACCTATGCCTTCAAGGATTATGCCGATTCCTGGGCGTCGCTGACGGATGCCCCGGGGTGGACGGCCGACAGCATCGCGGCGCTGAAGGCGAAGGTGGCGGCGGAACCACCCTGACCGGCCTGCCGGTGCCAGGTTTGAATGGTGATCTGAGCCGCGCCGATGGTCTGGCGGCAACCGGCACGCGATGGGAACCGGTTGCTGGTAAGGCGATGGGCGGGCGGATACCCCCAAACGATGCGGCGGGAACCGGTGCAGGGCCGCGCCGCCCCGCGCCTGCAGGGCCAGGTCTGCCCGGAAAACAGCGGCGGCGTCGTGCAGGTGGCGCTGGAATTGGCACCGGCGGGCGGGGCGGTTGATGCAGCCTGGCGGGCGGGGACCGGGACAGAGGTGACGGGCACTGGCCAAGCCTGTGGCTCGCACCTGCATACGGCGGCCGTCACGCGGCCCATGGCAGGCCAACGCCCGCCGTGGTACGCTTCCGCCCGACCATGACCGGTCAGCACATGACCGGTCAGCAGGTGCAGGCAATGGCATGCCCCCGCCGCAAACCCTTCCAGGGATGGGGGGAACCGCCCGGTCCGCGCTGCCCCGGCACCGGGCCGCGGCAGATGGCAGCGCCGCATCCGCGCCCCCTGCCCCGTCCCTGCGCCTTGCTGCCAAGTGACCGTGAAAGGAAAGGACCGACCGATGACAACAGACCTGAAGACGCGCTTTGGACCGGCTGCCCTGATCACGGGGGCCAGCGACGGCATCGGCCGCGCCTTTGCCGAAGCCCTGGCGGCGCAGGGCTTTGACCTGGTGCTGGTGGCGCGACGCGAGGCCGTGCTTCAGGCGCTGGCGCGCGATCTGGCGGACAGGCACGGCGTCACAGTCGATGCGATTGCCGGGGATCTTTCCGTGCCGGGGACCGTGGCCGACATCCTGGAGCGTACCGCACGAACGCCGGTCGGCCTTCTGGTCGCGTCAGCCGGGTTCGGGTCCATCGGGCCTTTTCTGTCGCAGGATGCCGCCTCTGAGGCCGGCATGGTGGATGTCAACTGCCGCTCGGTGGTCGAGCTGACCCATGGCCTGGCCACGAGAATGGCCAGGACCGGCAAGGGCGGCGTGGTGCTGCTCAGCTCGATTGCGGCCTTCAGCGGTGCGCCCTATGCCGCCACCTATACGGCCACCAAGGGCTTTGTGCAGTGTTTCGCCGAAGGGATTGCGGTGGAGTTGCGCCCGCTGGGCATCAGCGTGCTTGCGGTTGCCCCCGGCCCGGTTGGCAGCGGCTTTGCCGCGCGCGCAGGGATGCATGTGGCCCGCGCCGAGACACCGGAAACGGTGGCCCGCGTCGCACTGGCGGCCCTGCATCGCGGCGGAACGGTGCGGCCCGGCTTTCTGGCCAAGCTGCTGGGGTGGCTGCTGGTCGCCACACCGCGCTGGGGAAGGGTGCGGATCATGGCACAGATCAAGAAAGGCGAGATTGCGAAGGCAAAGGCCTGAGGCGATGACCACGCCCCCCGCAGGCGGTGTCTTGCCCTGCCGATGCGGCGGTATCCCCTGCCTGCGGGGGTGGCGGCCATCGCGCAGGCAGTCCTTCCGGCAGGCGGCACCGTTGCCAGGTGCCGCCTGCCCTTTGCCGGGTTTGCCCTGCACCGGATTGACGGGGCGCTGAACCCCGCCACGCTGCGCCGCATCGGGGTTGTTGCCATTGGCGGGGCATTCACCGCCGATGTGGCGCTGGGCGCGATCCGGTTCTCGCGCTGACCGCCCCGGTTGACCTGCCCGCGCCGCGCCGCTTTACTTTGCCCCGGGTGGTGTGCGACGGGCAATGTGGCATGACGGGCCTGCGGGGCAAGGGGAACGGTTGCAATGACACCGCATGACTTCATCACAAAATGGTCGCGCTCGCCCCGCAACGAACATCAGGATGCCCAGGCCCATTTCATTGACCTGTGCCACCTGCTGGGGGTCGAAGACCCCGCAAAGGCGGACCCTGCCCATGACTGGTTCACCTTTGAGAAGGGTGCCTCGAAAACCAGCGGCGGCAGGGGATGGGCTGATGTCTGGCGCAGGGGCTGCTTTGGCTGGGAATACAAATCCCTGGGCGGTGATCTGAAACGCGCCTACACCCAGTTGCTGAACTATTCCGGCGCGCTGGAAAGCCCGCCGCTGCTGATCGTGTCCGACATGGATGTGATCGAAATTCACACCAACTGGACCAACACGGTGCAAAAGGTGCATACCCTGCGCCTGCCCGATCTGGCAGATGCAGCGAACCGCGATCTGCTGCGCCACTGCTTTCTTGATCCCGACCGGCTGAAGCCCGCCAAAACCCGGCAGATGCTGACCGAGGACGCGGCGCAGAAATTCGTCGCCATTGCCCAGCGCCTGCGCGACCGGGGGCATGACCCGCAGCAGGTGGCACATTTCGTCAACCGGCTGGTGTTCTGCATGTTCGCCGAAGACGTGCAGCTGTTGCCGAAGAAGATGTTCGAACGGATGATCGCGGCATCCCGCCCAAAGCCTGAAACCTTCGCCACCCACGCCCGCACCCTGTTTGCCGCGATGCGCGACAAAGGCGGCGCGGTGGGGTTCGAGGCGGTGGAATGGTTCAACGGCGGGCTGTTCGACAGCGACGATGCCCTGCCGCTGGACTGGCGGGATATTGATGACCTGATCCGCACCAGCCAGCTTGACTGGTCGGATATTGATCCGTCGATCCTGGGCACGCTGTTCGAACGCGGGCTGGACCCCGACAAGCGCAGCCAGCTTGGCGCGCATTACACCGACCGCGACAAGATCATGATGATCGTGAACCCCGTCATCGTGGACCCGCTGAAGGCGGAATGGGCGGCGGTCAGGGCGCAGATCGAAACGCTGCTGGCACAGGCCGAAACCAAGGGGCGCATGGGCACGTCGGATGCCGCCACCCGCAAGGCCACCGCGCTGAAAGATGCCTTCAAGGAACGCCTGCGCAATTTCCGCATCCTCGATCCGGCCTGCGGTTCGGGCAACTTTCTGTATCTGGCGCTGGCCGAACTGAAGTCGCTGGAACTTGCGGTGAATGTGGAGGCCGAGGCGCTGGGGATCGGCCTGGCCAGCGAGGTGCCGCTGACCGGCCCGGAAAACCTGCTGGGGATCGAGCTGAACCCCTATGCCGCCGAACTGGCGCGGGTCTCGGTGTGGATCGGCGACATCCAGTGGTCGCGCCGCAACGGCTTTGAACCCGCGCGCAACCCGATTCTGCGCACGCTGAACACCATCGAATGCCGCGATGCCGTGCTGGCCCCGGATGGCGGGCGGGCGGACTGGCCAAAGGCCGATGTGGTGGTGGGCAACCCGCCGTTTCTGGGGGGGAAAAAGGTTCTGGGCGAGCTTGGCAAGGATTACACTGCGGCCTTGCGGAAGGCCTATAGCGGCACCCTTCCCGATTTTTCAGACCTTGTTTGCTATTGGTTTGTAAATGCATGGTCGCAAATGCAGGGCGGCAAACTGAGCCGAGCTGGACTGGTTTCTACAAATTCCATTCGCGGTGGTTCCAACCGTGCCGCGCTAAGTCCTATTGTTAAGGGCGGCCAGATTTTTGATGCTTGGAGTGATGAGGCATGGACGGTTGATGGTGCCGCTGTCAGAGTTTCATTGATCTGTTTTGTTGCCAAAAAAGACGGAACCGCGCGGCTTAATGGTTTTCCGGCCACCACCATCTTCACCGACCTCACCGCCACTAAAGTTGATCTGACAACGGCCTCAGTTTTGGAAGACAACCGCAGCGCCGCCTTCATTGGCGTTCAAAAAACTGGTCCATTCGATATTCCCGGCGAAACAGCAAGAACTTGGTTAAAGGCGCCCCTCAATCCAAATGGGCGGAATAACTCGGAGGTCTTGAAGCACTATGTGAACGGTGCTGAAGTCGTACGGCGACCGCAAGATACTTGGATCATAGACTTTGGACCCGAAGCCACAGAGGCGGAAAGTGCAAACTTCGAAGCTCCTTTTCAATATGCACTTCAGACAATCCTCCCAATAAGACGAGAGAACAGCGAAGAGGTGGCGCGGCGTCTTTGGTGGAGATATTGGCGGGCTAGACCTGAGTTTTATTCAGCGTCAAAGTCCTGCTCCCGAGTTATCATCACGCCTCGCGTGTCCAAACATCGCGTGTTTGTTTGGCGGCACCATCGGATTTTGCCCGACTCCGCCGTGGTCGCCATCGCCCGCGATGACGATACCACCTTCGGCATCCTGCATTCCCGCTTTCACGAACTCTGGTCCCTGCGGATGGGCACCTTCCTTGGCGTGGGCAACGACCCCCGCTACACCCCCTCGACCACCTTCGAAACCTTCCCCTTCCCGCAGGGCCTGACCCCCAACATCCCCGCCGCTGACTATGCCGATGACCCGCGCGCACAGGCGATTGCCGCCGCCGCCGCCCGTCTCAACGCCCAGCGCGAAGCCTGGCTCAACCCGCCCGATCTGGTCAGGCGGGTGCCAGAGGTGGTGCCCGGCTATCCCGACCGGTTGCTGCCGGTCGATGAGGCCGCCGCGAAGATCCTGAAAACCCGCACCCTGACCAACCTGTACAACAGCCGCCCCGCCTGGCTGGACAATGCCCACAAGGCGCTGGATCAGGCGGTGGCCGATGCCTATGGCTGGGGCGATGACTGGGCGCGGGGGATGGGGGAGGATGACATCCTGGCCCGCCTGTTCCGCCTCAATCAGGACCGCGCCGCAACACCGGGCTGAGGCGGAAGCCAAACTGCCGCCCGCGCCCGCTGCCCTGCGGCAAGCCCTTGCCCCGGTCCGGGTGACCCCGCAGCACCATTGCCCTTGCTGCGGTCTGCTGAGCCGCCTCAGGCCGGATCCTCCACCAGCCAGGTGATCCGGCGCAGGGCCACCCGGCGGTTCTGCGGCTCGTCCGCCGTGGTGGCCACCTTGAGCTCGCTTTCGCCGTATCCCTGCACCACCATGTTTTCGGGCGGCACGCCGAAGATGCTGCTCAGCGCCAGCGCCACCGATTCGGCCCGCCGGTCTGACAGCGCCAGGTTGAAGGCTGCGCTGCCCACCGCATCGGTATGCCCTTCGATCAGGAACAGCTCGCGCGGGTTGTCGGCAATCATGCCTTGCATCAACTCCCCCAGCCGGGCCAGCCGGCCCGCCTGCTGCGGGCTGATCGCACTGGACCCGCTGGCAAAGGTGACCGGATCGGTCGTCAGTTCCGGGGCCAGAGTGCGCAGCTGGCGGATATCGCGCACCTGCGCCAGGCTGAAGGACCGCCCCAGATCCGGCTGCTCTGCCTCGTCCAGCAGGGCACGGATCATCGCCGGATCCGTACCATCGACAAAGCGCAGCCCGCGCAGGCGCGGTTGCGGCAGACGAGAGACCTCGACGGGTTCATAGTACCGCGTGTCGTCAATGATCGGGGTCCGCCGCCCGTTCACATCAACCCGGTCGCGCCGCAGCACGCGGCCCGTCGCATCGCGCACGGTGATGATCCGGCTCCCATCCGGGCGGTCCAGAACCGTCAGGGTCGAGCCGTCGTCAAAGCGCTGACGCGTTTCCACCACGCCGGGTGCCCGCAGGATTGCATCGTCATCCTTCCAGATCGCAAGATCGCCATTCCCCCGGTCCACGACCACCCGGTCGCCCGAATTGGCCACGACGCGGTTGCGGTTGATCAGCATGCCCACGACAACAATACCCAAAGCAATCAGACCGGCCTTCTGCAGGTCCGTCAGGCCGTCATCCTTGTCTTCCACCTGCGAGGGGGCCGTGGTGGTCAGCGCCGAGGTGAAATCCTGGGCCGGGCTGCGGGTATCGGCCGCGCTCAGCGTGCGCGTCACGGTGTTCGCGGCGTCGGGCGCAATCACGCCCGCAGCCAGCGCAGACAGTGCGTCGCCTGCAGCGGGGGCACCGGCAGCGTCAGCCGGGGCTGCCGTGGTCTGGGCCAGGGTCGCCACCGCCGCAGCAACGCCGGGATCAGTCAGCAAGGTCTCCAGTGTCTGCGCCTGTTCCGGCGTCGGAGCGGGCAGCGGCGCGGCCACCGGGGCAACCTCGGCCGGCCCGGCGGGGACATCGGCAGCCGCAGGCTCTGCGGTTGGTTCCGTCACGGCAGACGGCTCGACAGGGTCGGTCGGCACCGCAGCTTCGGGCAACGTCACCGGGTCCTGGGGCGCGGCCGGTTCTGCCGACGGGGCGGCTTCCGGGGCAACAGGTTCGACCGTCCCGGCAGAGGGCGCTTGCGGTGCGGCAGCGGGGGCCTCTGCCGGCGCGGCTTCATCTGCAGGAGCCAATGGCGGTGCCACCCCGGGGGCAACCGGCTCGGGCGTTGCTTCGGGTTGCGGCACGTCCGGAACCGCGGCGGGCGCTTGCGCAGCCGGGGTTTCGGGCGCTGTTTCTGCCGGGACCGCCTCGGGCACCGTTTCCGGCGCAACCTCAGGCGCCTCCGCAGGCGGTGGCCCGGGCACCGCCGCGGGTGCAGTTTCTGCCGGGATCGCGCCAGGCGCTTCCGGCGCAACGACAGGGGCGTCCACGGGGGGCGCTTCGGACGCAACTTCGGCCGACGGCGGAACCGCGATGCAGTCCGGCAGCGTCGGGTCCCCGGCACAGGTCTGCTGAACCCGCAGCAGCCCGTCCAGCCCCGGCGGTGCGGCCAGCTTTGCCCGGGACGGG
The DNA here is from genome assembly GCA_020250445.1 of Rhodobacter sp. Lineage (GTDB taxonomy): Bacteria > Pseudomonadota > Alphaproteobacteria > Rhodobacterales > Rhodobacteraceae > Aliitabrizicola. Next base: position 9,281 of record JADCEF010000082.1, read on the forward strand.
GCAATCATGCCCTGCGCCGCAAGCTGCCCAGGCTGCACCAGCAGCAATGTGATCGACAGCGCAGAGGTGGCCTTGGCAAGAAATCGGGTCATCGGGGTCTGCTCTTGTTCCGGGTTGCTTCGGCTTACAGGAAAGGGGCGCGACGGACCGCAGGTCAAGCCAAAGCTGTTCCCGTTGTGGTGAACACGACCCCGCGCCTTCGCATCGCTTGGTTGCCCGCCGCGCCCCACCGGGGTAGCGTTTTGGCGTACTGTCCCGCAGCCCCCCGCCTTGCCAAAGAGAGTGACCATGCCACGATCACAGCAGACCCGCAGGAAACCCCTCAACCTTGCCCTGCAGGGCGGCGGGTCGCACGGGGCGCTGACCTGGGGCGTGCTGGACCGTCTGCTCGAGGATGACCGCCTGGCGATCCGCGCCATCAGCGGCACCAGCGCAGGCGCGATGAACGCCGTCGCCCTGGCCGACGGCATGGCACGGGGGGGCCGCGACGGTGCCCGCGCAAGCCTGCACGCCCTGTGGCAGGCGGTCAGCGACTCGGCGCGCTTTTCGCCGGTGCAGCGCAGCCCGCTGGACAGGCTGACGGGCAATTACAGCCTGGATCAGTCGCCCGGCTATCTCTTGCTGGAAAGCATGAGCCGGATGTTTTCCCCCTATGAGCTGAACCCCCTGGGCATCAACCCGCTGCGCGGCCTGCTTGAGGGTCTTGTCGATTTCGATGCGGTCAACCGCCTGACGGACCTGTCGGTTCATGTCACGGCCACCAATGTCCGCACCGGGCACCCGCGCGTCTTCGGACCGGGGGAACTCTGCACCGATGCCGTGCTGGCCTCGGCCTGCCTGCCGCAGATGTTCCCGGCGGTCGAGATCGACGGCGAGGCCTATTGGGACGGTGGCTTCAGCGGCAATCCCGCCCTTTACCCGCTGCTGGCAAGCGCCGGGTCGCCCGATATCCTTGTGGTGCAGATCAACCCGATCCTGCGCGCCGCCCTGCCCCGAACCGCGCGCGACATCATGAACCGCGTCAATGAGATCAGCTTCAACTCCAGCCTTCTCAAGGAATTGCGCGCCATCAGCCTGATGCAGCGCGTGGCCGAGGCGAAGGGCATCGATCTGGGCGTCTACACCCACACCTATCTGCACCTGATCCATACCGATCTTGAGGTGAAGGACCTTGTCGCCTCCAGCAAGCTGAACGCCGAATGGGCTTACCTTCGGATGCTGTTCGATCTGGGCCGGGGCTGGGCCGATGCCTGGCTGGATCAGAACTTTGACAGTATCGGGGTACGTTCCACCCTGGACCTTGATGCGCTGGCGGGTGCGGCACATCTGCCGACGCCCGCCCTGTCTGCGGCAGATGCGGCGGAACAGGCGCAATGACCCGACTGCGGCTTTTCCCGGCGCTGCTCATCATCGGGCTTGCCGCCTCCTGTGCTGGGCGCGGAACGCTGACGTTTGCCCCTGACCGGACTGCGGTCGGATATCCCGAGCCCGTTCTTGTCGCCTCCAGCCGGCAGCGCGATCCGGAGGGGCCCGGTTTCGGGCGCGCTCCGGCGCCGGGCCTTGGCTTTTCGCGGTTCACCGTTTCCGTTCCGCCCGACCGCGCGCCCGGCACGGTCACCTTCCCGGCCAACACCACGCCGGATCCGCGCCGCGATTTCCTGATCGTGGACAGCGAGGTGATCGCGGATCGCGCCGGCTTCATCCGCGCCGTCAACGCCAGCGTTGCAACCCGGCCCAGAAAGCAGCGCGAGGTCTTTGTTTTCGTGCACGGTTTCAATACCAACTTCGCCGAAGGCCTGTACCGGCAGGCGCAGATGCGGCACGACTTCGGTGCCCCGGGCGTTTCGGTGAACTATGCCTGGCCTTCGGCGGCAAGTGTTGCGGCCTATGCAACCGACCGGGAAGCCACGTTGCAGGCCCGCGACGATCTGGAAGACCTGCTCAGCCTTCTGGACCAGACCGATGCCACCCGGATTGTGGTGGCCGGGCATTCCATGGGGGCGTTCCTGGTCATGGAAGCGCTGCGGCAGAAGGCCATCCGCAACCGGCCGGGGGCCTTCGACAAGATCAGGACCGTCGTGCTGATGGCCCCTGACATTGACGTGGAGGTCTTCCGACGGCAGGCCCGCGCCCTGGCTGAAAGGGATGTGTCGATCTACATCTTCACCTCGGCGCGGGATCGGGCGCTGCGGTTTTCGGCGCTGCTGCGCGGGCCAGGCGTCCGGCTGGGCGCGCTGTCCGATGCGGCCCGAATTGCCGATCTTCCGGTCACGGTGATTGATCTGACTGCGATGACCGGCACGGGCGATTCGCTGAACCATTTCAAGGTGGCCACCTCGCCGGTCATGATCTCGGTCCTCAGCGGGATGAGCGCCTTCGGGACGGAAATCCTGTCAGATGAAGCCCGCCAGCCCGGCCTGCTGGGGGCCGGCGTCAACGTGGTGCAGAACACCGCTTCGGTCGTGCTGGCCCCTTTCGGCGACCCCTAGCCGCCCTTGGCAGCGGGCCAAAGCCGGAAGGCGACAGTCGCAGCCAGGCCCGCCAGAACCGCCAGGACAAGAAAGGTCATGGGGATGCCAAGGCTGGCACCCAGCCAGCCTGCCAGCGGATAGGCCACCAGCAGGCAGGCGTTCGAGATCGACATCTGTGCGGCGAACAGTGTCTGCAGATCGGCGGGGGCGGCCAGACGCCGGATCATGTAGGTCACCGGGGTCAGCACCCAGGCCACGCCCAGCCCCAGCATCGCCCACAGCACCAGCAGGCCGACCGGCGTGGTCTGCACCACGCCCAGCCCCAGCCCCGCCGTCAAAAGGACAGTGCCGATCAGAACCAGCCGCCGTTCCGGTATCCGCCCCAGCAGCTGCGGCATCAGCACCGCCCCGATGATCGACCCCATGCCGAAGGCAAAGAAGGCCAGCGCCAGGGCATCGCGGTCCAGGTGCAGAAAGCCCTGCACGATCACAACCGTATTGACCAGCACCATGGCCGAGGCCAGCGCCGCCGCGACATCCAGCGCAATCACCGCGCGGAACTGCGGGACAGCGACAAACAGGCGCGGCCCCCGGGTCAGCTTTGCCAGCACCCCGTCCGTGCGGGCGGTCAGGTGCCGGGGCATGTGCGCGGCCTTCACCAGAAACGCCGACAGCACAAAGGCCCCCGCCGCCAGCACAAAGATACCCGCCGTTGCCAGGACCATCAGCAGACCGGCGGCCATAAGCGGGCTGACGGGGCCTTCCAGTTCCGTGGCAATCCGCGACCGGGCCAGCGAGCGGGCATAATCCTCGGCGCTGCCCAGCAGATAGGGCACAATCGCCAGATAGACAAAGCCGAAGGTCGCCGAGGCGACGGCAAAGACAAAGACCAGGGCGTAGATCTGCCAGACCTGCGTCACCAGCGGCAGCAGCAGCAGGCTGCCCGCGCGCACAAGGTCCAGCCCGATCAGCAACTGCTTGCGCGGGATCCTCTCTGTCAGCACCGTCAGCACCGGGGCCGCCAGCACATAGGCAAACATCTTCAGGGACAGGGCGGTGCCGATGATGGCCCCCGAATCCTCGCCCGCCAGATCAAAGGCGAACATCGCCAGCGCCACCGTGGCGATGCCCGTGCCGAACAGTGCGATGACATAGCCCGCAAACAGCTTGTAATAACTGCCCTTGTCGCTTTTGCCCGACCAGGCCAGCGGCGCTGCGTCAGACATCTGCGGGCTGAGCCTTTGCCCCGCGCCCCCCATGCACGGCCACGTAAAGCGTCGGCAGGAAGATCAGCGTGAGCAGCGTGGCCACCAAGAGCCCGCCCATGATCGCAAAGGCCATCGGCCCCCAGAACAGGGTGGGGGCGATCGGCAGCAGGCCCAGCACCGTGGACAGCGCCGTCAGCAGAAGCGGGCGCATGCGGTTGGTCGCCGCCGTTACTGCCGCCTCTTCCACAGATTTGCCGGACGCGCGGTCATCGCTGATCTGGGTGATCAGGATCACGGCGTTCTTTGCAATCATCCCGATCAGCGCCAGGATGCCCAGGATCGCAACAAAGCCAAGCGGCCGCCCGAAGGCCAGAAGGGCCGCAACCACCCCGATCAGGCCAAGCGGCAGCAGCAGCACCACCATGCCCGTATCCTTGAAGCTTTTCAGCTGGACCATCAGCAGCGAAATCATCAGAAACACCATCAGCGGCACCACCGCAAAGACGGATGCGCTGCTTTCCGCGCTGGCTTCCACCGTGCCGCCGACCTGAATTTCATAGCCCACGGGCAGGGTCGCCGCCATGGCCGCAATCTGCGGCTCAAGCGCGGCGACAGCCGCCTCGGGCGTATCACCGTTCACCACATCGGCAAGCACGGTCAGGGTCGGCAGCCGGTCGCGCCGCCACAAGAAGGGCTGTTCCTGATCGAAGGTGAAGTTTGCAAACTGGCTCAGCGCCACCGTGCGCCCGCCCGGCACCGGCACCTGCAATGTGGCCAGCGTATCCAGCGACACGCGGCTGCCGTCGGCGGCCCGCGCCACCACGTTCACCAGGTAGATGTCGTCGCGCAACTGCGTGACGGTGGTGCCCGACACCGCCGCCTGCAACACGGCAGATACCTGCGCCGATGTCATGCCCAGCCGCCGCGCCTGCGCCTGATCCACCTCGATCCGAAGCTGGCGCGCCGGTTCGATCCAGTCGAAATGCACCTGGCGCGCGTTCGGATAGCTGGCGATGAGATTGGCAAGGTCCAGCGCACGGGTACGCAGCACCTCGGGGTCAGGGCCGGTCAGGCGGTACTGCAGCGGCCAGCCGACAGGCGGCCCCAGTTCCAGCAGGCTGACCCGGCTGATCGCCTCGGGGAATTCCTCGATCAGGAAGGTGGTGAGGTTCGCCTGCAACCGGGACCGCGCCTGCAAGTCCCGCGCCATCACGACGATCTGTGAACGGTGGTCGCTTGGCGGGTTGATGTCGAGCGGCAAGTAGAACCGGATGACGTTGCGCCCGACGTAGGAGGCCAGGAACGCGGCATCGCCGCTGGCCTTGATGAAGTCTTCGATGCGTTTGACCGCCTCTTCCGAAGCATAGATCGAGCTTGATCGCGAAAGCTGGAAATCGACGATCAACTCGTTGCGGTCCGAAGACGGAAAGAACTGCCGCTCTACCTGGGCAAGTCCCACATAGGCCAGGGCAAACAGGCCGGCCGTGACGGCGAAGGTGATCCAGCGCAGGCGGATCGACAGGCGCAGCAGCCGCTGAAAGCCGCGCAGGAACCGGCCCGGTGGCTTTTCGAGTCCGTCCGCAGGCGGTGGCTTCAGGATGTAGGCCCCAAGCAGCGGCGTGAACAGCACCGCAACGAACCATGAGGCGATCAGCGCGATCCCCACCACATAGAACAAGGAGATCGTATACTCCCCGGCCGAGCTTTGGGCAAAGCCGATGGGCACGAAGCCCGCGATGGTGATCAGCGTGCCGGTCAGCATCGGCGCGGCCAGCGTCCGGTAGGCAAAGCCCGCCGCAGTCTCGATCCGGTCGCCTGCCGCAAGGCGGCGCAGCGTGGCATCGACCGTGGTCATCGCATCATCCACCAGCAGCGCCAGCGCGATGATCAGCGCGCCAAGCGAGATGCGGTGCAGATCGATCTGCGCGATCTGCATGACCAGCATCACCACCGCCAGCGTAACCGGAATGGAAATGGCCACCACCGCGCCCGGCCGCACCCCCAGCATCAGGAAGCTGACAACCAGGATGATGCCCACCGCCTGCCAGAGCGAGGCGGTGAAGTCGCCTATGGCGACGTCCACCACCGAGGGCTGGTCAGAAATCAGGACCGGCTCGATCCCCACCGGCAGATTGGCCGTGGACCGCGCCATGACCCGCGTCACATCCTTGCCCAGTTGCAGGATGTCACCCCCTTCGGCCATCGAGATTGCCAGCGCGACGGCCCGCTGCCCGTTCACCCGCAACAGCGGCTGCGGCGGGTCCACCAGCGCGCGGCGCACGGTGGCAATATCGCCAAGGCGGATCGTGCGGCCATTCGCGACCAGCGACACCTCCAGCACGTCAGCCTCGGAGGTGAAGGCCCCCGACACGCGCAGCGCCAGGTTTTCGCTGCCCGAGTTGATGACGCCTGACGGGCGCACCACGTTCTGCGCCGCAATGGCGTTGAAGATCTGGCCGTAATCAAGGCCCAGCGCCGCCATGCGGTCGGGCTGGAATTCGATCAGGATCTGTTCGTCCTGCACCCCGATCCATTCGATCTTGCTGATCCCGTCAACCTGCCGAAGCAGGTCGGACCGCACGACATCCACCTGATCGCGCAACTCGCGGTCGCTGAATCCGTCGGCGGTAAAGGCATAGATGATGCCGAAGACATCGCCGAAACTGTCGTTCATGAACGGCCCCAGCACGCCTTGCGGCAGGGTGTGGCGGATGTCGCCCACGCTGTTGCGCACCTCTTGCCATATCTGGGGAACCTGATCCGCAGGAACGGCATCGGCCAGATCGACGTAGATCGTCACAATCCCGGGCCGGGTGATCGACCGGACGGAATCAAGGCCGGTCGTCTCTTCCAGGCGCCGCTCCAGCCGGTCGGTCAGTTGCAGCTGGGTTTCCTCCATGGTGGCACCCGGCCAGACGGCGGTGACAAGCATGGTCTTGAGGGTAAAGGACGGGTCCTCGTCGCGGCCCAGATTGATGAAGGCGAAGGTCCCGGCGATGACGCCGACGATCATCATGTAGATCGTCAGTTGCCGATACCGCAGCGCCCATTCCGAAAGGTTCGGTCCGATCACGATGCCGCTCCGGCCAGGCGCACGGTCTGGCCGGGGCGCAGCGCCTGCACCCCTGCCGTGACCACCACGTCACCCGGTGCCAGCCCGTCCAGCACCACCACGGCGGCGGGCGTGAAGCGGTCCACCGTGACCGGCCGCAGGGCGACCGACATGCTGGCGCTGTCCACCACCCAGACCGCCGCCTGCCCGTCCACCGATGTCAGGGCCGAAGCCGGAACCTCGATGCTGCCCACCGGATCAAGCGTGGTCGTGGCTGTCACGGCAGAGCCCAGCCGCAACTCGGCCGGCGGGTCGATCAGGCCGATCCGCACCCGGAAGGTCCCCGTCACCGCATCGGCACGGGGCGAAACCTCGCGGATGCGGCCCCGGGCCGTGACGGCGGGGTTCTGTGACAGGGCGACGGTGATTTCGGCAGAAAGATCGGGCTGATCGCCGATGATGCCCGCCGGCACATCAATCACGGCATCCAGACCTTCGTCGCGGGCGATCTGCACCACCATGCGGCCGGGGTTCACCACCTCGCCCGGTTCGGCACCGATGGCCACGACCGTACCGGGTGCATCGGCCAGCAGGACCGTATCGTTCAACCGCCGCTTCGCAATGCCGTATTGCGCGCGCGCCGCGTCCGTTGCCGACAGTGCGGTGTTGCGCGCCGCTTCGGCGCGTTCCAGGCCCGCGCGGGCCAGAAACCCGCGATCATAAAGCTGGCGCTGGCGGACATAGTTCGACTCGGCCTCGACAAGCTGCGCCTCGGCGGCGGCCAGATTGGCCTCGGCGGCGCGCAACCCGTTCTCTTCGTCGGCAGGATCAAGCCGCGCCAGTTCCTGCCCGGCGGTCACCACATCACCCACATTCACCACACGCCCGGCCAGACGCCCGCCAATCCGGAAGCCAAGATCGGCCTGGACCTGGCTTTCAACCGTGCCCGCGACGGTCACCCTTTCGCCTGTCAATTGTTCGGCGACGGTGATTGTGCGCACCGGGCGCGCCTCGGCAACCTCGGGCGGGGCCTCTTCCTCACAGGCGGCCAGCAGGGCGACCAGGCCAAGGGCAATGGTTGCGCGCAGGACGGGCATTGATGGCATGGGGCGTCTCCGTCAACAAGGAACAGGGGCATTGAGCCCGGCGTCACGATGCGGTTCCGGACCGGCGCGCGCCATCCGCAGCGCGCGCCGCGTCAGATTGCGGTCAGGCCGGCCCCAGCGGCAGACCGAAGGCGTACCACAGGATCAGCATCAGCGTCCAAAGAACCAGCAGCACGACCGTATAGGGCAGCATCAGCGCCACGATCGTACCGATGCCCGCATCCTTCTGATACTTGTTCGCAAAGCCCACCATCACCGCCAGATAGACGTTCAGCGGCGTGATGACGTTCATCGGGCTGTCGCCCACGCGATAGGCCGCCAGCACCAGATTCGGGTCGCCGCCCAGCCGCATGAACAGCGGCACGAAGACAGGTGCCAGAATCGCCCATTTTGCCAGCGCACCGGTCAGGATGATGTCGATGATTGCAACCACCAACACGAACAGCACGATATAGGCCGAAGCCCCCAGCGTGGTTGTCTTGAGGAAATCGGCAAGATTGACGGCAAGCACGGTCGCCAGATTGGTGTAGTTGAAGAAGGCAATGAAGTTCGCGATCACGAACAGCAGGAAGATCATTCCCGCCAGATTGCTCCAGGTTTTCACGACCAGGCCGATGGCGGCGGTCACATTGGCAATGGTGCCGGCACCCTTGCCATAGGCATAGCCCAGCACCAGGAACAGAAGGCTGATCAGCACGATCAGCCCGCTCATGAACGGGGACCCTGCCATGATGCCGCCGGTTTCCTGATTGCGCAGGATGCCCCAGGGCAGGGGCGGTGCCGTCAGGGCGGCGATGATGATGACAAAGCCCAGCAAGGCGCGCCCGGCGTATTTCAGGCCCCGCTCCTCGCTGCCCGAAAGACCTGTCGATGCCTCGACAGGCACGCCCCCGGTATAGGGGCCAAGGCGCGGCTCCACGACGCGTTCGGTCAGGACCGTGCAGATGATGCCCATCAGGATCGAAGAAGCGATCATGAAGAAAAGGTTGCCCACCACGCTGATCTGCGCCTCGGGATTGACCGTGCGGATCGCGTCATTGGTCACTTCCACCAAAAGCGCATCGGTCGGCGTTACGAAGACGTTCACCAGGAACACCGCCGCCACGCCCGAGAACCCGGCGGCAAGCCCGGCCAGCGGATGCCGACCCATGCTGTGAAAGGCCGCCGCCGCCAGCGGCACAAGCACCAGATAGCCCGCATCGGCCGCAATCGAGGACAGGACCCCGACCATCACGATCATGAAGGTGAAGATCGACCGGGGCGCAATCGCCACGAGTTTGCGCACCAGCGTGGCAATCAGGCCGGATTCTTCGGCCAGCCCGACGCCGATCATCGCCACCAGGATCACACCGACGCCGGTGAAGCCCAGAAAGTTGGCAACAGGCGATGTCAGCATGAACCTTATGCCATCCGCCGACAGCAGGCTGCGCACCGCAGTCGTCTGCTGCACGATATCGCCGGCGGCCTCGTCAAAGCCCTCATAGGTGACGGTCGTTCCCAGCGCGGCAAAGATCACCGACAGGACAATGACAATCGCAATCAGCAGAAAGAAGATGATCGCCGGATGCGGAACCATGTTCCCCACACGCTCGATCGTTGCAAGGAAACCCGATGGCGCTTCCTTTTCTGCGATCAGTTCCTTTTTCGCTTTTCCTGCCATGCTGCCCTCTTGCTTGACCCGCGCGTTGCGCCCGATGCCGAAACACCGCCCTCGGGCTGTTGACGAAAGTCCCACACCCCGCGCAGGCACTGCAATCCTGCGCAGTGTCCGCCCGTGCTGCCGGTTTTCCGAACCGAAAGGCCGAAAGGCGGCATCGCCCCGCCTGCCATTTAGCGTGTCGTCAACAAAGCTGTCAAACCATTCCGATGTCATGATTTCTTCACCGTTCCATCGGTCGGAGTGCGGTTTGCCGCCGCCTTGCGGCACTGGTCACGAATTGCCTTGTGCGGTTCTGGAGATTTCGGCAATCTGCGCACAAACCATGCCGGAAGGGCCCGCCGTGACCGATATCTGGATCGTTTTCGCCATCATCCTGGCCATTGTGGTTCTGTTCGCCTGGGACCGGCTGCCGGTGATTGCCGTGTGCATCGGCGCGGCACTTGCCCTTTGGGCGACGGGGATTCTGACGCTGCAACAGGCTCTTGCCGGGTTCGGGGACCCTGCGGTCATCTTCATTGCGGCGCTGTTCGTGGTGTCTGCCGGGCTGGAGGTTGCCGGCGTGACGGCATGGGCGGGCCAGCTTCTGATCCGGCAGGCCGGCGAAAGCCGCACCCGGCTGATCGTGCTGATGATGGCTTTCGTCGGCGTCCTGGCCGCGATGATCAGCGTGAACGGCGCGGTCGCAGCCCTGATCCCGGTGGTCGTGGTCATGTCGATCCGGCTGGGCCGCGCGCCGTCCCAGATGCTGATGCCGCTGGTTTTTGGTGCCCATGCCGGATCGCAGTTGCTGCTGACCGGCAGCCCGGTCAACGTTCTGGTCGTCGAGGCGTCCGAAAATGCCGGTGGGCCGGGGTTCGGCTATTTCGAATTCGCCCTTGTAGGCATTCCCATCGTGCTGGGATGCATTGCCATTGTCGTGCTGTTCGGGGAACGGCTGCTGCCCAGCCGCACCAGCAAGACGTTGCCGCCGGACCTCAGCCAGCATGCCACCACTTTGGTCGAGCAGTTCCGCCTGTCCAGCGATGCCCACCAGCTGCGCGTGCGCGCCGGGTCGCCCCTGATCGGTCAGAGCCGCGCCGACATCGCGGCAAAAGGTCCTGCGGGACTGAGCTTTGCGCCAACCAAAGATGCGCAGGGCCGCCCCGTCCGCAAGGAAACCCTGTCGGAGGGCGATCTGCTGATCTTCCGCGGCACGGCCGAAGCCGCGGCGGACCTTGCCGGTGATCTTGGCCTGTCGTTCCGCGACGATGCCCCCGAAGCCGGCATCGCCGACCAGCTTTTCAACCGCGACTCGGGCCTTGCCGAGGTGCTGATCCCGCCGCGCTCGCCGCTGATCGGCCAGCGCTTTTTCCCGGGCATGGTCACCGAAAGCGGCGATCTGATCGTGCTGGCGCTGCAGCGCGGGGGGGCCGATCTGCCCCCGGGCGAAACCCTTGCCGCAGGCGACACCATGCTGCTGCAGGGCACATGGAGCGCGCTGGACAAGCGGCTCGACCAGGCCGAGGTTCTGGTGGTCAATTCGCCCGATCTGGTGCGCCGCCAGGCCGTGCCGATGGGACCGGGGGCAAAGACCGTTCTGTTCGCGCTGGCGCTGATGGTGCTGCTGCTGGCAACGGGCGCTGTCCCGCCCGCCGTTGCGGGGCTGACGGCGGCAGGCATCATCCTGCTGTCGGGGGTGCTTTCGACCGAACAGGTCTACCGCTCCATCGGGTGGACGACCGTCATCCTGGTAGCGGCACTGACACCGCTTTCCACGGCCATGCAGGTGACAGGTGCCGCTTCGCTGCTGGCGGACGGGCTGGTGGATGCGGTGGGGGATGCCGGGCCCTATGCCCTGCTGGCCGGTCTGTTCGTGCTGGCGGCCATCATGGGGCAGGTCATCTCCAACACCGCGACATCGCTGATCATCATCCCGATCGCGGTTGTCGCGGCCAATCAGATGGGCATCTCGATCCAGCCCGTGCTGATGTGTGTCGGAATTGCCTGTGCCGGTGCCTTCCTGACCCCGGTGGCCACGCCCACGAACCTGATGGTGATGGAACCCGGTGCCTACAAGTTCACCGATTACTGGAAGCTGGGCCTGCCGATGCTGATCTGGTTCTTCATCATCGCGGTCTTCATCGTGCCGATGATCTGGCCCTTCGCCCCCGCCGCCGTCTGATCTGGCCCGCACACCTGCGCGCCCTGCTTTGCCCAATCCGTAAGGGAGGTTTCTGCAATGTCCGATCTTGATAAAGTCCTGGCCCATATTGACGCCGATTTCGACAATGCCATCGACCGGCTGTTTCAGACCGTCCGGCTGAAGTCGATCTCGACCGATCCGGCCTATGCCGGCGAAACCCGCGCCTGTGCCGAATGGCATTCGGCCGACCTTGCCGCCATCGGCTTTCAGTCGGGTCTGCGCGACACCCCCGGCCACCCCATCGTGCTGGCAAAGGATCACAGCGCCAAAGGAACCAGGGTGCTGTTCTATGGCCATTACGATGTGCAGCCCGCCGACCCGCTGGACTTGTGGACGGACGCGCCGTTTGACCCGGTGATCGTCACCCTGCCGGACGGCAGCAAGGAAATCCGCGGCCGTGGCGCATCGGATGACAAGGGGCAGCTCATGACCTTTGTCGAGGCTTGCCGCGCCTGGAAGGCGGTCACCGGCAAGCTGCCGATCCCGATCACGATCCTGCTGGAAGGCGAAGAGGAATCGGGCGGGGCCAACCTGCCCGGCTTTCTGGATGCGGCAAAGGATGAACTGGCCGCCGATGTCGCCATGATCTGCGACACCAACATGTGGGACAAGACCACGCCCGCCATCACCACTAGCCTGCGCGGCCTTTGCGCCGAGGAAATCTTCATCCACGCCGCCGACCGCGACCTGCATTCAGGCTTTTACGGCTCTGCCGCCGCGAACCCCAATCACATCCTGGCCCGCATGATCGCGGACCTGCGCGATGCCGATGGGCGCATCACCCTGCCCGGCTTTTACGACGGTGTCCCCGACCTGCCGCAGTCGCTGCGCGACAGCTGGGCAAAGCTTGATTTTTCCGAAAGCGCCTTTCTGGGCGAGGTCGGCCTGTCGGTGCCCGCCGGGGAAAAGGGCCGCTCGGTTCTGGAGCAGACCTGGTCGCGCCCGACCTGCGAGGTCAACGGCATGACCGGCGGCTACACCGGTGACGGCTTCAAGACCGTGATCCCTGCCGTCGCCTCGGCCAAGATCAGCTTCCGCCTTGTCTTCGACCAGGACCCGCACAAGATCCGCGCCGCCTTCCGGGCCTTTGTCAAGGCGCGCGTGCCCGCCGACTGCCGGGTGGAGTTCACTGAATTCGGCTCGGGCCGCGCGGTGGCCTTTGAAGTCTCCTCGCCCGTTTTCCAGAAGACCCAAGGCGCGCTCAGCGACGAATGGGGCGTTGAGGCGGCCTTTGTCGGCGGCGGCGGTTCTATCCCCGTGACCACGATGATCAAGGAAAAACTGGGGATGGATGTGGTCATGGCGGGCTTCGGCCTGTCCGATGACCGCATCCACAGCCCGAACGAGAAGTACAGCCTGACCAGCTTTCACAAAGGGATCCGGTCGTGGGCGCGGGTTCTGGCCGCGCTCTGACCCCCATGCCCGCCCCGTTTCTTGTCCGCTTCGGCCCGCTGAGCCGGGCCGAGGTGACGATGGTCGAAGGGATCGGCAGCGGCATGTCCGACCGGGTCGGGTCAGGCGGCCTGCCGCAGGAAGGGGATGAAGACCGCCGCGTGCGCGCCGCGCTGATCCGCGCCCTTCTGCTGGGCGGGCCGGACGTGCCGGCGATGCACGAAAAGGGGCTGCGTCTGAGCGGGGCCTGGATCACCGGCCCGCTTGATCTGGAAGGCTGCCGTGTGCCGCTGGACATCGGGTTGCAGGATTGCCGGTTCGATGCCGCGCCTGTGCTGCGGTCTGCCGTGATCGACACGGTCTCCTTTGACGGCTCGCACCTGCCCGGCCTGCCCGCCGACCGGCTGGAGGCGCGCGGCGACATCCTGCTGCGGTCTGCCACCGTGACCGGCCCGATCAGCCTGCGCGGGGCGCGGATCGGCAGCGATCTGGTGATGGACGGGATGACCCTGAGCCATGAGGGCGACCGCGCGCTCAGCGCCGAGCGCATCTTCATCCGGGGCAGTGCCCTGATGCGCGGGGCCACGGTGCGCGGCGGAATTGCCCTGTTGGGGGCGCGGATCGGCGGTGACTTTGATCTGGTCGGCAGCAGCATCGAACGGCCCAGTGCCCCGGCGGTCGAGGCGGATTCGGCAGAGATCACCGGCGATGCCGCATTCCGTCAGGCCCGGATCACGGGCATGGTCAGCCTTGTCACCGCGCGCATCGGCGGCGATGTGGACCTGACCGGCACTCATGCGGCAAATCCGGGCGATGTGGCGGTGCGGCTGAACCGCACTGTGGTGGGGGGGGCGCTGTTTCTGCGTGACGGCGCGGCGATTGACGGCGCGCTCAGCCTGAACGGGGCAGAGTTGGGGGCCATCACCGATCAAGCCGCATCCTGGCCGAAACCGGGGGACCTGCTGCTGAACCGCTGCCTTTACAAGGCGTTCCTTGGCGCACCCGTTGGCGCGGCAGACCGGCTGGACTGGCTGTCGCGCCAGGACCCCTCGCGCTGGGGCGAAGATTTCTGGCCACAGCCCTATGAACATCTGGCCCGCGTTCTGGCCGAAATGGGCCATGATGACGATGCCATGGTGGTGCTGCTGGAAAAAGACCGGCTGTGGCGGCGGGCCGCGCGGCTGCGTGCCCCGTCTCTGGCCTTGCGGCTGGCGATGACGCTGCGCGATGCCATCCTGGGGATGACCATCGGCTATGGCCGCCGCCCGCTGCGCGCGTTGATCTGGCTGCTGGTGTTGGGCCTGATGGGCTGGGCGGTTTATGTCGTGCTGGAACGCGAAGGCGCGATCAGGCCCAATGTATCGGTCATCCTGCGGTCGCCCGAATGGGTGCTTTGCGGGGTTCCCGAAGGTGAAAAGCTGTTCATGGTATCGCTGGGAACCGTGCGCAGCGGCCTGGCAAAGCCGGGCCAGACCCAGTTGCGCTGTTTTTACGATCAGCCGGAATCAGCCGCCTATCCGAAACACAACGCCCTGATGTTGTCGGTGGACACGCTGATTCCGGTGATGGAAACCGGCCAGCGCGACTTCTGGTCGCCCGATACGCGCACGCCGCTGGGGCGCGCGGGAAAATCGTTCCTCTACTTCCAGACCCTTGCCGGATGGGCATTAAGCCTGCTGGCCGTTGCAGGCTTTTCCGGGATCGTCAAGCCGAAGTGATCCTGAATACCCCGGCAGACCAACCTGCACCCGCCCGCCAAGGATTCGCGCCGGATGGACGGGCGGTGCCGCGCGTGCAGGCGCGCCCCGTGGCAGCCTGTCGTGCCGGTCGTAAAGACACCCCTCGGCCATCCGGGGGCCACAGCCGCCAGCCCGCCCCCCTCGCCCCAGACGGGCGCTGCGCCCCCGCCGGGTCGGGCGCTGGCCTCTGCTGGTCCCGGACCTGCCGGTCTGCGGGGCACCGTCACGCACGGGCGGGGGAAACGCGGGTCGCGTTTCCTGTTCCCGCCCGGAGGGGTGAAGGCACTTTCACCGCTGCCATGGCAGGGGCCATCGCCCCTGCCACAGCGTCACGCTGGCACCAGGACCAGCCGGGGGCCAAAGCCCCCGGCCAGCGCCCGCCGTGGGCGGGGCGGGCGCTGGCCTTTCGTTTGTCCCGGACCTTCCGGTCTACGGGGCACCGTCGCGAAGGGGCGGGGGAAACGCGCTGCGTTTCCTGGTCCCGCCCGGGCTGACGAAAGCGCTTTCACCGCTGCAATGGCAGGGGCCATCGCCCCTGCCACAGTGCTACGCTGATCCTTGTCCAGCCGGGAGCCAAAGCCCCCGGCCGGCGCCCGCCCCGCCCACGGCGGGCGCTTCCCGCCCACCGGGTCGGGCGCTGGCCTCTGTCTCTCCCGGACCTGCCGATCTACAGGGCACCGTCGCGCGCGGGCGGGGAAACGCGATGCGTTTCCTGTTCCCGCCCGGAGAGACGACAGCACCATCACCGCCTCAATGGCAGGGGCCATCGCCCCTGCCACAGCGCCACGCTGCCCCTTGTCCCGCCGGGG
>JADCEF010000083.1 GCA_020250445.1 Rhodobacter sp.
GCGCCATAGCGCGCGTCCGGATATCCATCGAAAGGGGTTTCGTCATGAGGGCTGGCCTCCATATCCCAGCCCCCATCGTGAATCACAAATCGAACCGGCAGGGAATCCCCCAGTGATTCACCCAACCGCCATCCCGCTTTATGGGACCGGATCAGCGCTTGACCAGCAGCCCGTGACCCTGTCTTTTGGACAAGAGATGGTCCAGTCAGGTGCGGAAAGTGCAAGTCGATGACAAGCTTGCTCGCGGTTTACACGGCGGCAAACAAGGCGGCGTGGAACGCGTCTGCCGCGCTTCATGGTCGCGGCGAAGAGTGGGACGCCTTACTTGAGAAAGCTGCCCAACCGGGGTTCTCCGTGCTGGACCGGGACCTGACAGAAGCGATCCTGGCCCTGGGACTTGAAGGTAAAACGGCTGTCCAGATCGGATGCAACAACGCCCGGGAGTTGTTGTCCCTTGCGTCGCTGGGAATCCAGCCATCGCTGGGCATAGATCAATCGGGGGCGTTTCTTGAACAGGCAAGGAGTCTTGCGCAGGCGGCTGGTCTGCAGCCGCGTCTGGTCGAGGCCGACATCTACGACCTGAAGGAAGATGTCGGCACCTTTGATCTGGCGTTGATCACGATTGGCGTTCTGAACTGGATGCCCGACCTTGACGGCTTGTTCCGCGTGATCGCGCGGCTCCTGCATCCCGGTGGGTATTTGGTGATTTATGAAACCCATCCCTTCATGGAAGTGTTCGACCCCGACAGCGACACGCCTCATGAACCTGCCTTCAGTTACTTCAGAAAAGACCCTCTCAAGGAAGAGGGTTTGATTTCCTACGATGGGGTTGATCACGGCCAGGGCGAAACCGGTTACTGGTTTATCCATTCCATGGGGCAAATCGTTACGTCCTGCATCGCTGCCGGACTGGCGTTGTCATCGTTGAAGGAATTCGGGCATTCGATCCGCGAACCTGACTACGACATCTACGAAGGCCGTGACGCCCAGATTCCCATGAGCTTTCTTTTGCAGGCGAAGAAAACCTGAAACGTTGATATTGAAAAGTCGCAGTGCTGTCGGCCGCCCGCAATTCAGCCGTCGCCAAGATCACCGCCGAATGCAAACCACCCTCCCTCACGCGGGCCGCTCTGCCGGCGGTGCCAGCCCCCCCATCAGCGCCCCGTGCAGCCCCGGTGCCGCCACCACCACGCCTGCTGCCTGCGGACGGGCCGCGTTGAACCGGATCTGCGCACCCACCCGGTCCGTCACCATCGCCCCGGCCCTTTGGCAGATCAGCGCCCCTGCCGCGATGTCCCATTCCCAGGCGTCGCGCAGCGTGACCATGCCGTCGAACCGCCCTTCGGCCACAAGGCACAGCCGATAGGCCAGCGAGGCGCGGAAGCTGCGCCTGACCTGCGGCACGCCGCCCGGCCACAGCGCCGGGGCCATGCTGGACTGCGTGGCCAGCAGTGTTGCGCCTTCGGTCCCCGCCCGCGCGCTGGCCGCAATCGCGGCACCATCGCACAGGGCGGGGCCATGATTGCAGGCCGTATACAGCCGGTCGAGCGCGGGCAGATAGACCACCGCCGCCGTCACCCGGCCCCGCTCGGCCACGGCGAGTGAATGGGCGAAAGTCTCTTCCCCCGCCATGAAGGCCCGCGTCCCGTCGATGGGATCGATGATGAACACCCGCTCTGCCGCCAGCCGGGCGGCACCGTCTTCGGTTTCTTCCGACAGCCAGCCATAACCGGGCCGGGCCGCCAGCAGCCGATCTGCCAGCATCTCGTTCACATCGAGATCAGCCTCGGTCACCGGCCCGTGCCCGCCGCCCTTGTCCCAGGATTTCGGCGACCGTTTCCAGAACCGCATCGCGATTTCGCCCGCCCGGAGTGCGGCTTCGGACAGCAGGGCAAGGTCATGCGCCGGCAAGGGTCAGCCCCTCGACCAGCAGGCCGGGCACGCGGGTGGACAGATGCGCGCGCGCGTCATTCGCAGGCGTGATCCGCAGCAGCATGTCGATCAGGTTGCCCGCCACCGTCACTTCGTTCACGGCATGGGTGATCTGCCCGTTCTCCACCCAGAAGCCGGACGCACCGCGCGAATAATCCCCCGTCGTGGCGTTGATCGAACTGCCGATCAGTGCGGTGACCAGCAGCCCCGTGCCCATGTCGCGGATCAGATCGTCGCGGCTGGCGCTGCCCGGTGTCAGGTCGATGTTCGACGTGCCGGGCGACGGCGGCCCTTGCGTGCCGCGCGAGGCGCTGGCGGTGCTGGTCATGCCCAGCTTGCGCGCCGTTGCCAGGTCCAGCGTCC
This sequence comes from Rhodobacter sp., assembly GCA_020250445.1. GTDB lineage: Bacteria > Pseudomonadota > Alphaproteobacteria > Rhodobacterales > Rhodobacteraceae > Aliitabrizicola. The sequence goes on from JADCEF010000083.1 coordinate 2,296, forward strand.
ATCCCGTCAGGATGCCCCGATCGACAATGGCGCGCCGGAACGTGGCAAGCCCTTCGGCATCAAAGGGGCGCGACGCCCCGATGCGCGGGCGCAGCGGGTCTTCGATCACCGACAGTGTTCCGGGCAGAACCTGTTTGCCCAGCAGGTCGCGCGCCCAACTGGAGCCGCGCGCAATCGCAGACCCGTTCGCAGCCGACAGAAGATGCCCGATCAGCGAGGCGGCAACGCGTTCATCAAACAGCACCGGACAGGCACCGGTCCTGGGTTTGCGCGCGCCCAGCCGGGCCAGCGCGCGCTCTGCCGCCAGACGCCCGGCCTCTTCCGGGGCCGGCAGGTCGCTTTGGAAGGTGCGGCTTTCGGCGGCCCAGTCCCGTTCCATCCCGGTTCCTTCGCCGGTGAAGGCCACCGCCGAAAACGACCGCGACGTACGCCCGTAGCCGCCCGAAAACCCGTTGCTTGCCGCGATATGCATCTGCCGGGCACCATACCCGGCCGAAGCTTCGACCTGCGTGATCCCTGTCACCGCCATTGCGGCGGCCTCGGCGCGCCGCGCATCCTGTTCCAGCGCCTGCGCCCCCGGCTCGGGGTTGTGATCCGACAGTTCCAGCGCTGCCACATCCCAGGTGCGGGCCAGTTGATCCGCCCCGGCCAGCCCGATCCACGGGTCTTCCGGCGCTTCGCGCGCCATGGCCACGGCGCGTTCCGCGACCGCGTCAATCGTCGCACGCGACATGTCGGAGACCGAAACACAGGCCTGCCTGCGACCCAACAGAACCCGAAGACCCAATTCGATGCTTTCCGACCGTTCCGCCTGCTCCAGCGCGCCCGCGCGGATGTCGATGGACAGCGACGTGCCCTTGATCGCCAGTGCATCGGCGGCATCCGCCCCCGCGCGGCGGGCGGCAGACAAAAGCGCGTCGGTCAGGGATTCCAGCGAAGGGGTCATCGGGCGTTCCTTGTGCACAGACCGCTGAGGTAATCTGCCCGATGCCGGGGTGCAAGCGCCCGGCAGGCAAAGGGCACCCCCGACCGGGCCGCAGATGCCCCCGACAGGATGTCGGAAAAGGGCCAACCGCATGGGCTGACGGACCGGAAAGCAGGAAATTCTTCCTTGCGTGCGCGCCGCGCAATCCGGCCGGGGCCATCACCCCGGCCTTGCGGCAACCGGTAACCACCCGGCCCGCCCGGGGCCAAAGCCCCCGGCGGGTGCCCGCTGCGCCGGGCCAAGCGTTTCGCCCCCACCGGTGGGCGCTGGCCTGCCGGTGTTCCCGGACCTGCCGGTTTGCAGGGTACCGTCGTGCAGGGGCGGGGGAAACGCGGGTCGCGGTTCCTGTTCCCGCCTGAACTGATGACAGCCCCGCCCCCGCTTCAATGGCAGGGGCCGTCGCCCCTGCCACAGCGCTGCGCAGGGATCAGGACCAGCCGGGGGCCAAAGCCCCCGGCCAGCACCCGCCCCGCCCCTGGCGGGCGCTTCGCCCCCGCCGGGCTGGGCGTTGGCCTCTGTGTCTCCCGGACCGACCGGTCTGCAGGGCACGGTCCCGCGCGGGCGGGGGAAACGCGCTGCGTTTCCTGTACCCGCCCGGACGGGCGACGGCACCGAATCCGCTTCAATGGCAGGGGCCATCGCCCCTGCCACAGCGCTGCACCGGATCAGGACCAGCCGGGGGCCCAAAGCCCCCGGCCAGCGCCCGCCCCGCCCCCGGCGGGCGCTTCGCCCCCGCCGGGTCGGGCGCTGGCCTCCGTCCCTCCCGGAGCTGCCGGTCTGCAGGGCAATGTCCCACGCGGGCCGGGGAAACGCGGGGCGCGTTTCCTGACCCGGCCCGGCCGGGTGGGGTGGGCAGCGGCGGGTGTTGTGCTGCGGCGGCAGGTGGCGCCCCAACCCCAGCCAGCCGCAGGTCGCACGGCGATCCGCCGGTCAGGGCGGCCCGGCGGAAAGCCGGTCCACCAATTCCCGGGCAGCGGGGATTTGGCTGGCAAAGGTCTCGGCCCAGGGAATGTGCCCGCCGCTGCGCAGCGTCGCCTCGGCCAGCGTCAATTGTTCCAGCGCCTGCCGCGCCCGGCCGAGGTCCCCGGTGCGGTCGGCCAGGATGAGCAGGGCCACCCCTTCATTCCCCAGCGTCATGGCCCAGTTCAGCGGCACCCGGTCTTGCCTGCGTTCCGTCAGCGCGGCGCGATAGGCCGCCACGGCCTGTTCCAGCCGCGCCGTCCCGGTCTCGCGTTGCCCGAGGGTCCGAAGGGCATTGCCGAGGTTATTCTGGGTCATGGCCCAGTCCAGCGGCACCCGGTCTTGCGTCCATTCCGTCAGCGCGGCGCGATAGGCCGCCACCGCCTGTTCCAGCCGCTCCGTCCCGGCCTCACGCCCCCCGAGGGTCTGAAGGGCAGTGCCGAGGTTATTCTGCGTCATGGCCCAGTTCAGCGGCACCCGGTCTTGCGTTCGTTCCGTCAGCGCGGCGCGATAGGCCGCCACCGCCTCTTCCAGCCGCTCCGTCCCGGCCTCACGCCCCCCGAGGGTCTGAAGGGCATTGCCGAGGTTATTCTGCGTCATGGCCCAGTCCAGCGGCACCCGGTCCTGTCTGTATTCCGTCAGCGCGGCGCGATAGGCCTCCAACGCCTGTTCCAGCCGCGCCGTCCCGGCCTCGCGTTCCCCGAGGGTCCAAAGGGCAGTGCCGAGGTTCATCTGTGTCATGGCCCATTCCAGCGGTACCCGGTCTTGCCTGAGTTCCGTCAGCGCGGCGCGATAGGCCGCCACGGCCTCTTCCAGCCGCGCCGTCCCGGCCTCTCGTTCCCCGAGGGTCTGAAGGGCATTGCCGAGGTCGTTCAGAATCGCGCCGCGATCATCCGACCCGTTTGCGCGCGGCAGGGTGTTGGTGGAAAGCTCGATGGCGATGGCAAGGTCGAAATTCAGGCCCTTGTCACGACCGCGTTCGTACCATTCGTACTGCAGGCTCCGACATGCGGCGACGTTGGCAACGCCCCCTGCCTCGAGGTCGGCCTTCAGCAGCAGACGCCGGGCGGCAGAGTCCGGATCGCGGCGCAGGATATCCTGCGCAATCCCCGCATCCAGAAGGCGGATGCGGCGGGCGGTGGATTCGGCCTGTTCCTGGGCCAGCGCCGCGTCGATTTCCTGTGCGGCGGTGTCGTATTGATTCTGCGCGGCAAGGGCGGCGACCCGCCGCAGCACCTCATCCACGAAATCGCCAAGGTTCGATCCCTGCCGCCCTTCGGCCTGTACCCGGATGGCGACCTCGACAGCGTTTTCCAGTTCGCGGAAGGCGGTGGCAGGATCAGCCACATCGGCGGCAATGCGCCGCGCAAGGCCGATCAGCGCGTCATCGGTGATGCCGCTGGCACGGGCGGCGGTGGCCCGTGTCAAATGGGCAACCATCTCGGTCAGGTGGCGAAGCTGTTCTGCGGTTTCCTGCGTGGTGGCCTCGATCCGCCCTGTGGTATCCTCGATCCGCCCGATCCCGTCCAGCACCCCGCGCCACAGATCGGGGGCGATGGTGTCGATATAGCCGGGTTCGGCCAGCAGGGCCGCATAGGCGCGGCGGGTGACGTCGCGCAGGAACATCCGGGCATGGTGCGCTTCCACATTGCGCGGGTTCCTGTCGGCATAGACCTGCGGCAGGGCGACTTCGGCCTGCGCCAGCACCAGGTCCGCCACGGCGTCCGCGTTCAGCCTGGCAGACACCACACTTGCAGCGGGAATGGTGCAGCGCGGGATCACCGTCTCAAAACTCGCCACGACCGAAGCACGCAACCGGTCATCGGCGAAAGAGGCGGTCTGCCCCCAGGCCTGCCAGTCCTGCCCTATGGTCTGCGTGAGCTTGCCCAGCACCGCATCGGCATCGCGGCGGCGCTGGCCGGTCAGCCGCAGCCACAGGCCCGCCGCGCCGGTGCCGACCTCGGTCAGGCCCGCAAGCACCCCCGTGCCCGCCGCCGCCGCACCCGCCACCGACACCCCGATCAGAAGGGTCGCCAGCTTTTCCAGGCAGGCATCATCCATGCGGCACCCCGGCCCCTTGTTGCCCGTTCAGGATGCACAGGCACCGCGCTTCCGGCAAGGGGCGAAGCATGGTAGGCTGCGGGGCGGTGCCGTCCGGCCCGGCCCCCCCTGCCAAACCCTGACCACGCCCCCCGCAACCCCTTGATACTGCTTCCCCCGCACCCGGCGCAGCGTGGAACCGCCCCGGTCACACCGTATGCAGATAGAGATCGAAATCCACATCCGGCACGGTGCGTGCCACACGGGCATGTTCCGCCGCCTTGATTGCGGTAAAGGTGCGGTGCATGTCCGCCCCCAGCGCATCCTTGAGAAAGGCCGACCCTTTCGCCGCCGCAATCGCCGACCGCCAGTCCACCGGGATCGCCGGGGCGTCCCGGGCATCGGTATAGCCGTTCCCCGTCGTTTCCGGCCCCGGATCAATCCGCCCCGCCAGCCCGTGGCGGATGCCCGCCAGCACCGTTGCCGCGACAAGATAGGGGTTGGCATCCACCCCGGCGGGGCGGTGTTCGATCCGCCTTGCCCGGATGTCCCCCGCCGGGATGCGCAGCGCGACGGACCGGTTGTTCACCCCCCAGGTGGGCGAGACCGGGGCGTAACTCTGGCTGGCAAAGCGCCGCCAGGAATTCGCGTGCGGCGCAAAGACCAGCATCGATTCCCCCATCGTGGCGCGCAGGCCGCCCAGGGCGTGCAGGATGGTGTCGTTCCACACCCCTTCGCGCGCCTCGACAAACACATTCCGGCCGGAGGCGTCCAGCATCGAGACGTGGAAATGCATGCCCGACCCGGCACAGGATTCCACCGGCTTGGCCATGAAACAGGCGGTCACGCCGTGCTGGCGGGCCTGCATCCGCACGATGCGCTTCAGCCGCATCAGGTCATCCGCCGCCTGCATCACATCGGCGCGGTAATGCAGCGTCAGCTCATACTGGCCGGGGGCATATTCCGAAATCACCGTCTCGGCCCGGATACCCGCCTTGGCGGCCCCTGCATAGATGTCGGAAAACAAGGGCAGCATGCCATGCAGGTGATCGACCGAATAGACTTCGGTCTTGTGGCTTGTCCGGCCATCCAGCACATCGCGCGCCGGGCGCACCTTGCCGTCGGGGCCACGGTCGTTGTCCAGCAGAAAGAATTCCAGCTCGAAGGCCCCCGAGGGATACAGCCCTTCGGCGGCCAGCGCATCGACCTGCCGCTGCAGGGCATGGCGCGGGTCTGACGACATCGGCCTGCCGTTCAGGTCATACATCGACATGAACACCTCGCCACGCGGCGGGGTGGTGGCGTGCAGCGGCACCAGCGTGCCGGGGATCGGCCAGGCGCGCAGATCGCCGTCGCCCTGATCCCAGATCAGGCCGGTTTCGTGCACATCCTCGCCGCAGATGTCCAGCCCCAGGATCGAGATCGGCAGATGCCGCCCGCCCCGGTAGAGGCCAGGCAGTTCATGGCGGCGGATGATCTTGCCGCGCCCGATGCCGTTGGCATCGTGCAGGACGATATCGAAGGCCTCGATCTCGGGGTGGGCGGCAAGAAAGGCTTCGGCCTCGGCAACAGTCGAACCAGAGGGGCTGGGCAGATCGGTCATGGCAGGGTCAGTCCAGAAGGTCTGTCAGGATTTCATCAAAGGCGGCAATCAGGCGGTCAATCTGCCGTGTCTTGGTGGCCGGGCTGACCAGCATCATGTTGTGGAAGGGCGCAATCAGGCAGCCCCGGTTCAGAAGGGCGGTGTGGATCGCGGCCTCCAGGTCAGGCTGGTGCGCCCGTGCCGCGTCAGAGCCGTTGCGCAGCGGGCCGGGGGCGCAGATGAATTCCACCCGCGCGCCTACACGCACCACATGCCAGGGCGCATCATGGCCGGCGATGACCGCCGCAAGCCCCGCGGCCAGGCGGGCCGCGCCCTGCTCCATACGGGCATAGGCCGCTTCGGTCATCACCTCTTCCAGCGTGGCGCGCAGACAGGCGAATTGCATCGGATTGGCCGACAGGGTTGTGCCCATGCCGGAATGGCCCGGATCCCGCCCTGCGTTGACGGCAAGGTAGCGGTCCGCAAGGGCATCGGTCATGCCCCAGACAGCCGCAGGCATGCCACCGGCCACGCATTTGCCGACCACGAACATGTCCGGCTCCAGCCCGTGGACGCGCGTGTAGCCGCCAGGGCCGGATGAGATTGTGTGGGTTTCGTCCAGGATCAGAACCGCGCCGTGACGGCGGGACAGATCCCGCAGCGCCCTGTGAAAGCCGGGGTCGGGCAGGACCATGCAGGAATTGGTCATCACCGGTTCGGTCAGGATGGCCGCAATCTCTCCGGTTTTCAGGGCGGCTTCGACGGCGGCAATGTCGTTGAACTCCACCGCCGTCGCCACAAGCGAAAGATCGGCCACCTGGCCCAGAAGGCCGGGGCGGTTCACGGTTTTGCCGTTTCGGATGGTCACAAAGATATCGTCCACCGTGCCGTGGTAGCAGCTGTTGAACACCAGAACCTTGGGGCGCCCGGTGACGGCGCGCGCCACGCGCAGCGCAAAGCGGTTGGCATCGGTGGCGGTGGTGGCGATCTGCCAACGGAACGCGCCGAAACGCCTCGTGAGCAGACGGCCCGCTTCCAGCGCGTCTTCGGTGGGCAGCATGAAGGTCAGGCCGCGCCGGGCCTGGCGGCGGATCGCCCTGGCGACCGGCGCGGGGGAATGGCCGAACATGCTGCCGGTATCGCCCAGGCAGAAATCGTCAATGCCAAAGCCGTCGATGTCGGTCAGCCGCGCGCCTGTCGCCCTGGCCACCAGCATCGGGTGGGGCATCGGCCAGTCCTTCATCCAGTGCATCGGCACGCCGTCCAGCCAGGTTGCCGCGCCTTCGGCCAGGGCGGCGCGCGTTCTGGGGCGGCTGCGGGCATAGCGCCGGGCTTCGCGCGTGGCCATGGCCTCCAGCCGGTTGCGGCGGACACCGGCGATCAGATCGGGTTTTTTCGGCATGGCGGCACCTGCGCTTGGACGCCGTGCTTATGACCGGGAATTTGATCAAATGCAAATGGGCGCGGGCGATTCAGAGATTGAAAGAGGATTGCGCGCCCGGGTCGTCCTCGCGCGCGGCGCGGCGGAAGGCATCGTCGCGGCGCGCGGGCAGGCGCATCGCCCGGTCGCGCAGGCGCATCGCCTGTTCGATGGTGACGATCTGCAGGCGCGGCACGGGGGCAAAGCCCGGCAGTGCATGGTGCCCGGCCCCGGCGGCTTCGCTGATCATCGGCCTGGTCGGCTCTGCCGGCGTCAGGAACACGCCAAGGGCGGCCCCTTCGCGTTCCACCACGCCGCGCAGATCGCGGATCA
>JADCEF010000084.1 GCA_020250445.1 Rhodobacter sp.
CGGGGAAACGCGGGTCGCGTTTCCTGATCCCGCCCGGACGGGCGTTCTCCGGGATGCCCGGTCTCTCTGGCAGGGGCCATCGCCCCTGCCACAGCGCCGCGCTGGGATCATTGACCAGCCGGGGGCCAAAGCCCCCGGCCAGCGCCCGCCCCGCCCCCGGCGGGCGCTTCGCCCCCGCCGGGTCGGGCGCTGGCCTCTCGTGGTGCGGGTGGCACCGGTCCTGGTGGCGGCGTCCCGCGCGGGCGGGGGAAACGCGGGTCGCGTTTCCTGATCCCGCCCAAAGGGGCAATCCCCTTCCCCGGATCGGGAAGAGTTTCCCGGCAGGCAGGCGGTCGGATTGCTTTTTCAGCACCCTGTCAGGGCAGCAAAGGTGACCAGGCCGGGTCGGACGCCGGACCTTCGGAGGTGACCTTGCGCAGGTTCCGCCCCGAAATGTCGACCGAATACAGGGCCGGCTCGCCGCTGGCCCCGGCCCCCTGGCGCGTGAACATGATGACCCGGCCGTTGGGTGCCCAGGTCGGGCCTTCGTCCAGAAAGCTTGCGGTCAGAAGCCGCTCTTCCGACCCGTCCGTGCGCATCACGCCGATGTGGAAGCGGCCCTGATGTTGCTTGGTGAAGGCGATGTAATCGCCGCGCGGCGACCAGACCGGCGTGCCGTAGCGGCCCGGCCCGAAGCTGATCCGCACCGGTTCGCCGCCGCCTGCGGACATGATGTAAAGCTGCTGCGTGCCCGACCGGTCGCTTTCAAACACGATCTGGCTGCCATCGGGCGAATAGCTGGGCGCGGTTTCGATCGATGGTGCCGATGTCAGCCGCGTCGAGGTGCCGGACTGACCATCCATGGCGTAGATGTCGGTATTGCCGCCCTGTTCCAGCGAAAAGACGATCCTTCGGCCATCCGGCGCATAGCGGGGCGCAAAGGTCATGGTGCCGGGCTGTTCTTCCAGGACCCGGGACTGGACGCTGCCGATGTCCATCTCGTAGATCCGGGGAAAGCCGCTTTCGAACGAGGTATAAAGGATGCGCCCGCCATCGGGCGAAAAGCGCGGGGCGATGACGATGGTGGAACTGTCTGTCAGATACTGCACATTCGCGCCGTCATAATCCATGATCGCAAGGCGCTTGGCGCGGGCGTCCTTCGGGCCGGATTCCGAAACGTAAACGACGCGGCTGTCGAAATAGCCGCTCTCTCCGGTGATGCGGCTGTAGACCTGATCGGCCACCTTGTGGGCCATCCGCCGCCAGCCCTGGGCCGAGCCCGCAAATTGCAGCCCTTCGCCCAAGGGCTGACCGGCAAAGACGTCAAAGACCCGGAACTTGACGGAAACGCGGTCGCCGCTGGCGCTGACGGCCCCCGTGATCAGCGCCTGGGCGTTGATCGCCTTCCAGTCGGCATAGGACACGGCGGCATCAAAGCTGGACACCCGGCTGATATGGGCCTCGGCCGGGATTTCGCGGAACAGGCCCGTGCCTTCCAGATCGGCGGCAACAACCCGCGCGATGTTGCGGGCCAGTTCTTCGGCCCCGGCATTCTCGGCGACAAAGTCCGGCACGGCAAAGGGCAGGGGTTCGATCACGCCATCGGTGATGATGATCCGCAGCGGCCGGTCCTGGGCCAGGGCCGCGGGCGCATGTCCGGCCAACACGGCAAGGGCCAGTGCAAGCACGGGGGTGAGGCTTCTGAACAGGGTCATTTGATCCTCATTCTTTCCGGGTTGAATTCCATTTCGATGTTCCGCCACTGCGCATACTTGTCCGGCGGCAACTGAAAGCCCTTGGCACCGCAGCGGATGACGGCACGGCGGGCAGCCTCGAAGGCCTGACGGGCAGAGGCCTCGGTTCCGCCTTCAAAGCCGATCATCCTGATCGAGGCGACATCGGGGATGCCATTGCGCGCAACGGTGACGCCCAGGGTCACCGTGGTCATCAAGGCATCGCTCGACAGCGAGCCCACGTTCCAGCAGGCTTGTACCGCGACCCGCAGCGCGTCCTTTTCGCCATCCGTCATTGGCGGCCCGGCGTTTTCCACCGTCCCGTCGGTGCCGGCGGGCGCGGCTTCGGCCTCGGACAGGGCGGCGGCCACGGCATCGGCGATGCTGTCGTCTTCCGGCACGGGCGCGGTTTCGGCCACGGCGGTGGCGGCGGGTGCTTCCGCCTTTGGGGCTTCCGCCGTGCGCGCCGGGGGTTTTGTGCGGGGCCGGGCACTGGATGCCGGGGCCAGCGAGGGCTTGTCTTCGGTTTCCACAGCCTCGGTGATGATCTGGGTCGTTGCAGCTTCGGGGGCCGCTTTGGGCTTGTCCTCTTCCACCACCTGCGCGTCCGGGGCGGCATCCGGGCTGACCGCAGGCGTGGGCATCTCTGCCACTTCGGCATCCAGATCCGGCGTCTCGGCCGGAACCGGGGCCACGCGGGGCGCATCCTGGGGCTTTGCCTCGGTGGTGTCGGGAACCAGCAGCGGCTGGTCGGCATCGGTGACAGGGGCAGGCGGCGCAGGTGCCACCACCTCTTCGGGGACGGGAAGGGGTTCGATCTGGCTGACGTCCGGCGCGCTTTCCTGCAGCGGCCCGGGCTGCGCCTCGGGGTCCGGTTCCGTCAGGGGCTTTGCCTCGGGCCGCGGCGAAACGGCCGGTTCAAGCACCGGGTCGGCAGGTTTCGGCTGATCGACAACTGCGGCCACGTCCGGTTTGCCTGCGGCGGCTGCGGCCAGTTCTTCGTATTGCCTGGCCGACAGCAGGGAAACCGATGTCACGGCCACCTCGGGCACATCGCGGGGCGGCTGAAAGAACCCTCCCACCGCGACCCACAGGATCAGGCCTGCGTGACCTGCACCCGAGATGATCTGCCCCGTGTTCATGCCCGCCCGGCCTTAGCCGCCATCCGCGCCGAAGTCCGGCCCGTCGGTATCCATCACCATGCCGATGTCGCGAAAGCCGCCCGCATTCAGCGCGCCCATGACCTGTGCCACACGCTCGTAAGGGACCGCCCCGTCGGCGCGCAGGAAAACCTTGGTGCTGGTCCGCTCTGCCGCGATGGCGCGCAGCTTTGGAATAAGCTCGCCGTCGGGCGTTTCGGTGGTCTGGATCATCAGACGGCCGTCCGCCGTGATGGTGATGGTCAGCGGCTCTTCCTGTTCGGTCGGCAGGGCGGTGGCTGCGGTTTGCGGCAGTTGCACCGGCACGCCCACGGTCAGCATCGGGGCCGCAACCATGAAGATGACCAAAAGCACCAGCATGACATCGACAAAGGGTGTGACGTTGATTTCCGACATCGCAGGGCTTTTGCCGCGCCGGCGCCGCCGGCGCCGCTCGCCCCCCGATGCCGCCTTTACGACCCCTGCCACCATGTCAGGCGTCCAGCTGGCGCGACAGGATGGTGGCGAATTCGTCGGCAAACGCCTCGTACCCGCCGATGATCCTTTCGGCATCGGCGTTCAGCTTGTTGTAGAACACCACTGCCGGAATGGCGGCAATCAGGCCCACCGCAGTTGCCAGCAGCGCCTCGGCGATGCCGGGGGCCACGACGGCGAGGTTGGTGTTCTGCGAGACCGCGATCTGCTCGAAGCTGTGCTTGATCCCCCAGACCGTTCCGAACAGGCCGATGAACGGGGCGGTGGACCCCACGGTTGCCAGAAAACTCAGCCCCGAATTCAGGGTCTCGCTTTCCTTGGCGATGGCGACATCCATCGACCGGTCGATGCGGGCCTGTGCCCCGGCAATCAGCCCGCCGTCCTGGCGGTGACTGCGCCGCCATTCCAGCATGCCGGCGGCGAAAATCTTTTCGCTTGCCCCGTCCGGCGCGGGCCCGATCCTTTCGTAAAGATCGTCCAGCGGCTCTCCCGACCAGAAGGCACCGTCGAAGATGGCGGCCTCGCCCCGCGCCTTGCGGAACTGGATATGCTTCTGGACAATGATCGCCCAGGACCAGAAGGACGAGACAAAAAGCATGATCATCACGACCTTGACGGTAAAGGTCGCGCGAAGAAAAAGGGCAACCAGCGAGAAATCAATCTCCTGCGCTGCCGCGAGGGTCTGGGTATCCATCAAGCCTGCTCGTTTGCCGTGCCGCATCTGATCGCGCGGCTTCTGGCACCGGACTCTACCCGGAAACCAGAGGGAATGCCAACACATCTGTGTCACTCCCGGCGGATCATCCCTGTGACAGGCGCTGCCGCAGCCCGGCGGGCAGGCGCACCATGCGCCCGTCAGGACCCATCGGCACCAATGTCACCCGTGCCGCAAACAGGACCACGCCGTCGCGCAGCACCGCCTGATCCAGCACGATCCGCGCGCCCGTCAGCGGCAGGACAGCGGTCGTGATGGTCAGCCAGTCATCAAAGACCGCAGGGCGAAGATAGTCGGCTTCAAGATGCCGCACGGCGAACACGATGCCCTCATCCCGGCGCAGCACCGCCTGATCCACGCCCAGCGCCCGCACCCATTCGCTGCGGCCGCGTTCGATGAATTTCAGGTAATTGGCATAATAGACGATCCCGGCAAGGTCGGTATCCTCGTAATACACGCGCAGGGACAGGCTGTGGGGCATCGGGCATCGCCTTGGAACACCGGCCTTGCCTATCGTGACGGCGCGGTCCGGGCAAGGCGGCCTGCGCTGCGGCCGGGCGTTGTGCCGCCCGCCTCAGGCCGCATCGACCAGACCGCGCCCGCGCAGCAGCGCCTCCACCCCCGGCATCCGACCCCGGAAGGCGGTGTAAAGCGCCTCCGCCTCCTGCGAGCCGCCCGCCGACAGGATGTGCTGCTCCAGCCGTGCCGCAACCTCGGGATCGAAGGGATTGCCCGTCTCTTCGAAGGCCTCAAAGGCATCGGCGTCCATCACCTCTGACCACATGTAGCTGTAATAGCCCGAGGAATATCCATCCCCCGCGAAGACATGGGCGAAATGGGGGGTGGCGTGGCGCATGCGGATGGCACGGGGCATACCGATTTCGGCCAGCACCTCGGCCTCTCGCGCGACCGGGTCAGCGGGGGGTGTTCCCTCGTGAAAGGCCAGATCGACAAGGGCCGAAGCCACATATTCCACCGTGGCAAAGCCCTGGTCAAAGCTGCGGGCGGCCAGAAGCCTGTCCAGCATCGCCCGCGGCATGGGTGTGCCCGTGGCATGGTGGCGGGCGTGCTGCGCCAGCACCTCGGGCACCTCGAGCCAGTGTTCGTAAAGCTGGCTGGGCAGTTCCACAAAATCACTCGCCACCGATGTGCCCGAAATACAGTCATAGGTCACGTCCGACAGCATCTGGTGCAGGGCATGGCCGAATTCGTGGAACAGCGTGCGCGCATCGTCGTAAGACAAAAGCGCTGGGTCGCCCTTGGCAAAGTTGCAGACGTTCACCACCACGGGCGTCACCGCGCCGCCCAGCTTGCGCTGGCTGCGCAAGGCCGAACACCAGGCGCCGGACCGCTTTGACTCCCGCGCAAAAAAGTCGCCGATGAAGACGGCCAGATGCCTTCCGTTCCGCGTCACCTCCCACGCGCGTGCGTCCCCATGGTAAAGTGGCACGTCCAGCGGGGTGAAGTGCAGCCCGAACAGACGACGGGCACAGTCAAAGGCGGCGGCGATCATGGCATCAAGCGGCAGAAAGGGTTTCAGCGCCGCCTCATCCAGATCAAACTCGGCCTTGCGGCGCTTTTCGGCGTAGTAACGCCAGTCCCACGGCTCCAACGCGTCGTTGATGCCATCGGCCTGCATCATGGCCTGCAACACCGCCGCATCCGCCTGCGCGCGGGTGCGGGCCGGTTCCCAGACGCGCAGCAGCAGGTCGCGCACGGCACCCGGGTTGCGGGCCATTTCCGTTTCCAGCTTGAAGGTGGCGAAATCCGGATAGCCCAGCAGCGCCGCGCGTTCCTGCCGCAGGGCCAGCGTTTCGGCGGCAATCGCGCGGTTGTCGTGATCATTCCCGTTCGCGCCTCGCGCCACCCAGGCCAGGCAGGCGCGCTGGCGCAAATCGCGCCGGGGCGAATATTGCAGGAAAGGCACGATCAGCGACCGGTTCAGCGTGATGACAGGGCCGGGCAGGCCCCGCTCTGCCCCCGCCGCGCGGGCGGATTCCACCACGAAATCCGGCAGACCCTGCAGATCCTCGGGCGCAAGCGCCATGACCCAGGCGCGTTCATCGGCCAGCAGGTTCTGCGTGAACTGCGTGCCCAGCACCGCCAGCCGCGCCTGAACCTCGGTCATCCGCGCGGCCCTGTCCCCCTCAAGCTCCGCCCCCGCGCGCACAAAGCGGCGGCGGTACAGCATCAGCACCCGCTCCTGCTCGGCCGTCAGGCCCAGCCTGTCACGCTCCTGCCACAGGGTGTCGATGCGCTGGAACAGGGGGCGGTTGTTCGTGATTTCGGACGAATAGGCGGCAAGCTTTGGCGCAAGGTCACGCTGCAACGCCTCTCGCGCCACTGTGCTGTCGGCGCTTGCAACGCTGTAAAAGACGGCTGCCAACCGCGAGAGCGTTTCCTCGCACACTTCCAGCGCCTCGATGGTATTGGCAAAGCTCGGCGCGGCGGGGTTTTCCGCGATGGCGGCGATGGCCGCCCGCGCCTCGGCCAGGCCCTGGACAAAGGCGGGGGCGAAATCTTCGTCGCGGATGGCGTCGAAGGGGGGCAAGCCGAACGGCGCGGTCCAGGGGGCAAGCAGGGGATTGGTCATCGGCGCGTCTCCTTTGCGCGCAGCCTAGGGGCCGCCCCGGCAAAGGTCCACCCGCCAGCGGTCCGCCCCGGTTCACATGGCCGTGCTGCCCTATCGCTGCTCCGGCCCGCGCATCCGCCGTTCCAGCCGCCGCAGGGCCAGCGACAGGGTGATCGTCATCGTCAGATAGACCAGAGCCACCACGTTATACGTCTCGAAGTAGCGAAAGTTGCCCGCCGCCGTGACCTTGCCAAGCTGGGTGATGTCGCTGACCCCCAGCACCGAGACAAGGCTGGAATCCTTGACCATCGCCACGAAATCATTGCCAAGCGGCGGCAGGATGGTGCGGAAGGCCTGGGGAAAGATGATGTGGCGGAACCGCTGCCGGCCGTTCAGGCCCAGCGCCTGCGCCGCCTCGATCTGGCCCCGGTCCACCGACAGCAGCCCGGCGCGGAATACTTCGGCCAGAAAGGCGGAATAGGCGATGGCCAGCGCAACGATGGCCCGCCACAGCAGCGGAAAGTCGCGCGTCTGCCACGGGTCAATACCAAGCGAAGAGGTCATCCAGTTCCAGGTCGCGACCATGGCGGGGGCCAGAACGAAGGCCACATAAAGCAAAAGAACGATGATCGGGATACCCCGGATCACCTCGACATAAACCCGCGCGATCTGGCGCAGCATGATGCTGCGCGACAGGGCGGCCAGTGCCAGCGCCAGACCCAGCGCCGAGGCCAGCGCAAAGCTGACCACCGTCACGAAAACGGTGATGCCGATGCCCTTGACCAGCGTGCGCAGCACCTGGGCGTAAAGCTCGTTCGCCACGACAAGCCAGAACAGATACAGCCCCACCCCCGCAAGGAGGAGGAGCCAGTACGGAAAATCGCTGTCCTGATCAGGGGGGCGGTTCATTGCAGCGGCCCCGGTTCAGGCCCGGGGCCTGCCGGGCGTCATTCGCCCATCTTGAAATCAAGGAACCACTTGGTGTTCAGCGCATCAATCGTGCCATCGGCCTTCATCGCCGCAATTCCGGCATTGATCGGGGCCACAAGGTCGGACCCCCTGGGAAAGATGAAACCGAAATCCTCGGTCCCCAGCTTTTCACCGATGATCTTCAGCCCGCCGTCCGAGGCCGCGACATAGCCCGCACCTGCCGTGCCGTCGGTCAGCACCAGATCGACGTCGCCCGCGCGCAGGGCCTGCACGGTGGCGCCAAAGGTTTCGAACAGCTTGATGCGCGGGTTCGCCTCGTTTCCGTCCAGCACCTCGTAGACGCCGACATAAAAGGGCGTGGTGCCGGGCTGGGCGGCCATCAGCAAGTCCGGGTTCGCGGCAAAGCCGCCCTTGTCGGCAAAGCGCGTCTCGTCGCCGCGCACCATCATCACCATTTCAGACCGCATATAGGCGTCCGAGAAATCGACCTTCTCCTTGCGGTCATCGCGGATGGTGATGCCGGTCATGCCGATGTCGAACTGCCCTTCCGACACGGCGGGGATCATCGCATCCCAACTGATGTTTTCATACTTGACCGTGAAGTTCAGGCGTTTGGCCAGATCCGCCATCGCATCATATTCCCAGCCGATGGCCGCGCCGCTGGCCGGATCGACGAACTGCAGGGGCGGATAGGCGTTTTCGGTCACAACGACCACCTCGCGCCCGCCAAGGTCGGGCAGGTCCTGTGCGGTGGCAACGGTGGCGGCAAGGGCCAGGCCAAGGCTGGCAAGGGCGGCGGAAAATTTCATCTGGTTCTCCCGGTTCAAGATCATGCTGTGCAGATTACGGTGTGCTCACAGGCGCTGTCCAGTCGCTGGCGCGGGCCTGCCCGCAGACCGTGCAATCGGCCCGCCTGTGCAGCGTGACAGACCGGTTTTCGCCATGCAGCCCGTCGAACAGCAACAGCCGCCCGCGCAGGCTGTCCCCGGCGCCGGTCAGGAATTTCACCGCTTCCAGCGCCATCATGCTGCCCAGAACGCCCGGCAGGGGGGCCGCAACCCCGGCCTCGGCGCAGGACGGCACCATCCCCGGCGCGGGCCGCAGGGGAAAGACACATTCATAGCATGGCCCGCCGCCTGAGGGATGATACAGGCTGATCTGCCCTTCCCATTGCGTGATGGCCGCTGCGATCAGCGGCTTTGCCAGGGCAACCGCCGTGCGGTTCGCCAGATAGCGGGTGTCGAAATTGTCGGACCCGTCCAAGATCAGGTCATAGTCGGAAAACAGGTCTGCCGCGAGTGCTGCATCCAGCCTGCGCTGATAGGGGCGCACCTCGATGAACGGGTTAAGAGCGCGCATCGCATCGCTGGCCGACTGCACCTTTGGCAGGCCGATCCGGGCATCGGTATGGATGACCTGGCGCTGCAGGTTGGATGTCTCGACCAGGTCGTCGTCGATGACACCGATGGTGCCTGCGCCGGAAGCGGCCAGGTACAACAGCGCCGGGGCCCCCAGCCCGCCCGCCCCGATCACCAGCACCTTAGCATCCTTCAGCCGCCGCTGTCCCGGCCCGCCGATTTCGCGCAGCAGGATGTGGCGCGCATAACGGTCCAGCTCGGCCGGGCGGAAGGCCTGTGTCGCCGGGACAACCGGCTTGGGCAGCGCGCGCTGGCGCAGACGGCCAAGCCCGGCCCGGTAGGCGGCAATCACCGCCGCAGCCAGGCCAAGCGTCAGCCAGACCTGCGCCGACCCGCCCGTTGCCAGGCGCAGCGGATGCCCGTCAGGCAGCACAAGGTGTTCGATCACCACCAGCGCCCACAGCACCGCGATCAGGATAAGCCGCTGGCGGCGCGGCACCTTCATCAGCACGCCGATGCCCCAGATCACGGCGGCAAGGCCCAGAACGAACAGCATCAGCCGCACCCGGTAGAGCCGAAGCCGCCGTCGCCGCGCGCCGTCGCGGTCAGCCCGGCCACTGCTTCGAACCGGGCCTGAACCGCCGGGGCGACGATCAGCTGCGCAATGCGGTCGCCGTGACGGATCGTATAGGGTTCGTCCCCCAGATTGATCAGCAGCACACCCAGGGGACCGCGATAGTCGCTGTCGATGGTGCCGGGCGTGTTGGGCAGCGTGATGCCGTGTTTCAGGGCAAGACCAGATCGGGGGCGGATCTGCACCTCGAAGCCTGCGGGAATCTCCATCCGCAGCCCGGTCGGCACAATCGCCCGGTGCATGGGATCCAGGATAAACCCCGCCCGGCGGTCCCGGGGCCTGAGGTTGGCCCGGATATCCGCCCCTGCGGCCCCCGCCGTTGCATAAGACGGCAGGCCAAGGCCGGCATCTGCCCAGGGTTCCCACAGAAGGCGCAGGATCGGCCCGGTCCCGCTCATGTCAGCGCCCGGGATATCATGTCGGCCAGCCGGCGCGCGACGGCGTCCTTGGTCATGCGCGGCCAGGTTTCGGTGCCGGCGGCGGTGATCAGCGTTACCACAGTGTCGGTTCCGCCCATGATGCCCGTCTCGGGGCGCACATCATTGGCGATGATCCAGTCGCAGCCCTTGCGCGCCCGCTTTTGTGCCGCATGGGCGATGACATCATCGGTTTCGGCGGCGAACCCCACGACAAGTTGCGGCCGGGGCTTGCCTTGCGCGACGGTTGCCAGAATGTCGGGGTTCTCGGCAAGGCGCAGGTCGGGCGGCGCGCCTGCGGCGGTCTTCTTCATCTTGTGGCAGCTGGCGTTTTCCACCCGCCAGTCCGCCACCGCTGCGGCGAAAACGGCCGCGTCGGCAGGCAGGGCCGCCGTGACGGCTGCCAGCATCTCTTGCGCCGTCTGCACCGGAACGACCGTGACACCATCGGGCGGCGGAACGCTGGCCGGACCGGTGATGAAGCTGACGCGCGCACCCAGCGCCGCCAGCGCCCGCGCTATCGCCGTGCCCTGTGCCCCCGACGAGCTGTTGGCAATGTAGCGGACCGGATCAATCGGCTCGTGCGTGGGGCCAGAGGTGACCAGAACATGTTTTCCGCGCAGCGGCCCGTCGGCCAGCGCCGCCTCGATCGCCGCAATGATCTGTGGCGGTTCGGCCATGCGGCCCGGCCCGGATTCACCGCAGGCCATGTCGCCCGTGCCGGGGCCTGTGGTTAGCACGCCATCCCCGGCCAGCGTCGCCAGATTGCGCTGGGTCGCCGGATGGGTCCACATGCGCACATTCATCGCCGGCGCGATCAGAACCCGCGTGTCGGTTGCCAAGAGCAGGGTTGATGCCAGATCATCTGCCCGGCCTTGCGCCATTTTCGCCATCAGGTCCGCCGTTGCCGGCGCAACCACGATCAGGTCCGCGCTTCGCGACAGCTGGATGTGCCCCATTTCGGCCTCGTCCGTCAGGTCGAAAAGATCGGTGTACACCCTGGCCCCGGCCAGGGCGGCGACAGACAGGGGGGTGACGAATTCGGTGCCTGCGCGTGTCAGAACCGGCGTCACCGAGGCGCCTCGCTCTTTGATCCGGCGGATCAGGTCAAGCGCCTTGTAGGCGGCAATGCCGCCGCCGATGATCAGAAGAATGCGCTTGCCCGCCAGCATGAAACGCCCTTTGGCCCACGACCCCTGCCTTGGTGTAGGGGCCATGGGCGCAGAACTCAACCACCCTGCGGCGGATCGGCGGCAAAGGCGGCGCAGGGATCGTCGCGCGGGATGGCCTTTGTCACGATCCAAAGATCATAGGGTTGTTCGGCGGCGGCAGGGCCTTCGATCTGGCCGATCGACAGAACGCGCGCCTGCGGGGCCACGCGCGCCAGAACGGCGGGGACGCCCCGGTCCACCCGCGCGTGGCCGGACCCGGTGATGACCGCAACCGGGCCGCCCGTGTCGTCCAGCGCCTGGACCACGGCGCGGGCCAACGCCGCATCGCGCAGCCGCTGGGCCTCGACCATGCCTGACAGCAGGTTTTCAGGCAGGGCATTGCAATGTGCATCCCGCTGTTCGGCCTCGCGCAGGGACTGATCTTCGGGCGAAAGCGGGGTTGTCAGACCATAGCGCGGCGCATCGGCACCAAAGACCGGTGCGGCGCCCTCGCTGACCGCGCGCCGCGCGTCGCCGGGCGGCAGATCACCGCCATAGATGCGCGCCTGCGGCGCGGCGGCAAAGATCGGATGGTACATGGCAAAGTCCGGCCAGCCGGAGGTCTGCCAGCCAAAGGCCCGCGCCATCGCGGCGGCGTCGCCCCGGTCAGGCGGTGCCTGAAGGGCCTTCTGCGGCGTCAGCATTTCAAACACCAGCGCGCGGGGGTTTAACGCGGCAACGGCAATGGCCTGATTGCGGTGATGTTCGGGGTTGTCGTGAATCTCACCCAGAATCACCACATCTGCGGGCAGAAGCCGCCCAAGGGCATCGGCAGAAATTTCCATGGCAACCGCCGGGCTTGCAGCCAGCGCAAACCCGGACAGGCAGATGCCGCGCAGCAGAGGGCGCAGATCAGCCAAGGAAATGGCGCACTTCCCTTGACTGCGATTCAAGGCTGCGGCGCATCTTGGCATAGGCGGCTGCTTCCAGCTGGCGGACCCGCTCTTTGGACAATCCCAGCTCTTCGCCCAGCGATTCAAGTGTGCGTGCCGTGTCACGCAGCTTGCGTTCGGTGACGATGAAACGTTCGCGCTCGTTCAGCTCCTGCATCGCCTTTATCAGCCAGGTCCGCAGATGGGCGGCATCATGCGCCTCTTCCACACGCTCGGCCGCCTGGTCGTTCTCGTCCTCCAGCGCGTCGATCCATTCGCGCCCCTCCTCTTCAGAGGACTGGGTGGCATTCAGCGAATAGTCGGACCCGGACAGGCGCCCTTCCATCATCTCGACATCCGCAAGCGGGACACCGACCTCGCGCGCGATCAACTCGCGCAGCTGATGGCTGTCAAGGGATTCGCCGCGCTGCGCCGCCTCACGCTCCAGCTTGGCCTGCACGCGGCGCAGGTTGAAGAACAGCGATTTCTGCGACGAGGTCGACCCGGTGCGCACCATCGACCAGTTGCGCATCACATAATCCTGGATGCTCGCCTTGATCCACCAGACCGCATAGGTCGAAAATCGCACCCCCCGGTCGGGGTCGAACTTGTCTGCGGCCTTCATCAGGCCAAGGCCTGCTTCCTGGATCAGATCGTTCATCGGCGCGCCGTAGCGGCGGAACTTTGCGGCCATGGAGATTGCAAGGCGCATGTAGGCCGTGATAAGCCGGTGCAGGGCCTGCTCGTCGCGCTGGTCGCGCCAGGCATAGGCCAGGCGCAATTCGGTTTCCGCATCCAGCAATTCTGCCTTCATTGCTTGGCGCGACATGGATTGGTCGGTATATCCGTCGAATGCCAACTTTCACCTCCGTACAATCCCGTGTTCCCTCTGCGTGTTACGGGGCCAGGTCATGACCGGATCAAATGTTTCGCCACAGATGTGGAAAAATGCCTGCGTCATCGGCGGTGCCCGATCAGGGAAATCCGCCTTCGCTGAAAATCTGATCACCGCGACCGGGCGGCGGCGCATCTACATCGCAACGGCAGAGGCCTGGGATGACGAAATGCGCGACCGGATTGCGCGCCACAGGCAGGACCGTGGCGACGGGTGGGAAACCGTGGATGCCCCGCTTGATCTGTCAGGTGCCCTGGCCGCCATTCCCGCCGATGCCGCCGTTCTGGTGGATTGCGCAACCCTGTGGCTGTCCAACCACATGCTGGCCGGGCATGATCTGGCCGCAGAGACGGGCCAACTGCTGGCGTCGCTTGCCGCCTGCGCCGCCCCGGTCGTGGTGGTGTCAAACGAGGTCGGCTGGGGCATCGTGCCGGACAATGCGCTTGCCCGGCGGTTCCGCGATGCCCAAGGCCGGCTGAACCAGCAGATGGCAGCCCGGGCGGACCTGGTGGTGGGGGTCATGGCCGGGCTGCCCTTTGCCCTCAAGGGCCGCCTGCCGGGGGCACCCGCATGACCCGGCTGTGGTGGGTGCGCCACGGACCGACCCATGCCCGCGAGATGATCGGATGGACCGACCGCGCGGCGGACCTTTCGGACCATGGGGCGATCACGCGGCTGCGCGACCATCTGCCCGAGGCCCCCGTGGTGTCATCCGACCTGAGCCGCGCGACAGAGACCGCCGCCGCGATCTGCCGGGGCCAGCCCCTGCCGCCGCTGCCGGCGCTGCGGGAAATCCACTTCGGCGCCTGGGAAGGCCTGCGCTTTGCCGAGGCCGAGGCGCGCGACCCCGACCTGATCCGGCGCTTCTGGGAAGAGCCGGGCGATGTCGCGGCCCCGGGCGGCGAAAGCTGGAACGGCCTGTCCGCGCGCGTCAACGCGGCGGCCGATGCGCTGATTGCAGACCATGAGGGCGACCTTGTGATCGTGGCGCATTTCGGTGCCATCCTGACCCAGGTCGAACGCGCGCTGGGCATTTCAACCGTCCAGGCCTTTGCGCAGAAGATCGATCCCCTGTCCGTCACCTGTATCGAGGTGCAGTCCGGCATCTGGCACCTGCGCAGCGTCAATGTCACAGTGTGACCGCTGCGGGTGACGGGAATTGCCGTGACCCGTCGTTTTGCAGACCGCGCCAGCCCCGCCGGGCCGGGACTGCCGGAAGGAGACTGCGCTTGACCTATGACCTTGCCATTGCGGACCGCGCCTATTCCAGCTGGTCGCTGCGCGGCTGGCTTTTGTTCGATGTCTTCGGCCTGCCGGTCAGGACCCACACCGCCCGGCTTTACACCGACGAGGTGGCACAGCTGCTGGCGGGGTTCTTCCCGGCGCGCACCGTGCCGGCGATGCGCACGCCCGAGGGCACCGTGGTGTGCGAAAGCCTTGCCATCGCCGAAGAACTGGCCAGCCGCCACCCTGACGCGGGCCTTTGGCCCGCAGACCCCGCCGCCCGCGCGGTGGCCCGCGCCCTTGCAGCGGAGATGCACGCAGGCTTTACCGCATTGCGCAGCCATTGCCCGATGAACCTGCGTGTCAGCTACACCGATTGCGCCCCGCCCGAGGCCGTGCAGGCCGATCTGGCGCGGCTTGACCTGCTGTGGTCCTGGGCCCGGCAGCAGACGGGCGCGCAGGGGGCATGGCTCTGCGGGACCTACTCGGCGGTCGATGCCTTTTTCGCGCCGGTGGCGGGCCGCATTGCCGGTTACAACCTGACTGTCGGGGCCGGGGCTGCCGCCTATGTCGCGGCCCATCTGGCGCATCCGTCATTCCGGCGCTGGCGCGCCATGGGCCATGCCGACGGGGCCGATCAGAAGGTTTACCGGCGCGACTATCCGCGCAGGCCCTGGCCCGGCCCGGCCCCGCTGGCCGCGCGCGCGGTGGACACCGGCCCTTCGGTCAACACCGCCTGCCCCTATTCCGGGGCGCCTGTCACGCATTTCCTGGAAACGGGCGGCCAAATCTACGGCTTTTGCAATGCCTTCTGCCGCGACAAGACGGTGGCGGATTTGGAAGCCTGGCCGAAGTTCATGGCCATTCACCAATCGTAAACCATTTGGCAGCTAATCGTTAACCCTGTGGCAGGGTAAGGCTTGGGCAAATGGTTGCGCGCGCGCACACGGTGGCCTTTGAAGGGGTCGAAGCGCGACCGGTAGAGGTGCAATGCGCCGTCTCACCCGGCCTGCCGGGCTTTACCATTGTCGGGCTGCCGGACAAGGCGGTGTCCGAAGCGCGCGAGCGGGTGCGGGCGGCGCTGTCGGCCATGTCCATCGCCCTGCCGTCGAAACGCATCACGATCAATCTGTCGCCTGCGGACCTGCCCAAGGAAGGTTCGCATTTCGACCTGCCCATCGCCATTGCCTTGCTGGCGGCGCTAGACATTCTGCCAAAGGATGCCGTCGACGGCACCCTCGCGCTGGGCGAACTGTCGCTGGATGGCACGCTGGTGGCGGTGATCGGCGCCCTGCCCGCCGCCATGGCGGCCGCCGAAGAAGACCGCATCCTGCTTTGTCCGCGCGCCTGCGGCCCCGAGGCGGCCTGGGTCGGCGCGACCCAGGTCATCGCGGCAGGATCATTGAACGATGTGGTGCGCCACTATACCGGCCAGAACCCGATCGCCGCCGCCGAGGCGGGCGAGGTGCTGGCCGCACCGCAGGGACGCGACCTGCGCGACGTCAAGGGTCAGGAACGGGCCAAGCGGGCGCTGGAAATCGCGGCGGCCGGGCGGCACCATGTGCTGATGGTGGGCAGCCCGGGATCGGGAAAATCCATGCTGGCCGCGCGCCTGCCCGGCATTCTTCCCGATCTGTCCGCCGCCGAGGCGCTGGAAACCTCGATGGTGCATTCGCTGGCCGGCCTTCTGTCCGAAGGCGGCATTTCGCGCAGCCGCCCCTTCCGCGAGCCGCATCATACGGCGTCGATGGCAGCGATCGTCGGCGGCGGCAAGGGGGCGAAGCCGGGCGAGATCAGCCTGGCGCACAATGGTGTGCTGTTCATGGACGAATTCCCGGAGTTTCCGCGCAACGTGCTGGAAACGCTGCGCCAGCCCATCGAGACCGGCGAGGTCGTGGTCTCGCGCGCCAATGCCCATGTGCGCTATCCCTGCCGGTTTCTGCTGATCGCTGCGGCGAACCCATGCAAATGCGGTTATCTGGCCGATCCGTCGCGCGCCTGCGCCAGGGTGCCCGTTTGCGGCGAAGATTACCTGGGCCGCATTTCCGGGCCGCTGATGGACCGCTTCGATCTGCGCGTCGAAGTGCCGCCGGTGGCCTTTACCGACCTTGACCTGCCCGCGACCGGGGACAGTTCGGAACAGGTCGCGGCGCGCGTTGCCCGGGCGCGGCAGCGGCAGGCGCAGCGCTTTGCCGGTACGCCCGGCGTGCGGGTGAATGCCGATGCCGAAGGCACGCTGCTGGAAGACATCGCCACGCCCGACGCCGACGGGCGCGCCCTGCTGTCGCGCGTGGCTGACCGGTTCGGCCTGTCGGCGCGCGGCTATCACCGCATCCTGCGGGTCGCGCGCACCATTGCCGACCTCGATGGCGAAAACGTCGTGCAAAAGCCCCATATCGCCGAAGCCGTGGGCTACCGTCTGGCCGTCGGCACCAAATCCTGAGGCGGGTCAGGCGGCGCGCCTGGCTTCGATCACCTCCCAGATGCGGGCGGCACCATTGGTGCCGTCGAACCGCTCCATCTCCTGCAGACCGGTTGGCGAGGTCACGTTGATCTCGGTCAGCCAGTCGCCGATCACGTCGATCCCGACAAAGAGCTGACCCTTCGCCTTCAGGTCCGGTCCGATGGCCGCGCAGATCTCGCGGTCGCGCGCCGTCAGCCCGGTCTTTTCCGGCCGCCCGCCCGCATGCATGTTGGACCGGGTCTCGCCGGCCTGCGGCACGCGGTTGATCGCGCCGACAGGTTCGCCGTCAACCAGGATGATGCGCTTGTCGCCCCTGGCGACATCGGGCAGGAACTTCTGCACGATCAGCGGCTCGCGGCTCATGCCCGTGAACAGCTCGTGCAGCGAGGCCAGGTTGCGGTCGTTCGGGTCCAGCCGGAACACGCCGGCCCCGCCGTTTCCGTAAAGCGGCTTCAGGATGACATCGCCATGCCGCGCCTTGAAGGCGCGGATGGTCGCCAGGTCGCGGGCGATCATGGTGGGCGGGGTCAGGTGCGGATAATTCAGCACCAGCAGCTTTTCCGGCGAATTGCGCACCCAGAACGGATCGTTCACCACCAGGGTGCCCGGATGGATGCGCTCCAGGATATGGGTGGTGGTGATGTATCCCATGTCAAAAGGCGGGTCCTGGCGCAGCCAGACGACGTCAAAGCTGGCAAGATCCACCTCGGCCTCCGGGCCGTAGGTAACGTGGCTGCCCTTTTCGCGGCGCAGATCAATCGGCCAGCCGCGTGCGGTCACACGGCCTTCGTCGAAAGCCAGCCTGTCGGGCGTGTAGAAGAAAAGCGTATGCCCGCGGGCCTGCGCCTCCAGCGCGATGCGGAACGTGCTGTCCGCGTCGATGTTGACAGACCCGATCGGGTCCATCTGCAGTGCAACCTTAAGGCCCATGCTGTCCTCCGCCATGACGCCCCTACATGGCGCAGCGCGGTGCGGGTTGCAATCATGCGGGGTCAGGCGGCAAAGGCATTCTCGATGATTTCGATGCGGCCCGCGTCATCCACCAGCGCCACGTCGAACCGCGCCGCCGTATCCTGCCCCGCCGGCTCCTGCCCCAGAAAGACTGCGGCCGAGGCATAGATGCGCGCCATCTGCCGCCCCGTCAGGTGCAAGGCCGCTTCGGCATGGCTGCGGCTTTGCTTGACTTCGATAAAGATCACTTCGGCACCGTTGCGGGCGATCAGATCGATCTCGCCCGCCGGGGAACGCCAGCGGCGCGCGGCGATGGGTGTGCCGCCGGTTTCATAAAGCCGTGCAACCGCCGCTTCCGCCGCGATCCCGGCATGGTAAGACACTGCCCCGCTCATTCCCGTTCCGCCAGTTGCAACGCCATCCGGTACACATCCCTGCGCGGCAGGTTCAGCGCCGCCGCCACCCTTGCCGCCGCGTCCCTGACAGAGCCGTGCCCAAGCGCGTCGCGCAAAGCCGCCCTGATGCTTTCCGCATCGACCACGCGGTCGCCCGGACGGTCGACCAGAACAACGATTTCCCCTTTGACCGTCCGGCCTGCGAAAGCTTCGGCAAGCTCCCCGAGCGTTCCGCGCGATACGTCTTCGAATCGTTTGGTCAGTTCGCGGCACACCGCAGCCGCGCGTTCATTTCCGAAAGTTTCCGCCATTTCGGTTAACAGCCGGTTAATGCGCTTTGGCGATTCATACAAAATCAACGTGGCAGGCACCTGTCCAAGCTCTGCCAGAAAACGCGCCCGGTCCCCCGCCCCCATCGGCGGAAAGCCGGCGAAAAGAAAGCGGTCGCTGGGCAGGCCTGAAACCGTCAGGGCCGCCAGCACGGCAGAAGGCCCCGGCGCGGCCAGAACGGCAAGACCTTCGGCAATCGCGGCGCGGGCCAGCTGAAAGCCGGGATCGGCGATCAGCGGCGTTCCCGCTTCCGGGGCATAGGCCACCGACCTGCCCTCTTTCAGGGCGCGCAACAGGCGCGGGCGCACCGCCTGGCCGTTATGGTCGTGATAGGCAATCAGCGGACGGCCGTTCAGGGCGATGCCGTGGATTTCCATCAGATGGCGCAGGGTGCGCGTATCTTCGGCGGCAAGCACATCGGCACCGGCCAGAACATCAAGGGCGCGCAGGGTGATGTCGCGTGCGGCCCCGATGGGGGTTGCCAGTAGATGAAGGCCCGGCGGCACGGGCCGCAGCAGCGGCTTGGGGGGGCCGGTGGTCACAAAGAATGCTCCCTTCGAAAGTTGCCTTCCCTGAGCGAAGCGCATAGGCTTTGTGCCAAAGCTGTGATCACCCTGACGAGAAGGAATACCGCATGTTGTCCGTTCTGTCGTGGGCCCGCAAGGCCCAGGGTGTGCGCAAGGCCCTGGCATGGGCATTGCTTGGTTTTGCCTCGGTCGGCCTAGCGGCCTGTGGCCCCATGGCAACCGGGCCCTCGCTGACCGGTGGCGAGGCGGTTCAGGTCGCACTTCTGGTCCCGTCAGGCTCCGGCCAGGCCAGCGACGAATACCTCGCGCGCAGTCTTGAAAACGCGGCACGGCTGGCAATGGCCGATCTGGGCGGCGTCAGGGTTGACCTGCGGGTCTATCCGACCGCCGGGCAGGCTTCGCAGGCGGCGTCTGCTGCCGCGCAGGCGGTCAGCGACGGGGCCAGGATCATTCTGGGACCGGTCTTTGCACAGGAAGCCAACGCAGCGGGCAATGCCGTTGCGTCTTCCGGGGTCAGCATCCTGTCCTTCTCGAACAACCCGGCGATCGCGGGGGGCAATGTCTTCGTGCTGGGCACCACATTTCCGAACATCGCCAACCGCCTGTCGCGCTATGCGGTGCGGCAGGGCAAGGGCAACATCATGATCCTGCATGACCGCACCCCCGCAGGCGATGTCGCCCGTGCGGCCATAGAGGCGGGCCTTGCCGCCGCTGGCGGATCGGTCGTGGGCGTGATGGGCAATGAGTTTTCGCAGACCGGGATCGTGGAGGCTGCCCCCACCATGGCCGCAGCGGCCCGCAGCAACGGGGCCAATGCCCTTTTCCTGACAGCTGATACGGCCGGCTCGCTGCCGCTGCTGACACAGTTGCTGCGCGACAACGGCCTGTCGCCTGCCGTCATCCAGTTCGTCGGGCTGACACGCTGGGATATTCCGCCGGCCACCCTTGCCCTGCCGGGCGTGCAGGGCGGCTGGTTCGCGCTTCCCGATCCGTCTCTGTACGAGCAATATGTTCAGCGATACACCGCAGCTTATGGCACCCCGCCGCACCCCGTCTCGGGGCTGGCCTATGACGGCATTGCCGCCATCGGCGCGCTGGCGCGCAGCGGTGGCGGGCTGTCCGCCGCGGCCCTGACCCAGGGGTCGGGCTTTGCCGGCGTGACAGGGGTGTTCCGCCTGCTTCCGGACGGCTCGAACGAACGCGGCCTGGCCGTGGCAGAGATCCGCAACAATCAGGTCGTTGTCATTGATCCCGCACCGCGAAGCTTCGGCGGTGTCGGCTTCTAGCCCGGCAAAGCCGCTGCCCCTGATCCTGCCGGACAGGCCGGGGATCATTCCCGATGCAGGGGCCCTGGTTGCCGCCGTCGCGGCCGAGATCGCGTGCGACACCGAGGCGCGTCAGGCGCGTGCCGTCGCGGTGCGGCACCTTTCGGATGCGCGCCTGCGCTGCAACGCGGCCCTGGCGGCGGACTTTGCCGGTCATCCGCGCGACGCGCGGGCGCTGGTGCGCGCCCAGTCAGACCTGACCGACGCCCTGGTGACGGCCACGCTGCAGATCGCCGTGCATCATCTGCACCCCCTTGCCAACCCGACCGAGGCAGAGCGTGTCGCCGTGCTGGCTGTCGGCGGATACGGCCGGGCAGAGATGGCCCCGCATTCCGATGTCGATCTGCTGTTTCTGACGCCGTGGAAGATCACACCCTGGGCAGAATCGGTGATCGAAAGCATGCTCTACATGCTGTGGGACCTGCGGCTGAAGGTGGGTCACGCCAGCCGCACGGTGAAGGACTGTCTGCGCCTTGGCCGGGAAGACATCACGATCCGGACCGCCCTGCTGGAACACCGCTTTGTCGCCGGTCATGCCCCGCTGGCAGAGGATCTGGGCGAGCGGCTGTGGAACGATCTGTTCCGCAACACCGGCCCCGAATTCATCGAGGCCAAGCTGGCCGAGCGGGCCGAGCGGCACCGCCGGCAAGGCGGCCAGCGCTATGTGCTGGAGCCCAATGTCAAGGAGGGCAAGGGCGGCCTGCGCGACCTGCAGACCCTGTACTGGATCGGCAAGTATCTGCACCGGGTCCCCTCGTCCGAAGGCCTTGTGGCGGCCGACCTGTTCACGCAGGACGAATACCAGACCTTTGCGCGGGCCGAAAACTTCCTTTGGGCTGTCCGCTGCCAGATGCATTACGCGACCAGACGCGCCACCGATCAGCTGACCTTTGACCTGCAGGTCGAGGTGGCACAGCGCATGGGCTATTGCGATGCGGGCGGACGCAGGGCTGTCGAGCATTTCATGCAGGATTACTTCCGGCACGCCACCCGGGTCGGAGAGTTGACGCGCATCTTCCTGACCCAGCTTGAAGCGCGCCATGCCAAGCCGGAGGCGGCGATCAGCGGGCTGTTCCGCCGCAGGAAGCGGCTTCGCCCCGGACTGAAGCTGGTGCAGGGCCGGATCGACGTTGAGACGCCGTCAGCTTTCGTTGTCGACAAGCTGAACCTGCTGCGCATCTTCGAGGAATCCCTGCGGACCGGCTATCTTCTGCATCCCGGTGCCATGCGGCTGATCGCGGCCAATCTGGACCTGATCGACGACGACATGCGGTCAGACCCCGAGGCTGTGCATATCTTTCTGGATCTGCTTCTGAAGCACGGCAATCCGGAACGGTCCCTGCGCTGGATGAACGAACTGGGCGTGCTCGGGGCCTTCATCCCCGAATTTGAACCGATCGTCGCGATGATGCAATTCAATGTCTACCATCACTACACGGTCGACGAACACACGATCCAATGCATCAGCACGCTGGCCCAGATCGAACGCGGCGAATTGATCGAAGAGCTTCCCGTCGCCAGCCGCATCCTGACCGAGGGCGTGAACCGCCGGGTCCTGTACATGGCCCTGCTGATGCATGACATGGGCAAGGGCCGCCCCGAGGATCATTCCATCCTGGGCGCGCAGATCGCCCGGCGCCTGGCACCCAGGCTTGGCCTGTCGCCCGAGGAATCGGAAACGGTCGAATGGCTGGTGCGCTACCATCTGCTGATGTCCGACATCGCCCAGAAGCGCGATCTGAGCGATCCGCGCACGGTGCGCGATTTCGCCAAGGCGGTGAAGGCCAGGGAACGGCTGGATTTGCTGACGGTGCTGACCGTCTGCGACATTCGCGGTGTGGGGCCGGGCACCTGGAACAACTGGAAGGCCATGCTGCTGCGCCAGCTGTACCGCGACACGGCCACGGCCCTGGAGGGCGGCCTCGAATCCCTGAACCGGGCCCGGCGCGAGGACGAGGCCAAGCGCGCCCTGCGCGATGCCCTGCCGGACTGGGACGCAAAGGACCTGCGCGCCGAGACCGCCCGCCACTACCCCCCCTACTGGCAGGGCCTGACAACCGAGACGCAGGCCGTCTTTGCCCGGCTGCTGCGCGGCCTGGGGGATGACGAGATTCGGATCGACCTGCACCCGGAGGTGGCCCGCGATGCCACGCGGGCCTGCTTTGCCCTGGCCGACCATCCGGGCATCTTCTCGCGGCTGGCGGGGGCGCTGGCGCTGGTGGGCGCGAATGTGGTTGATGCGCGCACCTATACGTCAAAGGACGGCTATGCGACAGCGGTGTTCTGGATTCAGGACGTGGAAGGCAAGCCCTACGAGGTGGCCAGACTGCCGCGTCTGCGCGGCATGATCGACAAGACGCTGAACGGTGAGATCAAGGCCCGTGACGCCCTGAAGGACCGCGACAAGGTCCGAAAGCGCGAAAGCCAGTTCCACTTTCCCACACATATCGTTTTCGACAACGAAGGCTCCGAGATCTACACCATCATCGAGGTGGATACCCGCGACCGCCCGGGCCTGCTTTATGATCTGACGCGCACGCTGGCGGCGGGCAACATCTACATTGCCTCTGCCGTGATCGCGACCTACGGTGCCCAGGTTGTCGATACCTTTTATGTCAAGGACATGTTCGGCTTGAAACTGCACACCAAATCGCGCCAGGACGCGCTGGAACGCAAGCTGCGGCAGGCCATTGCCGAAGGCGCGGAACGGGCGCTGCGTTGATCGGCCCCGACCGCCCCTGCCGCTGCAACCTTATCTGCGGTCTGCCCCGGCACCGCATGCTGCCGGACCGGGCCTAGCATGCGGCCCATCCGCCTGCTGCGCGGCTTCCTGACTGTCGGAAGCTGGACACTTGTCAGCCGGCTGGTGGGGTTCCTGCGCGATGTGATGATGGCGGCCTATCTCGGTGCCGGGCCGGTGGCAGAGGCCTTTCTCATCGCTTTTTCGCTGCCCAACATGTTCCGCCGGTTCTTTGCGGAAGGGGCCTTCAACATGGCATTCGTCCCGATGTTCAGCAAGAAGCTGGAGTCAGGCGAGGATGCGCAGGGCTTTGCCCGCGATGCCTTCAACGCGCTTGCGGGCGTGCTGATCCTGTTCACGATCATCGGCACCCTGGCCATGCCCGCGCTGGTCTGGGCGATGGCCAGCGGTTTTGTCGGCGACGCGCGCTTTGATCTGGCCGTTCTTTTCGGGCGGATCGCCTTTTCCTATATCCTGTTCATCTCGCTGGTGGCGATGCTGTCGGGCGTGCTCAATGCCTTCGGGCGGTTCACCGAAGCCAGCTTCGTGCCGGTGCTGATGAACCTGATGTTCATCGCGGCCATGCTGTTGGCGGAACGCGCGGGCTGGGATATGGGGCTGACCCTTGCCTGGACCGTGCCGGTCACCGGCATTGCGCAGCTTGCCTTCACCTGGATCTCCGCCCATCGCGCGGGCCTGCGCTTTACCCCCGGCTGGCCCCGGATCACGCCGGACCTGAAACGCCTGGCCATCATCGCAGGCCCGGCGATTCTGGCGGGCGGTGTCGTGCAGGTGAACCTGCTGGTCGGCCGGCAGGTGGCCTCCTTCACCGAAGGGGCCGTGGCCTGGCTGTCCTATGCTGACCGGCTTTATCAACTGCCGCTTGGGGTGGTGGGCATCGCCATCGGCACCGTGCTGCTGCCTGACCTGTCGCGCCGCCTGCGGGCGGGCGACCTGCAGGGCGGGCGTGACAGCCTGAACCGCGGGGCGGAATTTGCCCTGGCGCTGACCCTGCCCGCTGCCGTTGCCCTTGTCGTCATTGCCCTGCCGCTGACCACCGTGCTGTTTCAGCGCGGCGCTTTCGGCGCGGACGATGCGGCGAACACCGCGCTGGCGCTGGCCGCCTATGGCATCGGCCTGCCCGCCTTTGTGCTGCACAAGGTGCTGCAACCGCTGTTCTATGCCCGCGAAGACACCCGCCGCCCGTTCCGCTATGCCGTGATGTCCATGCTTGTCAACGCGGGCTTTGCGGTGGGGTTCATGCCGCTCATGGGCTTCATGTCGGCCGCTTTGGCCACGACTGTCGCAGGCTGGGTCATGGTCTGGCAGCTTTGGGCAGGCTCCCGCGCCATGGGCGAGGCGGCGCATACGGATGCCCGGCTGCGCCGCCGGCTTCCCCGGATGATTGCGGCCTCTGCCCTGATGGGCTGCTGCCTTTGGGCGGGTGCGATCTTGCTTGGCCCCGCCCTGGGCACGCCGGGGCTGCGCTATGCGGCCCTTGGCGGACTCGTGGCCACGGGTGTCGTCAGCTACTTCGGCTTCGGCACGCTTCTGGGGGCGTTCCGCCTTGCCGATTTCAGGGCGGCGCTGCGCCGTCAGCGCTGACGCAGCTTGTCGCGGACCCGCCCCCACCCGCCGGGAGAGACAACGAAGGACAGCAGAAACCCGGCCAGGAAACCGGCAAGGTCGGCCACCCATTCCCAGCCGCCGCCAAAGATCATGCCGAACAGAAGCTGAAAGCCCAAAAGAAAGCCGATCAGCGTAAAGGCGCGGTATTTGTTGGCCCCCACCGCCGCCAGATTGACCCAAAGCAGAAAGGTGAAGCCGCCGATCAGCCCATAGACCGGCGGATAGCCCCCGATCAGCGGGGCCTGAAGGCCGGGAATCAGCGTAATGGCCAGCGCGCCTGCGATTGCCGCGCCGAAGAAGACCACCAGAACCGCCCACCAGCGAAAGACCTCGCCCACCATCTTGCCGATGGCCAGCAGGATGACGATCACGAACAGGGCATGGGTAAAACTGGTATGGATGACGGGATAGGTCACGATCCGCATCAGCTGATCCGGCGGAAAGGCCCCCTGATCGATCATCTGCCGCATCAGGTCGGGCGAAAAGGCAAAGCGCTGCACGGCGTCCAGCCGCCAGCCCACCGCGCCGGGGCCGCCCGCCAGGCCGCGTGCGCCCAGGGTCACGACCACCTCCATCGCGATGATCGGCAGGGCCAGCGCCCAGACCACGGGCGGCAGGGGGTTCAGGGGCGGGGCGTTGGTGTCACGCTGCATTCTTGGGCCTTTCGGTGTCATCGCGGGCCTGTGCCCGACCTTTGACGGTAACGGGCGTCGTTGACGCCCCCGCGCCCCAGCGATAAGCCCAAGGCACAACTTATTCCAGACGGAGTCCTTCATGGCCGGGCCGGTCAGAACGCCTCAGGCAGCGTCCGCGCGCATCTTCTCGGGCATTCAGCCGTCGGGCGGATTGACGCTTGGCAATTACCTGGGTGCGCTCAAGCGTTTTGTCGAAAAGCAGGACGAGGGGATCGAGACGATCTATTGCCTTGTCGACATGCACGCCATCACCGTCTGGCAGGATCCGGCAAAGCTGCGTCACGCCACCCGCGAAGCCGCCGCCGGGTTCATCGCGGCGGGCATTGATCCGGCACGGTCCATCCTGTTCAATCAAAGTCAGGTCAGCGCCCATGCCGAGCTGGGCTGGATCTTCACCTGCGTCGCGCGCATGGGCTGGATGAGCCGGATGACCCAGTTCAAGGACAAGGCGGGCAAGAACAGCGAAAACGTCTCACTGGGCCTGTTCGCCTATCCGGCGCTGATGGCCGCCGACATCCTGGCCTACAAGGCCACCCATGTGCCGGTGGGCGAGGATCAGAAGCAGCATCTGGAACTGTGCCGCGACATCGCGATCAAGTTCAACAACGACTACGCCGTCGATTTCTTTCCCGTGGTGGAACCCGTGATCGAAGGGGCCGCAACCCGCGTCATGAGCCTGCGCGACGGCACGAAGAAAATGTCGAAATCCGATCCCTCTGATCAAAGCCGCATCAACCTGACCGATGATGCAGACGAGATTGCCAGGAAAATCCGCAAGGCCAAGACCGATGCCGACCCCCTGCCAGAGACGCTGGACGGGCTGAAGGATCGGCCCGAGGCGCGCAATCTGATCAACATCTATGCCGCCCTTGCCGGACACACGCCCGAGCAGGTCGTCACCGATTTTGCCGGCGCGCAGTTTGGCACCTTCAAGCCGGCGCTGGCCGACCTTGCCGTGGCCAGGCTGTCGCCGATCACTGCCGAAATGGTGCGGCTGATGCGGGACCCCGGCGAAATCGACCGCATCCTGGGCGAAGGGGCCGACCGCGCCGATGCCATCGCCCGGCCGATCCTGAGCGATGTCTATGAGATCACCGGCATGATCCGGTCCCCCGGGCGGCGTTGACATGCTTCGGCCCGTGGCAAAGGCCTGTCTGACGTTTTGCCTGGTTCTGTCGCTTGTCACCACGGGACTGGCCGGGCTGCGCATTGCGCGCGACCCGCTGGTCGCCCCCCTGATCGACCGCAGCGGCCAACAGATTGTCGCGGCAACAGACCGCCTGATGGCCGACTATGCCACGGCAGACCGGGTTGCCGACCTGATTGCCGGAAGGCTTGGCGAAACCCCGCGCAACTGGGTGGCGATCGAGGCGCTGGAAGAGGTTGCGGCCGAGCGCGGCCTTGCCCTGCCGCCCGGTCTGATCGCCGCGCGAAACGCGGCCTGGGAGGAAGATTCGGACTGGCTGACGGGCATCGGCGAATGCGCCCGCTGCGCCTATGATCCCGCCGCCTGCACCCTGTCGAATGTGCTGCTCTGCCAGGTTCCCGTTGCCCTGACGCCGCTGGGCGACATCGCGGGCATTGCGCGCGCGGGCAGCACAGCTGCCACAGGCGGCGATGTGGACGAGATCGACCTGGGCCTGTCCGTGATCGGACTGGGGGCGACGGCGCTTGTGCTGGCCTCTGGCGGGTCGTCGGCTTTGGTCAAGGTCGGGGCCTCTACCGCCCGGATGGCCAGACGGATGAACCTTTTGTCCCCCCGCCTGACGGCCGAGGGCCTGGCGGCGCTGCGCCGCGGCGTGGACTGGGCCGCCCTGCCGGCCGTACGCAGCAGCGACGATCTGGCCCGCGCGGTCCGGATGGACGCGCTGGCCCCGGTCATCGCCGTCGTCGGCGACATGGGCCGCATTCAGGGTGCGGTCGGCACCACCCGTGCGCTGCACCTGCTGGCGTATGTCGATGATGCCGCTGACGCCCGCCGCATGGCGCGCGCAACCGAGGCGCTGGGCGCGCGTTCGGTAGGACAGATCGAGGTTCTGGGCAAGGCACGGTTCCTGCGCGCGACGATCCGCTGGTCGGACGCTGCCCGCACCGTCATGGCGGGCCTTCTTGGCTTTCTGGGGTCGCTTGCCGCGCTGGTTGCAAGCGCCCTGCAAGGGGCAGGGCTGCGCCTGTTGCGTCAGGTGGCCCGCTGACGCCCGCCTGTCACGGAATCGATTCACTGTCCTGCAATGGTCGGGTGCGGGCAGCGCTGCGCACCCGTGCCGGGCACACCTTGCCCCCGTCCCTGCCGTGCCCGGGCTGTCCCCGGCCCCGCACAGCCGCCCGGCATCCCCCGGACCCCGCACGGTCCGGGGGTTTTTCCCTGCGCCCCGGTCCTGATCGCGGCTGGACCCGGCCGCTGCACAGTGATTAACTCTGCGCCGTCAACGGGGAAAAGTGCATGGCATTCGGCACGCAGATCCGCACCTGGTTTGAGGGGCGCTGGTACGAGGGCGACCTGCACGTGATGCGCGCGGCGGACCACGGCATGTGGCAGGGCTCCAGCGTCTTTGACGGGGCGCGCTGGTTTGACGGGGTCTGTCCTGATCTTGCAGCGCATTGCGCCCGCGTGAACCGGTCCGCCGAGGCGCTGATGATCACGCCCACCCTGACCGCGACCGAGATCGAACAGATCGCCCGCGACGGCCTGCGCGCCTATGACAGCACCACGGCGGTCTATGTGCGGCCCATGTACTGGGCCCTGCACGGATCGGACCTGGGCGTGGCGCCCCGGCCAGGGGCCACCGGTTTTGCCCTGTCGCTGGAAGCGGTGCCGATGCCGCCCGCCGGGGCCAGCACCACGCTGACCCGCACCCGGTTCCGCCGGCCGGTGCTCGAGGACAATGTCTGCAACGCCAAGGCAGGCTGCCTTTATCCCAACAACGCAAGGATGCTGGTCGAGGCGCAGTCCAAGGGCTTTGGCAATGCCCTTGCCGCAGATGCGATGGGCAATGTGGCCGAAAGTGCCACGGCCAATGTCTTTATCGTCCGGGACGGGGTGGTGATGACCCCGATCGCCAACGGAACCTTCCTGGCCGGCATCACGCGGTCGCGTCACATGGAAAACCTGCGCGCCGACGGGGTCGAGGTGCGCGAAGTGGTGATGAGCTTTGACGACGTGACAGCCGCCGACGAAGTCTTCCTGTCGGGCAACTTCAGCAAGGTGATGCCCGTGACAGCCTTCGAGGACCGCCAGTACCATGTCGGCCCGGTCACCAGGCGCGTGCGGCAACTGTACTGGGATTGGGCCAGAAGCGCCGCATGAGGGATGAACCAGGATCAGTCGGGAAGGGTCGGTAATGCGGAAGTTCCTTGTGGTGCTCGACGAATCCCGCGAATGCCTGAACGCCATGCGCTTTGCCGCCCTTCGGGCCGCGCATACCGGCGGCGGCGTTCAGATCCTGTCGGTCATCCCGCCCGAGGAGTTTGGAACCTGGATCGGCGTGGCCGACCTGATGCGCGAAGAGGCGCGGGAACGCATCGTGGCGCATTTCGAGGTTTTTGCGAAATGGATGCGTGACAGGCAAGGGGTGGACCCGGAACTTGTGATCCGCGAAGGCGATCCGGTGGCGGAAATTCTGGCCCAGGTCCGCGAAGATCCGGCCATCGGCGTGCTTGTTCTTGGGGCAAGCCACGAAAAATCGGGTCCCGGCCCGCTGGTGACGCAACTGTCCAGGAACTCGGGCAACCTGCCGGTTCCCATCACCATCGTCCCGGGGGACATGTCCAAGGAACGCCTGGAAGAAATCACCTGATCCTGCACGGCGCGACCGGAACAGCGATACCGCAAAGGCTGAAAGGGTGCCGAAGATGCGGCCATCGCAGGGGCTGACTGAGCGCAACGCGGGAAAGACGTCCGCCTGCGCGCGCGGCACCCCCCGGCAGGGGCCATCGCCCTTGGCCCAGCGCTGCGCTGCGCCTTGCCCAGCCGGGGGCCAAAGCCCCCGGCCAGCGCCCGCCCCGCCCCTGGCGGGCGCTTTGCGCCCACCGGGTCGGGCGCTGGCCTCTGCTTCTCCCGGACCTGCCGGTCTACAGGGTACCGTCGCGCGCGGGCGGGGAAACGCGGGTCGC
>JADCEF010000085.1 GCA_020250445.1 Rhodobacter sp.
CCTGCCGGGTTGGGCGCTTCGCCCCCGCCGGGTCGGGCGCTGGCCTCTGTTGCGCGGGTGGCACCGGTCCTGTGTGGAAGCGTTCCGCGCGGGCGGGGAAACGCGCTGCGTTTCCTGTTCCCGCCCGCACTGACGAAAGCACTGTCACCGCATCAATGGCAGGGGCCATCGCCCCTGCCATGGTGCCACGCTGATCCCTGACCAGCCGCGGGCCACAGCCCCCGGCCAGCGCCCGCCCCGCCGCCCACGGCGGGCGCTTTGCACCCGCCGTATCGGGCGCTGGCCTGCGTTCCACCCGGACCTGCCGGTCTGCGGGGCGCCGTCACGCACGGGCGGGTGAAACGCGGGTCGCCTTTCCTGCTCCCGCCCGGAGCAGGTCGAGAAAAGCCAGCCACCAGCCCCGCCGCGACAGTCACCAGCCGCCGCCGCAATGACAAAGGCCATCGCCTTGGCCCCGCGGCGTCCGTGCTACCCTGCGGTCGGGGGCCAAAGCCCTTGGCCCGCGTCCGGCCCGCCCCCCGGGTCGGGCGCGGGCCTGTGCCGCGCCGGAGGCAACGGTCCCGCAGGGCCACAGTTTCTGACCGGTCGGGGAAACGCGGTGCGTTTCCTTGTCCGCCCGGATTGGCAGCCCTTTTCAGGCAGGATATGAAAGACGTTGCACCTGCCGGGCGGCGGGGCTTTTTCAGCACCCCGTCAGTGCCCCGTCAGCAAAGGATAGGCGATGAGCGGTCTGCTTGCACTTCTCGACGATGTGGCGGCGATCGCCAAGGTTGCGGCGGCCTCGCTGGATGATGTCATCGGACAATCGACCAAGGCCGGGATCAAGGCGGCAGGGGCGGTGATCGATGATGCCGCTGTCACGCCGAAATACGTGCACGGCTTTGCCGCCGACCGCGAACTGCCGATTGTCGGTCGCATCGCGCTGGGATCGATCCGCAACAAGATGCTCATCCTTCTGCCGGCGGCGCTGCTGCTGTCCGCCTTTGCGCCGCAGGTCATTGCGCCCTTGCTGATGCTGGGCGGGGCCTATCTGTGTTTCGAAGGGGCCGAGAAGGTGTATCACCTGTTCGTGCACCCCGCCCATGCCGATGAACCCCTGGATGAAGGGGCAACATCGGCCCTGCATCTGGAACAGGAAAAGGTCGCAGGCGCGGTGAAGACCGACTTCATCCTGTCGGCCGAAATCATGACCATCGCCCTGGCCGCCCTGCCGGGGCGGGACATCTGGTTTCAGGCGGCGGCCCTGGCCGTTGTCGGCACGGCAATCACCGTGCTGGTCTATGGCGGGGTTGCGCTGATCGTGAAGGCCGATGATGCGGGCCTGTACCTTAGCCGGCGTGGCCGCCTTGGCATGACCCGCGCCCTGGGGCGCGGGGTTGTTCGCGGCATGCCCGGATTCATGGCGGTCCTTACTGCCGTGGGGACGGCCGCGATGATCTGGGTCGGCGGGTCGATCGTGATCCACGGGCTGGCGCAGATCGGCTTTGCCTGGCCCGAGCATCAGATCGACCATGCCGCCGAACTGGCCGCCCATGCCGTGCCGCAGGCGGCAGGCGTCGTGACCTGGGCCGTCAAGGCCGTGCTGGATGGCGTCGTCGGCCTGATCCTTGGGCTTGTGATCCTGCCCCTGTCCCGGTTCGTGATCCTGCCCCTGTGGCAGGCGATCCGGCGCAAACCCGCCTGAGGTCGGCGCGGCGGCGATCGCCTTGCCGATCAGGCAAAGGTCCCCCTGACCGGTCTGGGGGGAACAGGCCTATCCCCGGTCACCGGTCAGCCCAGCAGCGCCCTGACCTTGGCGGCGGTGGCCTCGGCGGTGATGCCGAATTCGGCGTAAAGCCGCTCTGCCGGGGCCGAGGCGCCAAAGCCGTGCATGCCGATGAAGCCCGACTTCTCGCGCTTGCCGCCCTCGCCGAACAGCCAGCGGTCCCAGCCGAATCGCACCCCGGCCTCAACCGCAACCCGCACCGGACCGGGCGGCAGCACCTTGCGGCGCCAGGCCGCATCCTGGTCTTCGAACAGCTCCCAGCAGGGCATCGACACCACGCGCGTGCCGATGCCGTCGGCCTGCAGCAGATCGCGTGCCGTCAATGCGATGTCAACTTCGGACCCGGTTGCCATCAGAATGGCCTGTCGCTTGCCGTCCGCTTCGGCCAGCACATAGGCGCCGCGCGCTGTCATGTTCCGGTTGCTGTGTACCTTGCGCACCGCAGGCAGGTTCTGCCGCGACAGCGCCAGCACCGAAGGCGTGCGTTTCGCTGTCAGGGCCAGTTCCCAGGACTCGGCGGTTTCCACCAGGTCGGCGGGGCGGAACACCCAGGTGTTGGGTGTGGCGCGCAAGAGTGCCAGATGCTCCACCGGCTGGTGCGTCGGCCCGTCCTCGCCCAGCCCGATGCTGTCATGCGTCATCACATAGACCACCGGAATGCCCATCAGCGCCGAAAGCCGCATGGCGGGCCGCGCGTAATCGGTGAAGCACAGGAAGGTGCCGCCATAGGGGCGCAGGCCGCCATGCAGGGCCATGCCGTTCATCGCCGCCGCCATGCCATGTTCGCGGATGCCGTAGTAGAGGTACCGCCCTTTCCGGTTGGCCGCGTCGAAGACGCCCAGATCAGGGGTTTTGGTATTGTTCGATCCCGTCAGGTCGGCAGACCCGCCGATGGTTTCGCCCAGAACCGGGTTCACCGCCTCCAGCACCATTTCGCTGGCGCGGCGGGTTGCGACCTTCGGCAGCTTTTCCACCGCCGATTTCTTGACCGCGCGGATCGCCGCCGTCAGCCGGGCCGGGGCTTCGCGCGCGAAGATGCGGGCGAATTCGGCCTGGCGGGCGGCGGGCAGGGTGGCAAAGCGCGCCTCCCAGTCCTTGCGCGCGGCGTGGCCGCGGGTACCGATGGCCTCCCACGCGGCTTTGATGTCGGCGGGGATGACGAAAGGCGCATGGGGCCAGCCATAGGCGGCCTTGGTATCGGCGATCAGCTTGGCATCGGTCAGCGCGCCGTGCCCCTTGGGCGTGTCCTGCGCTGAAGAGCCCAGCGCAATATGCGTGCGACAATCCACCAGCGCCGGGCGCCCCGCCGCCTTTGCCGCCGTGATCGCCCGGTCGATATCCTCCGGATCATGGCCGTCGCAGGCAAAGACCGCCCAGCCCGAGGCGGCAAAGCGCGCTTTCTGGTCGGTCCTGTCGGAAAGCGAAACCTTGCCGTCGATGGTGATGCCATTGTTGTCCCACAGCACGATCAGCCGCGACAGTTCCAGCCTGCCGGCCAGCGCCAGCGCTTCCTGGCTGACGCCTTCCATCAGGCAGCCGTCACCGGCGATGACATAGGTGTGATGGTCGATCACCCTGGCCCCCCAGCGGGCGCGCAGCGATTCCTCGGCAATGGCAAAGCCGACCGCGTTGGCCAGCCCCTGTCCCAGCGGGCCGGTGGTGGTCTCAACGCCCTTGGCATGGCCGAATTCCGGGTGGCCTGCCGTGATCGCCCCCCACTGGCGGAAGGCGCGGATCTGGTCCAGCGTCATGTCGGCATGGCCCGTCAGGTGCAGCAGGGCATAGAGCAGCATCGAGCCATGCCCGGCCGACAGGATGAAGCGGTCGCGGTTCGGCCAGTCGGGTGCGGCGGCGTCAAAGCTCAGGTGCCGCCCGAACAGCACGGTGGCCACATCGGCCATGCCCATCGGCATGCCGGAGTGGCCGGAATTCGCCGCCGCCACCCCGTCCAGCGCCAGCGCGCGGATGGCGCAGGCTTTCATCCAGTGGTCGGGGTGTTTTGCGCGCAGGGTCGCTATGTCCAAGGCCAGGTGTCCTTCGGAAGGGGGCCCCTTGGCCCGGATGCAAACTGTCTTGGCGGCTGAATACCAGCACGGGCGGCAAGATCAAGCGCGCCCCGCAACCGCTTGTGGCGAAAGGGCGCGCAAAATCCCCGGCCTTTGGGGTAAGATCACGCCTGTCGGGTTTGATCCCGATTCGCGCAGGGGTCTGGCGGACCGGCGGCCCTTGCGCAGGGTCGGCACAGGAGAGAGCAGGCGATGAGCAACATCGAAGAGCTGGAGCGGCGCATCAGCGTTGCTTTCGACCGGATCGGTCAGGCCGTTGACAGTTTTGTGCCCGCAGCCCCCGGGATCGATACCGCGGCGTTGCAGGATGCCCTGCAAGCCGAGCAGGCCACCAATGCCGAACTGACCGAACGCCTGCGCGTCATGACCCTGCGCGGGGAAAGCGATGCAGCAGAGGCCGCCGAGAAAGTGGGCCGTCTGGTTCGGGCGCTTGATGCGCAGGGCATCGAACTGCAGCGCCTGAAGAACACCGTTGTCCAGCTGCGCGAAAGCCTGCGCGCCCTGCGCGAGGCGCAGACCGCAGGCGTGGCGGACCCGCATCTGCTGAACACGGCGATGCTGGTGGAACTTGAGGCGCTGCAGGCGACGCGGCTGACCGAAATGGCGCAGATGGAAGAAATTCTGGCCGAACTTCACCCCCTGATCGAAGAGGTGCAGGATGCCTGACGTCGATA
Source organism: Rhodobacter sp. (assembly GCA_020250445.1). Lineage (GTDB taxonomy): Bacteria > Pseudomonadota > Alphaproteobacteria > Rhodobacterales > Rhodobacteraceae > Aliitabrizicola. The sequence continues at coordinate 4,506 of JADCEF010000085.1, forward strand.
TCATGGTCGGGGGACGCATGTTCCAGGTGGCCTGCCAGCCCGGCGAAGAGCATTTGCTGCGCGCTGCCGCAGAGGTGCTGGATGCGGAAGCGCAGCCGCTGGTGGCCCAGATGGGCCGACTGCCGGAATCCCGCATGCTGCTGATGGCCGCGTTGATGCTGGCCGACCGCATGGCAGCCCTGGAAGACGAGCGGCGTGCGCTGAAGGCCGAAGTCAACACGCTGGAAAGCCAGTCACACCAGCTTCGCGCAGGCGTGGCCGAGGTGCCGGCCCATGTCGTGGAAACCCTGGCAGAACTTGCCGCCCGCGCCGAAGCCCTGGCCACCGCGGCGGAAGAACGGGCGGGCCACGCGGCCTGACCCGACCGGTCAGGGGGGGGTGTCTGCCCCCCGTCGCGTCCTGCGCACGCGCCCCCGCCCCGGGGATATTTGTGAACAGAAAACTGGCGGGCGAAGGCCGGTCAGGCGTTGGCTGACCTTATCTTTTCGGCAGCGTCCCTGTCAAAGGCCACGCCCTTGTCGGTGAAAAGGGCATCCAGCTCTCCCGACAGGGTCATCTCGGTGACGATGTCGCAGCCGCCGATGAATTCGCCCTTGACGTACAGCTGCGGGATCGTCGGCCAGTCCGAGAAATCCTTGATGCCCTGACGGATGTCGGCATCGGCCAGCACGTTCACGTCGGTGAATTCCACGCCCATGTAATTCAGCACACCCGCCACCCGGCTGGAAAAACCGCATTGCGGCATCGATTTGGTGCCTTTCATGAACAGGACAACGTCGTTCTTTTCGATGGTGTCGCGGATCAGGTCTTCGGCTTGTGCCATGGGGATATTCCTTGAGGATGGGATCAGTCCGGTGCCTTGGTGGTCAGGGCCAGGGCGTGCAATTCGCCATTGGCCCCGTCCATGCGGCCCTTGAGGCTGGCATAGACCGCGCGCTGCTGCTGCACGCGGTTCAGGCCCCTGAAGCTTTCGTCGATCACTTCGGCGGCCCAATGGTTGCCGTCGCCCGCCAGATCGGTGATCGTGATGCGTGCCTTGGGAAAGGACTCGCGGATCAGGTTTTCAATGTCGCGGGCTTCCATCGGCATCACAACAACTCCTGTCTGGAACCCAATTTAGGCCGCGCGCCGCAGGGCCGCAAGGGATCGTGTCAGGCCGCCGCGCGCCATTCGTGTTTCAGAAGCGCCAGAAAGACGCAATCCACCCAGCCGCCGTCCGGGCGGCACCAGCATTGTCGCCAGACGCCTTCCGTCACAAAGCCAAGTCTGCGAAACAGCGACAGCGCGGCTGTATTGTCCGCCGTCACATCCAGCCCCACCCGATGCGCGTCCCGGACACGGAACATCTCATCGAGCACCGCCTGCATCATCGCCAGGCCGGTTCCCGCCCCGCGGTCATGAACCGCGACGGCAGGGATGGTCCAGACCCGGGGAAACCATTCCGTCAGGGTCGCAAATCCGGCGGGTTGCCCCGCCGTGGTCCAGATCAGCAGATCGCCGGACGCGGTCTTTGTTTCGATCTCGTCCGGTTCGGGGGCGACGATGAAGCGGGTGTTGTCCGGGGTGGTCCAAAGGGCACGGACGAAGGCCGCGTCCCGCGCTGTCGCCTGTCGCAGCATCACAGCCCAAGGGAATTGGCAAAGGCGCTGCGGTAGAGCGCCGAGAGATCGGCAAGCGGTGCCCCGGTTCCGCCAAAGCAGATGTCCGTTCCGCCGAACCGGCCCACCCGGGCCACCGCCACGCCGGCTTTCAGCCCTGCGGCCGCAAGCGCAATCGCCTGTTCTTCGGTGCAGGCCACCAGATAGCGCGCCTGATCCTCGCCGAACAGCGCGCCGGTCTCTGCCGTGTCCAGCGTTACCCCAAGGCCCGCAGCTTCGGCCATCTCAAAGGCGGCCAGTGCCAGCCCGCCATCCGACAGGTCGGTGGCCGCGCGCAGCAGGCTGCGGTTGGCCAGCAGGAAGGCACCATTGCGCCGTTCGGCGGCAAGATCGACGAAGGGCGCATCGCCGTCTTCGCGGCCGAACATCTCGGCCAGAAGCGCCGACTGGCCCAGATGCCCGGCACCTTCGCCGATCAGCACAGCCACGTCGCCCTCTGCCGGGTGGCCCGCGATCATGTCTTCGGGCCGGGCCAGCAGGCCGACGCCGGCGATGGTGGGGGTGGGCAGAATGCGGGTGCCGTCGGTTTCATTGTACAGGCTGACATTGCCCGACACGATGGGGAAGTCGAGCGCGCGGCAAGCCTCGGCGATGCCCGTGACCGCACCCACGAGCTGGCCCATGATCTCGGGCTTTTCCGGGTTGCCGAAATTCAGATTGTCGGTCGCGGCCAGCGGGCGCGCGCCCACGGCCACCAGGTTGCGCCAGGCCTCTGCCACCGCCTGCTTGCCGCCTTCGACCGGGTTCGCCTTGACGTAGCGCGGGGTCACGTCGCTGGTAAAGGCCAGCGCCTTCATCGTGCCATGCACCCGCACCACACCCGCCCCCCGCCCCGGCGCGCGCACGGTGTCGGCCATGACCATGCTGTCATACTGTTCCCACACCCAGGCCTTGCAGGCATAGCTGGGCGATCCGATCAGCGCGCGCAGGCCCGCGATGGGGTCGACATCGGGCACTGGCCCCAGCGGCGCTGCCCTGGGCGTTGCCACCCAGGGGCGGTCATATTCCGGCGCATGGCCCGACAGCGCCTTCAGCGGCAGGTCGGCCTTCACCTGATTGCCAAGCATCACCAGAAAGCGATCCTCGGGAATGGTTTCGCCGACGATGGCGAAATCAAGGTCCCATTTTTCGAAGATCGCGCGCGCTTCATCCTCTTTTTCAGGCCGGAGCACCATCAGCATCCGTTCCTGGGATTCCGACAGCATCATTTCATAGGCGGTCATGCCGCGCTCGCGCACCGGCACGCGGTCGAGGTCAAGGCGGATGCCCAGATTGCCCTTGTCGCCCATTTCCACCGCCGAACAGGTCAGCCCGGCTGCCCCCATGTCCTGGATCGAGATCACCGAGCCCGAGGCCATCAGTTCGAGGCAAGCCTCCAGCAGGCGCTTTTCGGTGAAGGGGTCGCCCACCTGCACGGTGGGGCGCTTTTCCCCGATCCTGTCATCGAATTCGGCGCTGGCCATGGTGGCCCCGCCCACCCCGTCGCGGCCGGTCTTGGCACCAAGGTAGACCACCGGCATGCCCACGCCCGAGGCGGCAGAATAGAAAATGGCATCGGCCTGCGCCAGACCGGCGGCAAAGGCGTTGACCAGACAGTTGCCGTTATAGGCGCGGTGAAAGCGCACCTCGCCGCCCAGGGTCGGAACGCCGAAGGCATTGCCGTAGCCGCCGATCCCTTCGACCACACCCTTGACCAGATGCGCGGTCCTGGGATGCGACGGCACGCCGAAGCTCAGCGCGTTCATCGCTGCAATCGGGCGCGCGCCCATGGTGAAGACATCGCGCAGAATGCCGCCCACCCCGGTTGCGGCCCCCTGATAAGGCTCGATATAGCTGGGGTGGTTGTGGCTTTCCATCTTGAAGACCACCGCCTGACCATCGCCGATATCGACAACGCCCGCATTCTCGCCCGGACCGCAGATGACCTGCGGCCCGGTGGTGTGCAGCGTGCGCAGCCATTTCTTTGACGATTTGTAGGAACAATGTTCGTTCCACATCGCCGAGAAGATGCCAAGCTCGGTGAACGTCGGCACGCGGCCGATGATCGACAGGACCCGCGCGTATTCGTCAGGCGTCAGCCCGTGGGCCGCGACCAGATCGGGGGTGATTTCGGGTTCGGTCATGCGTGTTCCCTGCGGCGGCCATGGCTGCCTCTTAGGACAAGGCGGGCTGCGGGAAAAGGGGGGCGTCGGCGCGGCAGGGACGGCCCCGGGAAGAAACGTCCGCAACCCCGGCCAAGGGGCACCCCCTGCGGCGTTTGCGAAACCGGGCCGGTGGCAGGCCACCCCCCCGCCGCCCTGTGATGCCGCAGGCCGCAATCAGGGCAAACAGGGGATCGCCGGCGCCAGACACGGCACTTGCCGGTTCGCAAGACGGCAACGATCCCGTCCCGGTAAGGCCCGTGCCACACCCAGGGTCCGAGGCCCCCGTGGCACGGGCCATGCCCTGCCGCCGGTTCATGCAGCCCAAGCCGGGGAACGGCAGGGCAGGTTCCCATTCATTGACCCCGGCGGTCCAAATCAGGGTCTGCCGTTCACCGCGAAGCCCTTTGTCCAAGCCCATGAACCTGTCGGGCGGCGTCTGCCGATGGATGGTATTCCGCAGCAAAGTGGCACGCGCGTGATCGAGGCCTTTTCAGAACCGCGAAGACCCCCAAAAAGATGCAGGCAATGGCTGACGTTCCGACCGGGCAAAAAAAAGGCCGAGCAGAAGCCCGGCCCAAGTCCAACAGGGAGGTATGATGGCAACGGGCAAATTGCACCGCCGCCAACGTTCGGGAAATAGGCGCATGGGCCCGTCGGTTCAATATCGGACATGCTGCAGATGCGGCATGGCCGTTATGACCGCAACGCATAGCTTCGGGTCCCCGCGACCGTATCCCGCAACACCGCGGTGCGGGGCTTTGCCGTGCGCATGATCGCCGCCGCCGGTTCCCGCGCCCGCGACGTTGCGGTCTACGTCTGCTGTCGTTTCCTGTAGGCAAAAATCTCTTCCATGACGAACTCGCGAAACGCTGCGACCCGCTTGGAATGGCGCAGCTCTTCCGGATAGGCCAGGAACACCGGCACATCGCCGGATTCCACCTCGGGCAGGACATGCACAAGGTCGGGAAAGTCGTCCGACAGGTAATCGGGCAGAACGCCGATGCCCAGATGGTTCAGGACGGCCTGCAGCACGCCGAAATAATTGTTCACCGTCAGCGTCGAGGGCACATCGAACCGCATCAGGTCCTGCACCAGCGCCGCCCCGGCCGCCACCTGCGGCGTGCCGGGGTGCTGGCTGATCAGACGATGCTGGCTGAGGTCCCCCGGGCGTTCCGGCACGCCCGCTTTTTCCAGATAGGCCGGCGAGGCATAAAGCCGCATCCGGATATTCATCAGCCGCTTGCGGATCAGGTCGGCCTGGCTGGGTTCCTTCATCCGGATTGCGACATCGGCTTCGCGCATCGGCAGGTCCAGCACCCGCTCTTCCAGCATCAGATCGATCTTGAGAGAGGGGTATTTTTCATAAAGCGCGGTCAGCCGGGGTGCGAGCCAGAGCGTGCCGAAGCCCGTCGTGGTGGTCACGCGCAGCTCACCAAAGACCTCGTCTTCGGTGTCCCTGATCCGGGCTGCGGCGGCATCCAGACGTTTGACCATCGCCTGGGTGGCATCAAACAGCAACTCGCCCTGTTCGGTCAGGATCAGACCGCGCGCATGGCGGTGGAACAGGGTGGTGTTCAGGCTTTCCTCCAGCGCGCGGATCTGCCGGCTTACGGCAGATTGTGACAGGTGCAGAACCTCGCCCGCATGGGTCAGGCTGCCCGCATCGGCCACGGCGTGAAAAATCCGAAGCTTGTCCCAATCCATCCCGGCACCCTGACCCCTTCACCTTCTGCACTTAGGGACGACATGGCAGTGTTGCAACGCAAACATGGCTAAGCTTCGGCATCCGCCGTTTGCCCCGTTACCAATCCGTCATCTTTTCTGGTCAGACTCGCTGCAGCGCGATATGTCGCGGCAAGTTTCAGGAAGGCGTCCGGCATGGGAACCACCGAAGTCACCCGTGATATCACCTATGCGACCTCGGCACGCTCGGCCCCCGGTCGCGCGCTGATCCGGGTGCTGGAAAATGCGACGGGCCGCCTGTCACTGATCCGCCGCACCGAAGGCTATGAGCGGGACGTGGCAACGGGCCGCAGCTTTTGGGATGTGATTGTCGAACGCTACGGGCTGAGCCTGGATGTGGTGGGCGGTGCTTTGTCGCACATCCCGGCCAATGGTCCGCTGATCCTGATTGCCAATCATCCCTACGGCATTCTGGATGGTCTGATGATGGGCCATGTGCTGGACCGGATGCGGGGCGATTTCCGCATTCTGGCCAATTCGGTGTTCCGCCGGGCCGAGGCGCTGAACCGCGTGATCCTGCCGATTTCCTTCGACGAGACAAAAGAGGCGATCCGCCAGAACGTCGAAACCCGGGCGGCCTGCCTGCGCTATCTGTCCGAAGGTGGGGCGATCGGCGTCTTTCCCGGCGGCACCGTTTCGACCGCAGCGCGGCCCTTTTCGCGGCCCATGGACCCGGGCTGGCGCAATTTTACCGCCAAGATGATTGCGAAATCGAATGCCACCGTGGTGCCGATCTACTTTCACGGCCATAACAGCCGCCTGTTCCAACTGGCCAGCCATGTGCATTCCAACCTGCGCCTTGGCCTGCTGATCAAGGAATTCCGCGCCCGCATCGACGAACCCGTGCGCATCGTCGTGGGTCAGCCCTTGCCATCGTATGAACTGGCGGCATTGAAGACCGACCCGCGCGCGCTGATGGGCTATCTGCGCCAGGCCACCTATGATCTTTCGCCCGAGCCGGTCAAGTCGTATGGTTACGGCTACGAGTTTGAAAAGAAGTACCGCGCGCTTTGACCTTTCGGCCCGGCGCGCCGCAATGCGGGGCAGGGCATGGCAGTTGGCGTCTTTGATTCCGGCCTGGGCGGGCTGACGGTGCATCAGGCGCTGGTGCGCCGTCTGCCCGATGTGCCCTTTGTCTACTACGGCGACAACGCCCACACCCCCTATGGCACCCGCACAGCGGATGACATTTTCGCCCTGACCTGCGCCGGGGTGGAACGGCTGTGGGCGGAAGGCTGCGATCTGGTGATCCTGGCCTGCAACACTGCCTCGGCCGCCGCGCTGAAGCGGATGCAGGAAACCTGGGTTCCGGCGGACAAGCGGGTGCTGGGCGTCTTCGTGCCCCTGATCGAGGCGCTGACCGAACGCCAGTGGGGCGACAATTCCCCCCCGCGCGAGGTGGATGTCAAACATGTGGCGCTGTTTGCCACCCCCGCCACCGTATCGTCCCGCGCCTTTCAGCGCGAACTGGCCTTCCGCGCGATCGGCGTTGATGTCGAGGCGCAGCCCTGCGGCGGCGTGGTGGACGCGATCGAAGCGGGGGACGAGATGCTGGCAGAGGCGCTGGTGCGCAGCCATGTCGAGGCGCTGAAACGCCGGATGCCCCATCCGCAGGCCGCCGTGCTGGGCTGCACCCATTATCCGCTGCTGGAAAAGGTCTTTGCCGAAGCGCTGGGGCCGGAGGTGAAAGTCTATTCCCAGGCGAATCTGGTGGCCGAAAGCCTGGCCGATTATCTGACCCGCCGCCCCGGATTTGTCGGACCGGGCCGGGAAGCAAAGTTCCTGACGACGGGGGATGCCCGGGCGGTGTCTGACCGCGCCACACAATTCCTGCGCCTGCCGATCATGTTCGAGGCGGCCTGACCGCGCTGCGGTCGCTTTGACCCGCCTTTTGCGCCCGCGCTCTATCGGCGGGGTTGCGGGCACGAAAGCTGTGCAGGGTGCCCTGCCACACGCTTGCGCGGTCGGGCAGGGGGGTCCTGCGCGGTTGCGGCGACCGTCCAGCAGGGTGCTGAAACAGCATCCCCGCCGCTTGTCGGACGGGGATTCATCCTGATCCGCCGGAAAGGCGGCTTGACACTCCGGGGACCCCCAGACGCAGCGCGTTTTCCCGCGCGGTTGGAGACCACGGCCGCACAGGACCCGTCATGTAAGCGCGACTCAGGCCAGCGCCCGACCCGGTGGGTGCAAAGCGCCCGCCGGGGGCTTTGGGCCCCCGGCTGGACAAGGATCACCGTGGCGCGGTGGCAGGGGTGATGGCCCCTGCCATTGCAGCGGGGGCAGCGCTTTCGCCAGTGCGGGCGGGACCAGGAAACGCGACCCGCGTTTCCCTCACCCGTGCGGGACGGTGCCCTGTAGACCGGCAGGTCCGAGACCAGCAGAAGGCCAGCGCACGGCCCGGCGGGCGAGAAGCGCCCGCCAGGGGCGGGGCGGGCGCTGGCCGGGGGCTTTGGC